>PBSM01000250.1 GCA_002726245.1 Planctomycetaceae bacterium | reverse complement strand
TTAAGGATCGTTCTGGAAATAACTGTCCGGTTTTCCGTGGCGTAAGCTTCCAGCTTGCGATAATGCGGGTTCGCAAGCTGGAAGCTTACGCCACTTATTCCTCGAACGATCCTAAGCCCGTACGAAACCTGCGGAGTCGCCTTCTCACGCGAGCGTGACCGATGTTCACTGGCCTGGTTGAAGCCCTCGGAGAGGTTGTTGCTGTAGAATCGCAACCACCCGGAGTTCGCCTGGTGATGCGTAACGGCTCGATCGCGAAAGACGCAGCGATTGGTGACAGTATCGCCGTGAATGGCTGTTGTCTGACGATTGTCATCTTGGACGAAGAGACGTTTGGTTTTGATGCTGGTGAGGAAACCCTCAGTCGCACGAATCTCGGACGGCTCGCCAAGGGGAGCCGCGCGAACCTCGAGCGGTCACTGCAATTTGGAGATCGCCTTGGTGGACACCTCGTGACGGGACACATCGACGCGATGGGAACGCTAGACGAACGAAGAGACGACGCCGACTGGTCTTACTTCTGGTTCCGAGTGCCGCGACAACTGACACGTCAGATGGCGAGCAAAGGTTCGGTCACGGTGGACGGGGTCAGCTTGACACTAGTCGATGTCGAAGACGAACGTTTCAGCGTCGCGTTGATCCCGCATACATTGCAGGTCACAACGCTCGGCGGCTTGGCAATCGGCGGCGGCGTCAACATTGAAACGGACTTGCTCGCTAAGTACGTCGAGCGACAACTCGAGTCGCGTCCATCTTCATAAGACGTTGCTGGACTCGGGCAGTTAGATGGCAAGGAGTTCAACCGCTAACGGACGCTGATGGAACGCTAATCAAGGCAGTCTTCCGTCACATTAGCGCCGATTAGCGTTCATCAGCGGTTCTCTTATTCCACTCCGGCAAGAAACTTTGGAAGAAACCGGAGTCGCACAGCTTTGAAGAGCAGGTGATCCAAGTACCACCTGTCTCCGGAAGATCACCCCTGAACTTATTCGACTGATTATCCACGATCTTGTTACCGCTTTGCAACTCGCTCAGGATTGACGGACATCGCGGTAGTTTCTGTATCACCATCGCCGCAGTTTCTGTATATTGTGGCGTATCGCGAGTGGCGGTTGTTATTCGCTAGTTCCGACGAGATGGATAGTTTGGCCGTGCCCAAACTCGCACCGAATTGAGGATGCCGTGATCACGATCCTTGGTAGTCCACGCAGATGCTGCGATGGGTTGACGCGACGCGAGAGTTTGCAGGCAGGTGGGCTGGCCATGTTGGGTGGGATGTTCGGCTTGCCTCGAGATGCTGCAGCCACTGTCGCTCAAAACGAAAACGCGCAGCGGCCTGGCAAGGCGAAGAGCGTGATTGTGCTGTATCTACTTGGCGGAGCGCCGACGCAGGACATGTTCGCCCTGAAACCGGAGGCTCCTGGCGGTGTCGGAGGCGAGTTCAAGCCGATTGCTACGACGGCTCCGGGAATCGAGGTCTCCGAACTGCTGCCGAAATCGGTGCACTGGATGCACAAGTCTGCCATCGTGCGAACTGTCAACCACAAAGGCGGCTGTCATAACCCGATGCCAAGCCTCACTGGCTATCCCGAGCCGCTTCCCTCGATCGGAGTCGTTCAGGACGGCCTGCCGCCGAGCATGGGTTCGGTCTGCGAGTTTCTCAACCATGACCGCGGTGAGTTTCCGGCATATGTGCATATGCCGTGTATGTTGGGGTGGGGACAACATATCCGTCGTGCCGGACCTTACGGTGGGTTCCTGGGGAGGCAATACGACCCGCTCTTTACCGAGTGCGAACCCACCTCCGAGAAGCCATCTCCAGACACCTATCATCCGCAGGTCGCACTTGGCACACCGCGGCTGCCGACGGCGACGCTGCCGGCGGGAGTCACGATTGATCGATTGAACAAGCGGTGGCGACTCGCCCAGCAAATCGACGACGCGCTGCGGCAAGCGGACGGCGGCGGTGAGTTCAGCCGTGCTCAGGAGGGCGCTCTCACGTTGCTGACTTCCAAGAGAGTCCGAGACGCATTCGATGTTGAAAGTGCGACTCCCGAGCTTCGCGATCGATACGGACGGACGTTGTTTGGTAACAGCGCATTGATCGCCCGCAAGTTGGTGGAGCAAGGCGTGCAATTCGTGAATGTCACGTGGGACATCTTCTGGACAAGGCCAGGAAGGATCGACGGCGCAGGCTGGGACACCCATCAACGCAACTTTGGCATCCTGAAAGAAACGCTCCTGCCCAACTACGACGTGACATTCTCTGGCCTGATGGAAGATCTTACGGCTCGCGGCCTCTTGGAAGATACACTAGTCGTCGTGATGAGCGACATGGGTCGCACACCAAAGATCAACAAGCACGCAGGTCGTGACCATTGGACGTTTTGCTATTCGGTGCTCTTCGCCGGCGCGGGCATTCGCGGAGGAACTGTCTATGGAGCGTCGGATGACCAGGCGGCCTACGTGAAGGACAATCCCGTCAGCCCCGCCGACATATGCGCCACGATCTACGCATGTTTGGGTATCGATCCCGAGATGCAGATTCCAGATTCCTCAGGGCAACCGGCCCGACTCAGTCTCGGCGGAGGGGTCATTGAAGAGATTCTTGCGTAGGCTTGAACGAGCTCGCGTATGGGAAAAATGATGCAACGTTTCGCTTTATTGTTGATTTGCGGCTCCCTCCTCGTTGGTTCTCTCCGCGCTGCGTCTCCGACCGATGCGGTTACAAGAGCGGCAATCATCGGAAGCCCAGTCGCCTTGAACGTTGAGCCGAAGGCCATTGTACTTGTCGATGCTCGCGCAAGCCAGCAAGTGCTAGTCACCGGGAGCTACGCCGATGCTTCCGTGCGCGACTTGACTTGCTTTTGCGAGTGGAAGGCGACGGATCCGGACTTGCTCGCTGTCACTTCGCGTGGATTGGTAACCGGCCGAACCGACGGCACAACGCATCTCGAAATCCGCGTCGGAGACCAGCATGCTCTGGTGCCTGTCACGATCAGTAACTCGCTGCAGCCGCGACCGATCAGCTTTCGCCGTGAAGTCATGCCGGTGCTAAGCTCCGCAGGTTGCAGCGACATTCGTTGTCACGGCACTCCCAGCGGCAAGAGCGGTTTTCGGCTCAGTCTCTGGGGGTCTGATCCAGACTTGGACTATCAGCAACTGACTCGCGACGCATTCGGTCGGCGGACCAATGCCTTCGCTCCCAGCAACAGCCTCATATTGCTGAAAGCTTTGAACCACGTCTCGCACGCTGGCGGCAAGCGTTTCAGACACGCCAGTCCGTTCGCGCAACTCCTCCGCGGCTGGCAAGCCGAAGGGCTTCATGACGATGCGCGTTGGAGTCCCGCCTTTAGGCGGTCTTCGGCGACCGAACCGGCTAAAGCCGGGACTCTAACCGAGCTTCGCTCTCTGACCGTCGTCCCCTCCAGAAGCGTTTCGCACGCCCCGGCGCGCTGGCAGCAGTTAGCGGTTCGCGCGACGTTCGACGATGGCCACACCGCGGGTGTGACATCCTTGACCACCTTCTCCTCGACGGACCTCGCGGTTGCCAACGTCGATGGAACTGGACTGGTCGAGTTCAACCGGCAAGGTGAAGTCGCCATCCTTTGCCGGTTCCTCGGCAAGATGGCGTCGGTCCGCCTCATGCACATCGCTTCACCACCAGCAGATTACCGTTGGCCCGAGCCGCCCGAGAACAACTACGTCGATACGCATGTCTTCGCCAAACTGAAGATGCTACACATCACGCCGTCCGAACTATGTAGCGACGATCAATTCGTCCGACGGCTTTACCTCGACGTCTGCGGAATCCTGCCTACTCCCGACGAGACTCAAGCTTTCGTCGCCAATACCGAGCCAGACAAGCGGGCCAAACTGATCGATGAACTCTTGCAGTGGCCGGAATATGCGGACTACTGGACCAAGAAATGGATGGACGTGTTGCGTGTGAGTCGCGATTCGATCCAACTGGCCGGAGCCCAGGCGTATCATGCTTGGCTACGCGACTGGATCGAGAACGATGTCTCGATAGCCGAACTTGCCGAGGCCTTGTTGACGTCAAAGGGCGAGTCGTACAGCAATCCGGCTGTGAACTTTTTCTGTGTCGCTCCTACGCCCAAGGAAGTGACTGACCCGAACTATCTGCAAAAGGATCTCGCCGAGGCAACTTCGCAGTTGTTCTTGGGCGTCCGTCTGCAGTGTGCCCAATGTCACAATCACCCTTTTGAACGCTGGACACAAGATGACTACCTCGGTCTCGCGGCCATGTTCACTCAGGTGAAGCGAAGCCGACTTGGCAAGGCAGGCCCAAGCGGACGGCCCGACCGCCGGCAAATGGTAGTCGAACTGGACTTCAAGGCAGCCGAAATCACCCGCGAGTCAACCGGTGCGCCCGTCGCTCCCGGCTTTCTCGGCGAACGCGCATCGGACGTTGACCAGCGTCAAGACCGCCGCCAACTGTTAGCCGACTGGCTGACCCGAAAGGAAAATCCTTTCTTCGCCAAAGCTGTCGTCAACCGGATTTGGTTTCATCTTCATGGACGCGGCATTGTCGAGCCAGTGGATGACTTTCGCGATTCGAATCCGTCGGCCAATGATGCGTTGCTCAACGCACTGGCTGAGGACTTTGTTGCCACCGGTTACAAGCTGCGACCTTTGATCCGTACGATTGTGAGTTCTCGTACTTACCAATTGAGGGCGGCTGCGAATGAGTCCCGCCAGAAAGACGGACAATACTTCTCGCACATGCTCGCCCGACCACTTCCCGCCGAAGTACTGTTGGATGCGATATGCGATGTGACGGGTGTTCCCGAATCGTATGAGATCATGCAGGATTACATTTCGGGCATTCCGACCGAGTCCGTCAAGCTCCCCGCAGGCACCCGCGCTGTGCAGTTGCCGGTGAATGACATCGCGACACTTATCAACGAATCGGGGAAATACGTTAGATATGAATTGAACCCGTTTCTGCGAACGTTCGGTCAACCTAACCGCACCCAGACCTGCGAATGCGACCGCGAACAAAAGTTCGGCCGCAAGCAGGCCTTGGAATTGATCGTCGGCCCGGTGGTTACGAACAAGCTGGCTTACGCGGACAATCGGATCGGACACCTGCTAGCGCGGAAAGGCTCGGATGCGGAGATTCTCGGCGAGTTATACCTCCGGGCATTGTCTCGCCCTCCGTCGGACGCCACGACGGAGGCACTCTTGGATCACGTCACACAGAGCGAAGACAAACGCAAGGCGTGGGAAGACGTCCTCTGGACGGTCTTGAATTCCCAGGAGTTCATCTACCAACACTAGGTGGCTACTGCGAATGCGTGGCTACTGCGAATGCGTGGCTACTGCGAATGCCCCGCCGCGAAGCCACCGCGCCGCCAATCCGCAACGCCAACGTACTTGCTCGTCTTCAAATCAACGTGGATTGAATGAGCGCTGCCTTGGCGAGAGCGATAGCGAACCGTGTGCCCCCAGTCGCGGAGTTTCTTGACGGCGGATGCGTGCTCGTCCGACTTCGTGCCTTCGAACGTGATCTCGTCCGGAAACCATTGATGATGCAGGCGTGCTGTATCGATCGCTTTGTCAATCGGCATCTCGAATTCGAGCACGTTGAGTATGTTGCCGAGGACGGTGTTGATGATCGTGCGACCGCCGGGGCTGCCGGTGAGCAACACGACTTTGCCATCGCGAGCGACGATGAATGGCGACTGCGAGCTGAGCATTCGCTTGCCGGGTCGAATCAGATTTGCATCGGTTCCGATTCGGCCTTTGCGATCCGTGTGACCGCGTTTCCAATTGAAGTCGCCCATCTCGTTGTTCAACAAGAACCCAGCTCCCGGCACGACGATCCGAGAGCCCCAACTCGCTTCGAGCGTATAGGTGTTACTGACTCCCATGCCATCGCCATCGATCACTGAGAAGTGCGTCGTGTCAGGACTCTCGTCAGCGAGTTGGATCTCGGGCGCGATCGCTTCGCTCGGGGTCGCTTCGTCGAGCTTGATGGCGCCTGCCAGCTTCGCTGCATATTCCTTGCCGGTCAGATGCTTGGGAATGGAAGTGAAGTCCGGGTCGCCGAGATACTTCGCTCGATCGGCGAAAGCGCGCCGCGCCGCTTCGGCAATGAGATGCAGGTTGCGGGCTCCGAACCTCGGATGCTCTCGAAGTTTGAACGGCTCCAAAATGTTCAGCGTTTCGATGACACATGTGCCACCGGAGCAGGGAGGTGGCGGTCCGTACAAGTCGTAGCCGCGATATGTCCCGCCAATCGGCTTACGGATTTTGGCGCGATAGCCCTCCAAGTCCTGCTTGCTAATGATTCCATTGCCGCGCTGCATCTCCGCCACAAGCAAGTCGGCAATCCGGCCTTCGTAGAACGCATTCCCACCTCGCTCGGCGATCGTGCGCAACGTGCGAGCTAAATCGAGCAACACCATCACGTCGCCCTTCCGCCACGGCCGACCTTGCGGATGACTATAGACGCGCCGCAGTTCCGCGTAACGATCGCCCAACCGAACGTTCTCTTGTTCGAGCACTTTGTTCGTCGAATAGGCCAACCAGTCATCAACGACAAAGCCGCTCTCCGCCAACCGCACTGCTGGCATGACGATATCTCTCCACGGCAAGCGGCCAAAGCTCTCATGAGCCAACTGCAAGCCGCCAACCGTTCCGGGAACACCAACAGCTTTGCAGTTGTAGCGGCTCTCGCCGAGTTCAAACATCGTTTCTGTCGCTGCGGCTGGGGCCGTTTCGCGATACTCGACACAGACTGGCGGCTTCCCGTCGGCGGGATGAACCATCATAAAGCCGCCACCTCCGATATTGCCGGCTTCGGGCCATGTGACCGCTAAGGCAAACGCCGTCGCGACGGCCGCATCGACAGCGTTGCCTCCGCGAGTCAGCACATCGCGGCCGACGCGACTGGCGTGGGGAGTCTCGGAGACGACCATGCCTTGCGATGCCCGAGCGACCTGGACCGACGTGCGGGCCGGCAGATCAGCCGCTCTGGCGAGGGTCGTAGCAAGCAGAAGAAAAAGCAAGCACGGCAACGCGAGCTTCATTGGGAGACCTTTCGCGGTAGTACCTAAAAGCGTCACGATATTAGCTTCATTCTGATTGTAGAACCTCTTCAAACAGCTCGTCGAAGCTCCAGACGTGACCGGCCAGCTTCGCCATCATAGCCGCGCTCGGTCGCGTCTCACCAGACTTGCCGGGCTTGCGAGTCTGCCAGCAGTAGTTCTAGTAGGCTGCGAACATGGCGAACGCCGCTTCCAAGTTCCAACACAACTTTAGGACACTACCCGCGTCGTACCCTTATACGAAGGGCTTCCAGTTCATCTGATCACTGCCGCGAATGACAGCATTGCTGGCTGCCGGGTGAGGTTGCATAACTGGCGCAAGGCACCCGTCTGGTCCGATGATGTTAGGAGGATTCTCCAGTTATCGAGTTCGGGCCCGACGCTCATTCATGGAAAAGCTAAGCATCTACGAATTTGTCGCGGTCATCGTCCCGGGTGTTGCCTTTCTGTTCGGCCTGGGTGCGATGCTACCCACCGACTATCTGTTCCACGTCGTGCTCTTGCCTCGCGACATGGGAACGGCCACGGTGCATCTGTTCCTGGCGTTCGCGTTGGGGCACATGTTGCAAGTGCTCGGACAGCTTACGCATCGTCTCTACTGGGCCGACTTCGGTGGCCTACCCACGGACTGGCCGTTCACGCGGTAGCACCGCGAGCTTACTCCGGCACTCAAGAAACTTGCCTTGGAGGTCTCGGGCCAAGATCAGGTCGCTACGCTCGCGGAGTGGAGACAGGCAGTGGCGACGGCACGATCACTGGTGACGGCCGACGGGTTGTCGAGCCGATTAGAGACATTTCACGCGAACTATGGGATGTTTAGAAGCTTTGCCGTGGGAGCGATCTCGTTGCTTCTGGTTGCTCCGTGGTGTGGGCTGAACTTGATGGCAACCTGTGCAGTGATCGGCGCGATCCTCATCGTCTCCCTTTTAGGTATGCATACGTTCGGCCTTCACTACGCGAGAGAGTTATTCGCCGCCTCACGCGCGTGGGTTCGACGAAATGCAACGGACGAGTCCGCCAACGCGGTCGAGTCGGGCGAGACTCTGAAGCTCGTGCCACGGTCCGGCCCGGCGAACGAAGGCCGCGTAGCTGCCCTTCTCGGCACTTAGGCGCGAAGAAGCGATTAGAGTAACATGGAAGGCTCGCTAGCTCTCCGTAGATACTCACCTTCCGAGACTCGCCCATGAATCTTCCGTTTTCCGTTGGTCTTCGATTCGTGGTGGCAGCGCTCATTTGCGCCACAGTGCCTGCGGAGGAACATGACCATCATACCTCTGGGCTGGCCGAGCCCGTGAAACCGCCGAAGATCTTCCTTGATAAGAGCTTACGGATCGTTCAGTATCAGTTGAACCGTTTGGACAACGAGCGTCTGCTGCTCGTGGAACGGAAGACGGATGATGCAAAGTACGCTCCTGTTTATTCCGCGATTGTGACGCGAGCCGGGATGTCGCCGCAGTATCGCGAAGAGGCACTTGCCGGGCTGGTTGAACTCAACAAGTCCGATGCGGCAACAGAGCTTCTAACGGCTCTCGAAACAATCAATCCCGACGATCGGCAGCAACAACGAACGGGACGCCAGCTTGCCGCGCTGCTACTGCGTCAGCCGCGGAGTCTGCTGACAAATCAAACAGACGCGTTGAGGGAAGCCACACAATCCGACAACCGAATGCTGCGCTCAACCGGATACGCAGGGCTGGTAACGGCAGGTCAAGGCGCGGCTGCCTGGTCCGCCGCGAAGAGCAAGCCCTCGGCAACGTTGGATTGGCTCGCCGCCGTGTCACTCATTCCCAAGCCCAGGCTACGGGCAAGTCTTCGCGACCAAGTTGCCACCCTGATCGATGCATCATACCCGATGAATGTGCGCCGGGCCGCGGTACTAGCGATCGCGTCTGTGCCCGCGGAACAAGACGAAACGTTCAGCTTGGTCGCACCGCTCGCTTCTGATGCGAAACTGCGAGATGCCGCCGTGGCCACAATGTTGAAAATACCGACCGAGCATCGAGACCCTGACGCCAGTCGCAAGCTGATCGACTTTCTCGTGAAGCATGCCGAAGCGACTCCGGCGGCCGATCGTACTTCCGACAGGTTCATCGACGCGATGCAACTTGCGGATCAACTGCTCGCGCGGCTCCCCGTTGAGCAGGCTCGCTCCTATCGCGGACGACTTCGCGACATCACGGTTCGCGTCGTCCGTATCAAGACGGTCGAAGAAGAGATGCGGTACGACTTGCCGTACTTCGTCGTGGAAGCTAGTCGGCCCGTCCAAGTGATTCTGCAGAACGAAGACCTGATGCCGCACAATCTCGTACTGACAGTCCCTGACGCACTCAAAGAGGTGGCACAGTTAGGACTTTCCGAGGGTCCCAACGGTCATCAGGGAAGGCAATACGTCCCCGATAGCGACAAGGTGCTGCACGCAACAGACATGGTGCAGCCTCACCGGCAGGCACGCTTGACATTCACCGCTCCTTCCGAGCCGGGCGAGTATCCGTACGTCTGCACTTTCCCGCGGCACTGGATGCGGATGTACGGCGTGATGGTTGTGGTCGAGGACTTGGATGCGTGGCTGAAGAACCCGATAAAGCCAAAGGACCCAATTGGTAGTAACCGCTCGTTCGTTCAAGCGTGGACGCTCGACGACTTCACGGCGGATCTCGATACTGGGTTGCGCAGCAGGTCGCCGGAAATCGGACACCGTTTGTTAACAGAAGCGACGTGCGTTCAGTGCCACAAGGTCAAGGGTCAAGGAGGGACGGTTGGCCCGAAGCTGACGGAAGCCTTTAAGCGTTGGAAAGGTGATCGGCTCGCTGTTTTGCGAGAGATCCTTGAGCCATCGCATCGGATCGATCCGAAGTACGCGGTCCACGTCATCTACACGGCGGATGGCAAAGTCGTCACCGGCATTGTGACGGCCGAGGACAAACAGTCCGTCTCCGTTCTCGACAACCCCGAAGCTCTCAAGCCGACTGTGATTCAACGCGGTGACATCGACGAGATGCTAAAGACTTCCAAGTCGATGATGCCGAAGGCGTTATTGGATCGATTCAGTAAAGACGAGGTCTTCGAGATCCTCGCCTTTCTGGAGTCGCTTGGCGCGCAATAGCAACTCATTCCGGATGGAAAGGACCTTAGGATCGGCCGAACAATCACTGTCGTACTTCGTAGGATGGGCACTCCTGCCTTGTCCTTACCCACATTTCACCACCGACCCCGCGTCGGTGGAAGCATGATTGAAGGCTACCGTCGAAGCACGACGGACGCAGGCCCCTCCGACCCCGTGTCGGTGGACCTCATGACTCGACATTGCTTCCACCGACGCTGGGTCGGCGGGGAGCCGTTTCTCGCTTGCCTCTTTGGTAGCTTGCCAATCGCTACCCCACCGACAGGGGGCCGGAGGAGGCGAGGAATGTGGGTAAGGGCAAGGCACTCCTGCCCGTCCACTCAGAGACGGGCAAGAGTGCCCGTCTTACGA
>PBSM01000249.1 GCA_002726245.1 Planctomycetaceae bacterium | reverse complement strand
TCGCTAGATCGTCGTCCCAAACTCATCGCAACGCCTCCATTCGTGTTGCCACAAGAATAGCGCGATTGCAGAGAAAATCAACAGGCTGTTAGGGAGTGGTGAAACGGTTTCGTTTCACGCCGCTCTGCCGGTTGCCGAAATGTGGTAGAAAAAGTGGTAATGACCGTTTTTTCGACCGACGTTCAGCAGTAGCAGGTAATCGTAACTAACGACTCGGCAATGAGTTATAAACAGTGGAGGATAGGGGCAGAGCAATCGGGAGTCCAGGCGGTTGCAAGAATACGCTCGTAACTCCTTGTTATTTCGGCTCTTGCGTCATCGCAATCCGACGCCCCATATCAAGAGGATTCAGTCCAAATCGGATACAAAATCGGATACACGGATCAAATCGGATACAACCCGATTTGCCTCCACTATATCGTGACTCCACTCTTTGGCGTTCGTTCATCGTTCTGCGTGATAGTCACGACCATTCATGAACCAATCCCCCACTCCACCGTCTAGCTCGGTATGCCACCAGCGAGCCAGACCACACACATTCGACTCCCGATCACCCCGGAATTCTCCCTCACCGAATTCCTACGCACCGACGAAGCCGCCGTCATCGAGCATCTCGCCGACAAGGAAATCTCCGACCGCACGACCGGCATCGCCTTCCCATACGGCCCTGAAGAATTCTACCGAACGATGAGAACCGTCGCTGAACGTGCCTGGGGGCATGGAGGTTGCCCGCTCCACTTTGCCATCCGCAATTCCGATCATTTTTTCATCGGCTGTGTTACCTTCTCCGATCTGGTTGAGAACCACAGTGCAGAGGTTGCCTACTGGCTTGGTAAACCGTTTTGGAATAGAAAAATAACGACGGCGGCAGTCGGTGTGGCGTGTCAATTCGCCATCGAGAGATGGAATCTGGCGAGAATCTCTGCACCCGTCTTTGACGGGAATGTGGCGTCGGCCAGAGTGCTGGAGAAATGTGGCTTCGAGTTTGAAGGGCTGATGCGGGGACATTATCTCAAGGATGGTCGTTTCATTGACGCACGGCTCTATGCGTTGCTGGCGGAAGTTTTGATTCCGCCATTTTGAAAAAGTAGGAGTTCGAGGATTTTTCGCCTTCAAGAAAGAAGAGGGCAATGAGGGGCGGAACCGGGGTCAGGATGGAACCGGGCCTCAAGGTTTTTGCATTTCGGACGCCAAAAAGTATCTTTGTTTCTTCCCGGCACCAGAGAAATTTGCCGCCACTCGCACGGCCCGGTCACCGGCTCTTTCTGCGGACGGCTCTCTTTGGAGTTTTCGCCTGCGATTTCAGTTCATCCAGGAAGGCAATGAGTGCCTTGGACCGATACTTTTGGCGGTGATGCACTACGGTCATGGTGCGACGGAGCGGCCAGCCTTTGACTCGAACAACGGCAAGACGTTTCTGCTCCAGTTCCAACTCGACGGAGGCTTTGGACAACGTAGCGATTCCCAGCCCGGCAACTGCCAGACGCTTGATCGTATCGGGTCACCAGAGGTCCATCAGCATGTTGATGCTGACCTGTTGCTCGTTGATCCAATGATCGACGAGGGTGCGGGAATCGGAACCTGATTCTCGAAGGATAAAGTCCACGCCATCCAGTTGGGCGGGCTTGATCGTTCTTTTCTTCGTCAGGGGGTGGTCTGGCGATGCCACCATCACAATCTGATCGGGAATGTGGAGGCAAGCTGTGAGATCGGCTTCTTCCACTTGGGAACCGAGAACGGCGACATCGAGTTCGTTGCGGCGAAGTCTCCTAGCCAAGAGTTTGCTTTGCCCCGGCAGCAAGTTCAAATTCACTGCCGGATAGCGGAGACGAAATTGTGCCAGCACATCGGGAATGAACGTGTTGGCCGCAGTCACGGTGGCCCCGATACGAAGTTCGCCTGAAACTCCTTGCCCGATGTCCCGTAACCGCCCCCGCAATGTCTCGGTCTGCTGGAGAAGGAGCGGAGCATCATTCAGTAACATTCGACCGGCATTGGTCAGCAAGACCTGTTTGCCAAGCCGCTCAAACAGTGGAACGCCCAGCGACCGCTCCAGTTCTTGAATCTGTCGTGACACTGCCGATTGCGTGCGATGAACCTGCGGAGCCGCCTTCGTGAAACTCTCGGTCCGTGCGACGGCAAGAAATGTTTCGAGTTGGTCGAGATTCACGTTCCGAGCCTTCGGTTCTATGCACTATATTCATGCAATCTATGATAATAATTCGTTGGAATCATAACGGAAAATGCCGATAATTCAAGATAGTCGATCAGGGGCATCAAGAAGATGTGAAGTGGCGAGTTGGCTGGAGCAACGCAAGAAACTGGACGAGATTCCGAAGATGGCGGTGATGATGGCCGAAATATGTCCAGCGGTCTGCTCCAAGATGATGCCCATGATGAAACAGAAGGATGGCCCATTGCCAGTGAAGATGATGCAGACGATGTTGGGAGTCGAAAAGAAGATGGGTTCCAGCAAGAAGGAACGATAACATTCCGCCGAGAACTTGCGTGGGATGCCTAAGTGGGAGAACAAACGGACCGATTCGGTTCGCATGATGGAGATACAAACGATGCAAGAATCGCAAGAACAGTTTCATGGCTTGATTCGGGAACGATTTGCGAAGGTCGCACTATCGCAGGAGAACAGATTTCCTGTCGGTCCAGAAAATGCTAAGACGCTTGGTTACGATCCCGATGAGATTGAAAACCTGGCTACTTCCGTAACAGAGTCGTTCTGCGGCGTGGGCAATCCATTTGGTTTGGGTGAACTTGCTCCTGGACAGAATGTGTTAGACCTCGGTAGCGGTGCGGGTCTGGACAGCATCCTTGCTGCTCGCAAGGTTGGCCCGTCAGGTAAGGTGATCGGCGTCGATATGACTCCAGAGATGATCGACAAGGCAAAACAAAATGTCGATGCTCTTTGGCTGGAGAATACAGAGTTTCGCCTTGGCGACATTGAGGCTCTGCCGCTTGAGGACACCAGCGTTGATGTGGTAATTACAAATGGTGTTTTCAACCTCTGCACCGACAAACCGAAGGTGTTGGCCGAAGTCTTCAGGGTGCTGCGTCCCGGTGGTCGCATCCAGATGGCAGACATTCTCTTGCATGACGATGTGACGCCGGAAGAAGTAGCGACCAAAGGATCGTGGTCCGACTGAATTGCCGGTGCAATTTGGGAGCGGTCGCTCCTGCAAATGTTATCCGACGCCGGTTTCGTGGATGTTGAGTTTCACGGGTGGACTGGCTACCACACTTCTTCCTGCACAGAAGGCGGGTTGGCGACGGCCAAGAAACCAGGGGCACAGCGAAGATAATATCATTCGATTGAGGCCGAAGTCCAAGGCAAGGAAGTCCGTATTGAAATCGAAGAAGAAACGGGCCGAGCAGTGGTTTGTCTACATCGTGCGATGTGCTGATGGCTCGCTTTACACGGGCATCGCCAAAGATGTGGAGCGACGGATCGAACAACACAACGCTGGCACCGCTTCACGTTACACACGGAGCCGACTGCCGGTCATTTTGGAATATCAGGAAGAGCAACCGAATCAAAGCAGTGCGTTGAAGCGAGAGTTGGCGATCAAAGCCATGTCACGAAAGGCGAAGGAAGCACTGATCCAATCTGTGAAGTAGCGGCAGGTATTACCCTGACGTGAGACGACCGGCGTCCGCCGAATAAACCAGGACTTCCCGCCCGTCTCGGTCGAATCTTTCCACCTGCGTCATCCCCAACTTCTCGATGATTCGGATCGACGCCACGTTCGCCGCTTGGACCGTGGCAATCACCCGCTGAAATCCGAGCGTCTCAATGCCATGCTTGAGGACCGCCCTGGCTGCTTCGGTCGCCAGCCCTTTTCCCCAATACTCTGGTGCGAGTCGCCAACCGATCTCCGGGGCATCGTCTGAGTTCACGAAGCCGCAGTATCCGATCAACTCGCCGTCAACTTTGTGGATCAATGCCCACTGGCAATATCCGTGTTCACGAAACATCTCCTTAGCCGAATGGATAAATCGACCAGTTCGGTCCCTCGACCACGCCTGACCATCGCCAACGAATTTCATGACCTGCGGGTCGGAGCAGATTGCATGGAATCGGTCGAGGTCGTCGTCATTCCATTCTCGGAAGGCAAGTCGGTCTGTGCCGGGCGGAACGTCGTCGAGTTTCTCCGTCACGCCCATCACAACTCCCTGCGAATATCTTCCTGCTTGTACTGGATGAACCCGGCCTTCTTGTACGTCGGCAAGGCGGCGTTATGGTCCAGCGTGCAAGTATGCAGCCAGAATCGTTGTGGCTGATGACTCCACGCTTTGTCGATGGTCCATTTCAGAAACCACTTCCCCAACCCTTGGCCGATGAAGTCGGGCATCAAACCAAATTGCACCAACTCAACCTCGTTCGGCTGGCGGCGGTCCAACTCGGCAAAACCAGCGGGCGTCCCGTCCACATGCAGGACATGCAAATCATTCAACGGATCGTGAATGATCGCAGCCAGTTCGGCGTCAGAGAGTTTCCTGCGACTCAGCCAGTAATACTCGCCACCCACGGCGTCGTAGAGAGAGCGGTAATATGGAACGGTCGGTGACTGAGCGTGGACGACCGCCAGTCCGTCTCTCGGAGTTGAGATGGATCGGTCTGACGGGGCCAGCATTTCGAGGTAGAAGATGGTGACATCGACGAATTCATTGTTCACTTCTTCGCACGCCTCCAACATCTTTGCCAACCACATCACTCACAAAGCCGCTTCTCAGCGATCTTGAGATACTTTTTGTACTTGTCGATGCCGATTACCTTCGACGCACCGTAGTCCAAGCCAGCCAGAAGCATTGATCCCGAACCTGCGAAGCAATCCATTAAAACACCTTTGTCCGGCAACAGATATTTCACCCACCAAGCGGCGACATCGTAAGGAGTCGAGGCCGGGTGCGTGTTGTTGGCCGCAGCCCCGCCTCCTGCGGCCACCGGAAGCAGGTTGAATGGGGTCGAGCCTCCACGTTCGGCTACTGTGTTGGCGATTCGGGAGCCTCGGTAATGCTGACCGGACGGAGCTATGCGGAGAGCGGCGTCCGATTTTGATTGGGCGAAGTTGTCATCAGAGGGCAGCCAGAGGACGTTATCTTGGTTCCGGTACCGTCTGCAAAAGATGAAACAACTCGTCACCTGCCATGTTGAAACCCGTCGTGGCAAAACGACTTACAGGAAGTTTGAATTCCCCGTGGGAACAACTTTACGTTTCCGCGTTTTGGGAAGTAGTGTGTGAGTGACCCAATTGGGTCTGGCAGTCGTCCAATTCGTTATAGGGTCCGAGCGTTCTCCTGATCGTGCATAAAGCCGGTCGGCAATCGACACGCTCAGATGATTGTCCTCGCCGTGGGGATGAATCGTCTGGTGTTGTGTTCGTTGCCGACCGGCTTTTTCGTTGGATGGCACATTTCAGAGAGAGGAACGTGAGGATCACGATGAGCAAGCCGTCCGCCAAGAAGCAGAAAAAGCAAAAAGCCCGTGAGCGAGTTGTGGCGAAGAGAAAAGTCTTACTCGCAGAGAAGCGGCGATACGCCGAGTCATTTCCCGAATTCATTTTCAAGACAAATAACGCTCCTGATGAGTTCGTGGACCTGATCCGCAAGGCCGTCAAAAAGATCGACTTTTCAAACTCTTCGCAATTTCGGTCATGGGAGAAAGCATTCTTCAAGGGGATGAAAAAGAACCCACGGGACACGCTCGCCGCCGTCAGTGATTCGACGGGCAACGCCGTTCTGGCGGTTCATCTTATCTCGCTGGTAGGGCGGTTGGTGTTCTCGTCAATTCCACGGGAGGTACTTCTCCGATGGATACCGTTTCATGATGTTCAGTTCGTTCCAAACGGTCATAACATCACGGTTCTGTTTCGTTCGCTGGAGCAGCGGAAGTCGGATGGAGGAACGATCTACTATTCCCGGCACAAGCCGACACTCACAATCGACTCCGAGGAAAAGATCATCGGCTGGTCACGGCACGCCATCGAGCGGACATGCGAACGTCTGTCGCTGAGATGGGACACGTACCTCGGAATGGGCGAAATCTTCGCCTTCTTCGACCAGTGCATTCACTTTGAATTGACGACGTTGCACGGCGACCAGTTGGCATTCACGTTTTACGAGTCCTGCCCTAAGCACTTCTCGAAACGACAGTTCGTGTCGGAAGTCCTCGGATCAGATGACGGTGGGGATGGCTATTACTTCCGATTCGGATATTGCCCCGCCGTGATAGACGGAGACTTCATCAAGGCCACGACTCTCTTGGTTCCAGGCTACAAGAGAACTCCCGAATACGGGGCGATCCTTCAATCAGACCTCAGTCGTGATGAGAAGCGACAAATGATTGAAGAGGCAACGCAAATGACAATGGCTCGCCTTGCGGAAACTGACGACTTTTCGCTCGTCAGGTGGTTCCACAACAACGGTGTGCCACAAGTGATCCACACTGACGCCGAACTTTACGTTCCGCCCGTGTAAGGAGTCGTTGGCAAGTCGCTCCATTTTACACCTGTGATCGCCGCTTCCATCGCATAGAGCAGGTCTGAATCTGGCTTGCTCAACCATTCTGAAAGCGACCACGGGGCCGACACGCATCAGATCGGTCTTGGTGCAGATGCCAACCGCTTCCAGCCATTCTGTCGAGGCAGGGCCAAGGTTCTTGAGGTCGGCGATGGACGTGCTGGCGTTGGTCATTGTTGGGCGAGATTGAAATCACTCATCTTCCGGGAACGGGTTCGGTACGGCATCCCAAAGTGGTTGGAGCCGCTGCTGATATTTTTCCAATGCCTCAAACACTTTTCGGAGTGGACGATTCGAGTAGATTTCCGCTAAGTCGTCGGTCTTGACGACCTGACCACGGGATAGATGCACGCCCTGGATTTCACCATCAGCGATGTCTCGAATTTCGTTGCCGCTCGTCTTGCGAAGATACTTCGGAGATAACGTCCTGAACTTTGGGTTGAGTTTCAGGATTCTCTCAATCAGTCTTTGCCGCCACATGGCGTAGACCTTGGTTGAGTGATTCCCACCTTTGGTCTGTCCAACGTAGCTCAGGCCGGTCTTCGTGAGCATGACGAACGCATCTGGTGTGACGTTCGCAATTCTCTGACGCCGAGCAATCGCCCATTCCATTGCCCGAACGGTGTGCGGCCAGAGCAGCCACTCTCCATAAACCCCGTTCTTGAGCCTGACACGTTTGATCCAGGACTGGTTGGTATTGCTGCGATACTTGATCGCCTTGTCGCAACCATGTCGTTGATGAAGAAAAATCTCTCTGAGTCGGAGCGAGCCGAACTCAGCAGGAGCGAATCCACAATTCAAACCGAGTAGGAGGTAGACACGTTCGAGTTCGGTAGCGTGCTGGTACAGCGTCACCAATTCGTCGATGGTCCACGTATCCACTTGGGTTGGCGTCACCCGCCTGGATTTCTCCTGCGGCGTGAGTTCGCACGCCAGGGGAATCCGATCCAGCTTGTTTGGTGCCTTCCAGCGGTAATCGCTGTCGTCTACCCACTGAAAGAAATTCTTCACTTGCCAGATGTGATGTTTCACCGTGCTTGGTGCCATCGGTTTTGGTCGCTTCTTTCCGTTCACCTTCACCATCGGACGACTTCGCCAATGGTCACACATCGACTTGACTTCTGGCAATTTGATTTCGTGGAGCGGCCTGTTGGTGTGAACCTCTTTCTGGCGATCCACCATGCGGACTTGAGTGTTTCCCCAATTCGTCAGGTTCCCGGTGTGCAAGTCACGAAGTTTCGGTTCCTTCTTGATGTAATCTTCAACGTACCTGTCGAATGCTACGTGAAGCGTGGTCGTCTCCATCTCCAGGATGTTTTCCTCTTTAGGCGTCGTCAGCATTTCCTGAACGCCCACAACCGTTCTTCTCGTTCTGTCGGCCATTGACTCATGGCCCGCAACGTAGGCAGCATGGTCGCCAGGAATGAGCGTCACGAAATGTCCGAATCGCTCGGCATAGTCGTCGAATCTCTCAGCGTAGATTTCGTCCAAATCGGAATCCGAGGGCACGAAGCTGGCTAGTTTCGCAACCCCGATGATCGCATCCATGTCGTCCGATTCACGACGGGGCAACACGCACTTGGATTTGCCCTTGGCAATCGTCTTTCCGATCTGAAGGGTGTCTTCGTCCCACACTCCTCGGCATGACGACACGACTTCCCAAAGTCCTTCGAGCCGAGCGATTCGTCGTTCGGCTTCATCGGCGTCTTTGCCAACGTAGAATCGGTACGGTCGCCCGTTGACTTGCTTTCCCAAGTTGCGAGGGTACACGCCCCTCGAATTAGGCTTGCCGAGTTTCGTCTTGTAGGCTGTCATGCCTGCTCAGACGATCAACTCGGCGAAAGGGTCATCATAGGGGTTCGAGTCCTGTATCCGATTTGGCCGAAATCGGATACATTCGGGCCTGAAATCGGATACAAAATCGGATACATGGGGCAAATCGGGGTTGCGAAAAAGCGGGCGAAACACTGCAACCCGTGAAAAGAAAAAGCCTTGCGACGAATCGCAAGGCTTTGAAAAGTGGAGGATAGGGGACTCGAACCCCTGACCTTCTGGCTGCCAGCCAGACGCTCTCCCAACTGAGCTAATCCCCCAACTGGGTTTGGGTTTACTTCAACCGCTCAGCGATGAAAAGAAGCGGGCTCGACAAGATCGAGGCAAAAGAAAACACTATCACTGGCCCGTAGAGGTGTCAAGGACGGAAGACTTTGCCGTTAATCCACTCCAGACGCTCACGCTGCCAGCAAGATTCGCCCAGTCACGGTTGGCGACGACTCAGCGAGTCGAGTCGGCCGGCCCGGCTCCAAGGATGGAAGCTTGAAGAAACATTTGATCACGGCCGTGAAGGTCGCGGTGCCGCTGGTCATCATCATCTGGCTGCTAACGCAGATCAATGCCGCTCAACTTGCGCAGCTCCGAGCTCGCCCGAAGGACTGGGCGATGATCGCTACCGCCTTCGCGTGCTCGATGTTTGCGATTTGCATCACGTTTGTACGTTGGTATCTGCTGGTTGGGGCCCTGCAGATCCCCTTTCGCTTGCGAGACGCGTTTCGGCTGGGGTTTCTCGGCTTTCTATTGAACTTCGTCTCCTTCGGCAGCGTTGGTGGTGACTTGTTCAAAGCCTTCTTCATTGCTCGCGAGCATCCGACGCGCAAGGCCGAGGCAGTTGCCACGGTGGTTGTTGACCGAATGATCGGCTTGTATGCGCTATTGCTTGTCACGACGACCGCGATCTTACTCAGCCGTATCCCGAATCCATCGCCTGTCCTGGCCACGATCTGTAACTTCACGTTTGCGGCAACCGCGATCGGTGGCATTGGCGTGATTGTGGTGCTGATTCCAGGCTTCACGCGTGGGAGCTTTTCCGAGTTTCTCTCTGGGCTTCCGAAGGTCGGCAATGCGGTCGGCCGGCTGATAACATCTGTCCGCATGTATCGCGACAAGTATTTGGTCATGCTCTTGATTCTGGCGATGAGCATGACTGTCCACACCTTGTTAGCAGTCTCCATCTATTTGATTGCGGGAGCGTTGTTCGCAGAGACTCCGACACTTGGCGAGCACTTGATTCTCGTTCCTTTGAGCATGGTGGCGGGAGCCCTCCCTTTCACTCCAGCCGGACTCGGATCCTTCGAGATCGCGATGGAATCGCTCTACGAACTCGTGCCCGTCGGCGGACCGGGCGACGTAATCGGAGTGCTCGTTGCTCTGTCTTACCGCCTGATCACGATCGGGATTGCGGCCGTCGGCGTTGTCTACTACTGGACAAGTCGCCGCGAAGTGCAATTGATTTTTCGAGAGGCTGAAAAAACGCAACTTGAAGAGAAATAGCGGCGGGGCGAGGCGGGATTGCGGCGGCACTTGATCGCCTACGAGCCAGCAGCGTCGTTTTGAATTGTTAGCTGACCACCCTCGCGCACAGTCGCCGGAGCATGTGCGGCGTCGATCAAGTCGCAGTTGATGATCTCGGTGCGCGAGAAGCCTTCGGTCCTTACCTGCGCCGTTCCGTTGTTACCAACCAACGACGCGTAGATCTTCACGCGCGACGCACCTCCGACTGAAATGCCGCTACGACCGTTACCACGACAAGTCAAGCCAACCAACGTCGTATCGAAAGCGCTATCGTGAGCGTTCACTCCGTCCTGCTGAAAGCCTTGAACGACAAGGTCCGTGACGAGGACATGGCGCACTTCGTACAGAGTGATGCCGACCTGCAACGACGTGTACGAGAGATCGTATTGGTGAGGCAGCCGGTCTTTATCGACGCGAAGATAAACGGTGCGATCCAGTAAGCACCACTCCAAGGGCTCCAACTCCGGAAAGCCTTGGCTGCGATCGACCATCCGCCGCGGCGCGGGCTTGCCGTCAAGGAACAGAAGCTGAAAGGTTGCTCGACGCGGACGGAAGCGGAAGATATTGCCTTCGACTTGTTCCCATGCGTCGCGCGGAACGGGGGCCGACCCGTCCAGGGTGGCACCATTGCCGACAATCGTGAAGGGCCGACTCGGAAGGCCGCTGTGCCGGCCAGCCTGTAGGGTGAGGCTCTCGTGGTACGGCTGTCCCGTGTTCGCGATCACCACGCGGTCGGCGCGTTCCGCCAGTTCAAGAGCTCGACGAATCGAGCGGCATGGCCCGCCCGCGCGCGCGTTGATCTCCGGCGACTCCCCCTTGCGACGATCGTCTCCCGCCACGTTGTCAACGAAGATGTCCCGTGCGCAGACACTCGACGACAGTGCCGTTAAGAGAAAGCAAGCGATCAATCGATGAAATGCCTGCATGGAATAATAGGCAGACTAGGAGGTGTACGTAGAACTAAGGAGGCTCGGTGCGGATTGTCCTTAAGGCGAGTTGCTACGTCAAGCAGAACTTAGTGAAAATGGTTGATAATCTCGACGAGGAGCTGCCATGATCGCCCACATTCACGATGCAACTCTGGAATTGGTGCAGGGTGATATCACGGAACAAGAGGTCGATGTCCTCGTCAACGCTGCGAATAGGCACTTGGCGGGAGGTGCCGGAGCTGACGGAGCCATTCACTCTCGAGGCGGTCCGGCGATCATGCGGGAGACGCGACGGCGATATCCGGAGGGCTGCCCGACTGGTTCGGCGGTGATCTCTGAAGCTGGCGGGCTACCCGCCAAGTATGTCCTGCATGCCGTTGGCCCCATTTGGAACGACGGGCAGGAACAGGAAGCCGAGCTGCTGGCCAACGCCCACCGGAAATGTTTGGAACTGGCCGTCGAGAAAGACTGTGACAGTATTGCCTTTCCCGCGATCAGCACAGGCGTCTACGGCTATCCGATCGATCAAGCGGCGCGAGTTGCTCTAAAGGAAGTGATTCAGTTCTTGAACGAACATGGCAAACCGGGTCTTGTCAGGTTTGTTCTCTTTGACAGCCGCGCATTCAGTCAGTTTGCACAGGTTCTCGGAGAACTCGTGGAGGCGATCACGTGAGTCTCGTCACGCCTTGCGATGGTGCTCCAAAAGCGAGTCGATCACGCCACGAGCTTGTTCGCCCGACAACGAATCGACGTTGTCAATGAACTCACTGACAATCTTGCGAGCGCTGCCCTCGTCCTGTTCTCCACGAGCGAGCCGATGGACGTTGTACAGATGATGGGCACCGGCGGCACCTTTGGCGAATAGCAATACGGAAGTTGGAATCGGAGAGAGGTCCAACAATATCCAGCCGAGTGTTTTGGCAATCTCTTTGGCTAACTTCGGATCTTGAAGCTGCTCCGGCGTCGCTTGTTGAGCCACTTCAATCAAACGCGCGTCCTTAGCGGCTGTCGGTTCGCGACGCTCCATCCACAGCGAGAGAATGTGCTCACGATGGTCGCGAGCAGATCTAGGCTGACCGACATGATCGTCTTCGATAACAATCCGCTGATGATCGAGCGAGAAGCGATACTCGCTCGGGTCATCTCCTAGTCCGTGATACTCCACATTCGAGGAGTCACGACGATCAGCGAGGTAATAACCGACAACCAATTCCGCGTCACGTTGCTTACGATTGAGCGTTACACAAGACAGCACGAAATAAAGCGTTGGTGTGTGTGGCGTGTGATTCTGGATATCGACGATCGCCCGGCGAGCTTGCAGGCGCGCATTGACGATGGCTGCAAGCAGCGCGCGCACGGACGGATCAATCTGTTCGGGATCGCGGAGCATCGCCAGTCGTGGCTTCCCCTCGGAAGCAAATGTCTGTGCCAAGTCATCAATGAACGGACCGGAAACTCCATCCAAGAGGGCGTGTAGTCCTCCGCAAAACGTCGATTCGACTTCGTAACGCGGCATGATCCCGAAGGTTGGCGTTCCATGCCCACCGTGAACCGCGACATGCGAGTTGATCTTGACGAGGAGCAGCTTGAATCCGTCTCGTGTTTTCGGAGTCGCAAAGTGTTGTTCGGCGATCGCCGTCGCGCCAAATTCGTAGCGCCCACCCAGATTGGCCTGACGGAAAGGTGACCGACTCCAGAACTTGAGTTCCGGCAGTAAGTTGTCACAAAACCAATGCTGGAAGGACTCCGCCGACTCGCGCTCGGACTCGTCGGAACATGTCACATGCATCGCACCAACCCCGTCCGCTCGTTGGCTTTGTGCAAAGTCACGCAGCGCACGGTTCAGCGAGTCGATTTCGTGTTCCCGGCCTAGTAGTGATTCAAGCTGTTGCATCGTGGTTCTTCGCCGTCAAACAAGCTTTCTTTGCCCTATTGGAAGGTTAGCTCATTCTGGTGATCATTCTACCTAGTTTAACTACGCATCTTGACGGAGCCTAATTCGTCGATTCTAAAGAGGGGCCCTTGGTGCCCGAGGCATGGCCTGTGGCACAACGATCCGGAGTTGTTATGGACTTGGGCACATGCTGAAGTTGCTGAAAAGGGAAACCGACGTCGAGTCAACCGACCATGTCGTGATCTACCCGACATTCGGGCACCTCACGCGCGACGGTTCGGTGTGGCGGATCGATGTGTATGGCACGGTCTACGAAGCCAGCAGCATTAACCCACGCAAGCGATTACTGCTGCGGCTGCTCCAGCGCGTTGCTAAAGTCCAACCGAATGATGCGCAACGGGAATTGTTCGAGAGCCGAATTCGCGAGTTCATCGCACCGACATACCCAGGCAAGCGTGTCGCTTTACGCGTGGGCGAGCAGGTCTATCCGTTACAGAAACGCACCAAGCGTAACGGCCGGTTTCAGGGAAGCGTGAGGCTGTCTACGAAAGAGCTTGATGAACTGCACCAAACTGGAGACTTGGCCGATGGCCTGTTGAGGTTGGACGTGCTCGCGCGCGACGGCGAAGCGACGCAGTTCAACCTGAACGCACATCTGCTTGACCACCGCGGTGTCTCGGTCATCTCTGACATCGATGACACAATTAAAGTGACGGACGTTCATTCGCGTCGAGCTTTGTTGCAGAATACGTTTCTTCGCGAGTTCGAGACGATCGACGGAATGTCCGGCCTTTACCAGCGTTGGGCTCAACAGGGCGCAGCGTTTCATTACGTTTCGTCGAGCCCGTGGCAGCTCTATGCATCCTTGGCCGAGATGTGCGAAACCAAAGGCTTCCCTTGCGGATCGTTTCACCTGCGCTCCTTCCGCTTGCGCGACCACATGCTTCGGAGGTTGCTGCTGATTCGCCGCAAAGGAAAGGCGGCGGTCATCAGGAACTTGCTGAAGACGTTTCCGCGGCGGCAGTTCATTTTCGTTGGCGACTCCGTCGAGAAGGATCCTGAGATCTACGGTCGAATTGCACGGAAGTATCCGCATCAGGTCGCCGCTATCTGTATCCGCCAAATCGATGCCCGTCCTATCGCTGGCGAGAGACTTCGAAAGACCTTCCGAGATCTGCCCGAACAGTCAGTTCGATTGTTTGAATGTCCAAGCGAACTCCCCGACGATCTAGGCCTGCTCGTCTCATCTGACCGCGTCACAAGGCAAGCTTGACCGGTCGGTAGAATTCCTTTGATCTCGATCGCACGCCTGGAATTGCGTAAATTGCGGGCTACCGCTTTGCGCGACCAATTTGGTCGATTGCGACGTATGCATCGAAGTAGACACAATCGACACAGATGCGAGGGCCTCGTGATGAAAAGATACTTGTTCGCCTGCCTGATCTCGGGAGGATTTGGCGCGTTGCTAGCACTGTGGATCGCTGGTGGCCAGCCGTATTCTAACGCGCAGGACAGGCCTCGCGCGATTCCACAGCCGTTGATCAACGATGTCGATGCTCGACGAGGTGTCCCCGTAGGCAGTGCTCCGATCGCCGAGAGCTACACGCCTGACGAGTTGGCCAATATCCGCGTCTATGAAAAGGCGAATCGTAGCGTCGTCCATATCACAACACGCACGACTCGTCCTGGTGGATTCTTCATGATGGAAGTTCCGGCCGAGGGCGAAGGCTCAGGCTCGGTCATTGACCTGGAAGGCCATATTCTCACGAACTATCACGTGATCGAAGGGGCTCGCGAGATCCGAGTCACGTTGTTCAATGGCGAGACCTTCGGGGCAGGACTCGTAGGCCGAGATCCGGAGAACGACATCGCCGTGCTTCAGATCTCAGCTCCCCACAAGATGCTGTATCCAGTTCAGCATGGGGATTCCAGCCAACTGCGAGTCGGACAGAAGATCCTGGCGATCGGCAACCCATTCGGTCTCGAGCGTACGATGACCGTCGGAATCGTATCTAGCGTCCGCGACCTCCCATCAAGGACCGGACGTCAGATGAAGTCGATGATTCAGATCGACGCGGCTCTCAATCGAGGCAACTCAGGTGGCCCGCTGTTGAACACGCGAGGTGAACTCGTCGGAATGAACACGGCGATCGCTAACCCCAGCCAGACTGGCGAGAATACGGGCGTTGGGTTTTCGATTCCGGTAAACACCATCAAGCGAGTTGTCCCGGAACTGATTGAGCATGGTCGCGTCATTCGGCCGGTTATAGGAATTGCCAGCGCGTTCGAGACCGACAACGGCTTATTGTTGATCGATGTTATGCCCGGCGGCCCGGCAGATCGTGCCGGCTTGAAAGGATTCGAGGTAGTCACGCAACGCGAGCGGCGCGGTGGCTTTGTTTACGAGCGGACGTTTGTCGATCGCGAACACGCCGATCTGATCATTGCGATCGACGGCACACCCGTAGCGACGAAAGATGAGTTTCGCGATCTGATCGAAAGCAAGAAGCCGGGAGACCGCGTTGTCTTAAGAATCGTGCGCGATAGTCGCCAGTTAGATGTTCCCGTCACGTTGGGAGCCAGCGACTAATGCCTTCGTGGCTGTGGCTTCTAGCCGCAGCGAACTTGAGCAGGATGCTGCAGCCGCAACGGAGTTAGTCCGTCACCCTCGGATAGTTCTTCTCTTCGAGCCGCGACTTGTAGAACTGCCCTTCATGATCGATGCCCTGGCCTTCGCCCTCCTTCAAAGTCACTCTGTCCGCGAAGCGGACTGAGCCTTTGAAGACATGCACTTCGACATTGTTGTGCTTATCGATGGACAAGCCAAACTCGGTGCCAAGATCAACAATCTCGTGCCCACCCGCGACGACCGTGAATCCCTCGGCTCCGGGCGGCACGACGGCTCGCATCACTCCGCGATGGAATGTGAAGCGGTTGGGCTCGCTGAGCAGTTCAAAATCCGCAGGCCCTAGCATCACGATTCGAACTCCGCCACTGAGTTCCAAGTGGCCAGTCCCACCAGGAACTCGGCCCCTGCCCGGCCTGAGGCCGCCAGTCGTCGGCTGCCCTTCTGGGTTTTCCCATTGCAGCCGGTCGTCGCCATCGATCAGCGTCGCAACAACATCTCGATTCGGGCCATACTGATGATACATGTGGTAAGAAACCGCAATCACTAACGACGCAGCGATCGCGAATCCAATGAACGTGGACCAGTTGGATTCGTGTTTGGAAACCAGTTCGGTGCCCGCCTCCAGCGGAAGATCGACAGCGGGTGTTCCGTGATGTCGCAGCTCAAGCATCGCGTGCAGACTGAGGTAATCGACGTAGTAGTGTCGTGCCGCCTCATCTTCACAGATGAGCTGATTCAGGTGAGATTGCTGCTCGCTATCTAAGTCGCCCTCGGTGACCGCAACGAGCAGTTCGGTGAACTCCGGCGATGGCTGGTAGTTGTCGCTCACGACACCTCACCTCCGGCACATCGCCGCTGGATACACTCCATCAAAGAGGCTCGCAGTCGATGCAAACGAACTGCCAAGCGATTCGCGGTCTGCCCCAAGTCATCCGCCAGATTTTTGACCGACCAGCCGTCTCCGTACCGCCGTTTAATCAAGCTTCGTCCGTCGTCTGGCAACTGCTGGATACAGTCCGACAAGGCGGTCAGCCGGTCGTCGAATGCCTCGGCTCGCTTCTCGAAAGCCGTCGCGACAAGGGAAACCGCTTCGTCGTCGAAGACGTGGCGGTCACGGCCTTGTTTCTGGCGATAAGCCATGACTTGAAAGCGAGCAATCTGGAATGCCCAGGCCATGAAGTTCGTGCCCGGCTCGAAATCGTCAAGCTTTTCCCAAAGTACCAAGTTCGTCTGCTGCAAGACGTCCTTTGCCTGTTCACGGTTGCCGACCAGTGATAACACGAAACCGAAGAGCCGGTTCTGGTTGCTGAGCATTAGCTGAACCGGATCGCTGAATTCCGTCTGCGCGGCTTGGGCCTGGCCTGAAGATGTTGCGTGCCGTTCCATCAAAGAAGTCGTTTTGGCTGGCCGCCAGCGCCGCCGCTTTCGGATGCGGAAACGACGGACGTTTGGTTAGGGAATAACGCCCTGTGACAGAGTATTACACGAATTTCGAAAACTTCTCGACGACCGTCACAAGCAACTTGCTACAAACAGCTTACGTCAGTCGATCGCGGATCCGCAACGACCTTGCCGCTGTGCAGTTGCCCCTTGATTGCGGATTCTCTCCACGGGCCCGGGGCATCAAAGTAGCTTGGATCGAGCACCATATCGGTAATCAGAGCGCCGGGCTTGTGGAGCGGTAGCTTGCCGACAACCTGACCATCGGGACGAACGGCGAAGCTGCCCCAACGTGAAGGCCGCGTCGTGCTGTTGTTGGCGCTGACCCAGAAATGATTCTCAGCCGCGCGGCAGGACATCGTTGCCGGGACGATCGTCTTCCAGATGTTGTATTGCTGATCTTCGACGACAGTGTGGCGGGCGTTGTGGAAGGATTGAAACATCACATCGACACCAAGTTGCTTGTATTCGCGATAGAGCTCCGGGAAGCGATAGTCGTAACAAATCAACAGTCCACACGTGACTCCCTTCACGCGAAACGTGACCGCTCGATTTCCGGGTGAGTAGTGCGAGAGGTCCATCGTCGGACGCTTGCCGGCCAGTCCTGTGCAGAATCGTTTGTCGTAGCGATCAACAATCTTGCCGCGAGGATTGATGACGTAGATCGAGTTGTGTGGCTTGTGCTTTGACAGACGGTGCGTCGAACCTAGCAGGACCCAGACCTTGTTCTCTCTTGCCGCCGACATGATGTCCTTTGTAGCGGCCTCGAGTTCGTCCCAATCTAGCGAGTCAATGCTCGGAAACTCGACACCCGCATAACCGGACAATGCACAACGTCCGCGCCTTGCTCGGCGGCCTGAGAAATCTGTCGCAATGCCGCTCGTCGATTGCGACAGATGTCTGGTTCGACCGAGAACTGGCAGGTGGCAACACGAAGGGATTTCATTCGAACCGGTCTCAAGTGACTCGTTTAACTTAACCCGTGGCCGAAGGCTAGGTCTATTTCGGGCGCTACCTAGCCTTCGGCTGCGGGTTAAACGAAGAGAAGAGTAGCGGTTACCCAAACAACTCGATCAACGGGCGACCGCCTTCGAGGATCTGGACGGAACGGCCTAGACGATCGGGCAGGCGGATTTCAGGATCGACTCCAAGTGCCCAGTAAATGGTCGCCGCCAGGTCTTCGGGACTGACTGGCTTGTCTTTCGGATAAGCAGCGTCTTTGTCCGATTCCCCGTACGCAACGCCGCCGCGAATGCCAGCTCCGGCGAGAACG
Organism: Planctomycetaceae bacterium; assembly: GCA_002726245.1. Taxonomy (GTDB): domain Bacteria; phylum Planctomycetota; class Planctomycetia; order Pirellulales; family Pirellulaceae; genus PBSM01. The sequence goes on along the minus strand of PBSM01000249.1, from coordinate 18,886 downwards.
CACGGGAAGCAATAGGTCCAATGCCCGCGACCCCACGCGCTAGTCGCTTTGGGCGTGCGTCCCATCTCGCCGACCGCGACGACGAGAGTTTCGTCCAACAACCCGCGCTGATCGAGATCTTCGATCAAAGCCGAAAAGGCTTGATCAAACCCGGGAATCAGATGCTTTTCGAGGTCTTTGCTGTGTTGGTGCGAGTCCCAACTATATCCGTCGGGAGCGTCCCAAAGCACTGTGGCGAATCGCGACCCGGCTTCGATCATGCGCCGGCCCATCAGCGTTGATTGACCAAATAGATGGCGGCCGTAACGATCGCGAAGTGCATCTGACTCCTGACGGATGTCAAGCGCGCTGCGTATCGCTTCGGAAGTAACTAGCGTCGCGGCGCGTTCGCGCAGTTGATCCTGCGTCTCGAATTCCTGCACGGCATCAAGCTGCCGTCGCGCGTCATCGAACTGTTCGAGTAAGTTGCGTCGTGCGCGTAGCCGGTTGAGTGTGATCTCGTTCTTCGAAACGAGCCCCTTGATGCTGAAGTCGAGTTCTTCGTCGGTACACTCCCGGAAGAACGGATTATCGCTCTTATCTCGCTTGCGGATGTCGGTGGCAAGTGCGTTGTATGCCGAGCCGAGCCAGCCCGCGTACTGCCCGGTGCGGTCATAGCCTTGCAGATGACCGAGCCGATTTGGCAGATAGACGTAGTCGGGCAGGGCTCGCTCGTGTGCGTTCGGCATCTGTTGCGAAAGGTATTCAACGACGCTGCCCATCGCCGGCCAATCCGTTTCGCGAGCGTTGACGTCGTTCCCGTCCGCGGCGGAACGCGTCCACTTGTGTCCGGTCTGGATGTAATGACAGGCGTTGTGATCGTTGTGTGGATGAGTCAACGTGCGGATGACGGCGAACTTGTTCGAGACTTTCGCACTCCGCGAAAGGTGCTCGCAAATCTGCAAGCCTGGAGTTCGTGACGCCACTGGCTTGAACGGTCCGCGCAGTTCGCTCGGCGCGTCGGGCTTCATGTCGAACGTTTCGAGCTGACTCGGTCCGCCAAACAGGTACAGAAAAAGAACCGACTTCGCGCGAGCGTTCTCGAACGGCAAACCAGCTTGCTCGGCGGCCAGCACGCGAGGCAAGGTCAAGCCGAAGAGGCCGGCACCTCCCACTTGCAGTAGCTCGCGTCTCGTCAAGCCAGAACAAACACTCCGCGGTCGTCCGTTAATCGTCAGCATTTTTCAGGCTCCAACTTTCGAGTCGACTCTTCAAAGGACGCTCTGCGAGCCGATACTATACCCAACTTTGTGAACGCATCCAAATACATTTATCGGTTGAAAGCGGCGGTGCTCGACGGTTTCTTCTTAGTGTGGCAAAGCCGCAACCAACTGGGTGCCGCTTGCCGAGCGGCATCGAGCCCCGCCCGGGACCACCAATTGCGGCATGATCTGGCGAATTGAAGTAAGCTGCATGAATGAGAGTCCCTACGTATGAGGTCTTTGTGTTACGAACCACCGCCGTAATCGTCTCCCTATTAGCATCGACTGTGCTGGCGGATGAGCTACCACGCGGCGTGGTGAACACGCAAGACCCGAACGATATATCGCTCTCGCCGCAAGAATCGCTCGCACGGATCACGGTGCCGGATGGCTTTCACGTGACACTGTTTGCCGGCGAGCCGGATGTCCGTCGTCCGATCGCTTTTGATTTTGATGATCGAGGCCGATTGTGGGTGGTTGAGAATTACTCACACCCGGAGTGGAATCCGGATGGAGCGAAGGATCGCATTCTGATTCTTGAAGACATGGATCACGACGGCAAGTTCGATCGGCAAACAGTCTTTTGGGACAAGGGACGTTATCTGACCGGTATCGCTGTTGGTCATGGCGGGGTCTGGATTGCAAATACACCCGAGTTGAGTTTCATTCCGGATCGTGATTTTGACGACATACCGGACTCGGACCCAGTCGTCATGCTCGACGGGTTTCAAATCTCGAAGAACAACGTGCTCAACAACTTTCATTGGGGCCCGGACGGCTGGCTTTACGGAGCCATCGGTCTCTCGGATCCTTCCAGAGTTGGCAGACCGGCCGCGCCAAACGAAGAGCGGACGCAGATCACGCGTGGGATCTGGCGTTTCCATCCGCTTCGCCATGACTTCGACGTTGTGGCTGAGGGGATGGTGAATCCGTGGGGCGCGGACTTCAACGAGTTTGGCGATCTATTCACGACGAACACCGTCATCGCACACTTGTGGCACATCGTGCCGGGCATGTACTGCCAGCGTCGCGACAGCGAGCATGACAATCCGTTTGTCTATCGCCGAATCCAATCCATTACCAATCACCTGCACTGGGGCGGTGGCCAGTGGCAGAGCTCTCGCGAATCGGACGGTCGGCACTCGTTCGCCGGCGGCGGGCATGCTCATTGTGGCGCGATGATCTATCTCGGCGACAACTGGCCAAAGGCGTATCGTGGCAAGCTTTTCACTGCGAATCTGCACGGCAATCGCGTCAACTGCGATCAGCTTGTTCCCAGTCGATCGACGTATGTTGGTGTTCATGACGAAGACTTCTTGTTCGGCAACGATCCGTGGTTCCGCGGGATGTCAGTGAAGTACGGACCTGAGGGCGGTGTGTACGTCTCTGATTGGCATGACTTCGGCGAGTGCCACGACAGCGACGGCAGTCATCGCAGCAGCGGCAGGATTTATAAAGTCGTGTTTGGCAAGCCGGAGAAGCGGACCGTTGACCTGCAGGGTCTGAGCGATCGCGAGCTTGTTGCGTTGCATTTGCATCCCAACGAGTGGTTTGTGCGACACGCGCGGCGGATTCTCCAGGAACGAGCGGCTGTGGGAAGCGACCTATCTACGGCGCACCTGCGGCTGCAAGACATCTTTGAAAACAATGCTGATGAAATCAACAAGTTGCGAGCGTTCTGGACACTGTTTGTGACGGACGGCGTGGATGAAATCGCACTCACGAATCTGTTGGACCATGACAGCGAGCACGTGCGGCGCTGGGCGATACGCCTCATGGTTGAAGACGGACCACCCAGTTCCAAGGCCGTGGCCGCCATGAACATCGTCGCTTTGGCCGATGATTCTCCGAAAGTGCGGCTCGCGGTGGCGGCAGCGATGCCTCGCCTAAGACTCGAACATCGTTGGCCGATTGCCAGAGCCTTGATGACGCATGCTGAAGACGCGACCGACCCCTACTTGCCCTTGATGATCTGGTATGGCATCGAGCCCTTTGTGTCGGAAGACCGACCTGCTGCGTTGAAGCTCGCGTCTGCTTCTCGCATTCCTTTATTGCGTCGCTTCATTACACGCCGGTTGTTGGACGGAGACTCGTCACACGCCGAACAGGTCGTGACGTCCGTGTTGGAGTGCCGCGATGAAACCGTCCGGCTCGACCTGCTGCAGGGCATGCTTGAAGCTCTGGAAGTGAGTGGCCCGCACGATCCGCCGGACTCATGGAACGCTCTCTACTCTCAAAGTGCTTCCGCTTCGAATCCCGTATTGCGTTCGACCGCCGTGCGACTGGCCACGATATTTGGAGACAAAAGGGCAATTGCCAGACTGCGTCAGGTTGTACTCGACAGAGATGCCCCCGCGAATGAACGTCGCGATTCGCTCCTCGCGCTCTTGAACGTCGAGGATGGCGTGGAGGTCTCAATGTTGCATCAGTTAGTGACCGAAGCATCGATCCTGCGACGCGATGCGATTCAATCGCTCATTCTTCGCAACGAACCTTCAACGCCTGGCGTGGTACTTGATGTTTACTCAGACCTTGATCCAACCGAGCGTCAAGATGCGATCAGTGTGCTGGGTACGCGACGCGGCTTCGCCCTGGAACTGCTCAGCGCCATCGGGAGCGGAGTTGTTGATCGTGGAGACGTTTCGGCGTTCGCATTGCAACAGCTCCGAGCATTCAGAGACAAGACAATTCAAGAACAGGTTGATGCTCTATGGGCTGGCGATGCAGAGCGGCTAGACAAGTCAGACGAGATTGCTCGCTATAAGGCGCAGATGACTCCAGACTATCTCGCAAGAGGCAATGTTCAGGCCGGGCGCAGAGTATTCGAGCGAACGTGTTCGAAATGTCACACGTTGTTTGGAGAGGGCGGTAACATCGCTCCTGATCTAACCGGTTCGGGTCGCAAGAAACTCGATTACGTCTTGAGCAACCTAATCGATCCCAGTGCGGTCATTGACCCGGCCTATCAGTTGACGACGATGATCACGGTTGATGGCCGAGTGCTCAGCGGTTTCATCGTCCATCAGGGCGACAAAATCGTCGTGCTTCGCACGCAGGAGGCGCAGGTCAGGCTCACGATGGAGGACATTGATGAGTTGCACACTTCCAGTAAATCGATGATGCCCGAAGGGATGCTCCGCAGCTTCAGCGACGAAGAAGTTCGGGATCTGATCCTCTACCTTGCCGCCCCGCAACAGGTGTCTCTTGCCGAACCTGTCAACGCGCAGTGATCCGTGTAGGGATTGGCAACTCGGTGATGCCGATAAGCCCGGAGCGCGGCGTACCTGCATATCGGCCGACCTTCAAGTGTCGATGGTTAGCAGATTTCCGATGCGGCAGGACAGTTACTCCGGCATCGGATACGGATCGGCAAAGGCGGCGAAGGCCCCGAGGCCGCCATCGACTTCGAGGTCGGTGCCGGTGATGAAGGAGGCGTCGTCGCTGGCCAGCCACAGCACGGCGTGGGCGATCTCTTCCGGTTGGCCGATGCGGCCCAGCGGGTGACGGTTGGCGATGGCCGCTCCGCCACCTTGTGCGTCCAGGTTCGCACGCATCAGTTCCGTATAGATCGCGCCAGGCGAGACCGAGACGACGCGAAGGCCGTCGCGCGCGTATTCGACGGCCCACTGACGGGCTTGCATGATGTTCGCCGACTTGATCGGGCCATAGACGCCGACTTCGCGAGCCGTGCGATGCCCTTGGGCACTGGCGATGTTGACGATCACGCCGCTTTGCTGCTCTTTCATTTGTCCGAGCGCGTACTTTGCCATGTAGGTGTAACCGGAGAAGTTGACTCCGACGAGCCGATGCCACACTTCGCTAGGCAGCTCATGTAGCGGGTGATACGACTCGGTCGGCTGGATCGCGGCATTGTTGACGAGGATGTCGATGCCACCAAAGCGCTCGATCGTCGTCTCGACCACCCTGCGGCAGTCGTCTTCGATAGACGTGTCGCAGCGCAGGAACTCGACGCCATGCGGCAATCGCTGCGCAGCCGCTTCATCGACATCCGCACCGATGACATTCGCGCCAGACTTGGCGAGAGCCTCGCCAATCGCAAAGCCAATTCCCGCGCAGGCACCGGTCACAATCGCGACGCGGTCCGTGTTGTCATATTGAACCCGACCCGGCGGGCGAGCTGATGTCATCGTTGGCATCTCCCAATCAATGGCGTTAGTGATTCCTGAGTCTCGGATCAAGACGATCATACCCGGACCAGGAAGCCGTGAGCAATTGCCGAGACCTTCTTTGACAGACCGTTACAAGGCTGCCAGCGATCAGCAATCAATGCGTGCCGCGAACATGCTTTTCGATTGTCGTGATCGCCGCCACGACCGCTGCTATATTCACGCGCCACGCGATCGATCCGTAAGCCAGAACTTGGAGACCAACACGAGATACTCAATTTCAGTGATTGACCTCCCGTCCTACGAGGATATGTTCGTAGGCAGGTTCCTTTCCATCACTGAGGAGACTTTCCCATGTTCCGCACTACTCGCCGTGGCTTTTTCCAACAGTCGTCCGCTCTTGGCCTGGGGCTGACCGCCGCGCTCCATGGAAGAGCGTTCGCGGCCAACGACAAGATCAGCGTTGCTTGCATCGGCGTTCGGGGACGCGGCAACTCGGTGATGCGGAGTTTTGCCGCGGAGCTGGATTGCGAAATCACTCACATCTGCGATGTCAGAGAGACTGTTCGCCAGCAGAGGGGTGCAGAGATAAAACAGAAGACTGGTCACATGCCTAAGCTGGTCAACGACTACCGGATCCTGCTCAACGACAAATCAATCGACGCGTTCATGGTCGCGACCCCGGATCACTGGCATGCCTTGCTCACGATCGACGGCTGTCTGGCTGGCAAGGATGTTTACGTCGAGAAGCCCGCCAGCCACAACATTCTTGAAGGCAAGATGGCGGTGGCTGCCGCACGCAAGCGCGACCGGATGGTGCAGATGGGTACGCAGATTCGCAGCGCGCCTTTCCTACAGGAGGCAGTCGATTACGTGAAGAGTGGTGCGCTCGGCAAGGTGATCCATGGCAAGGCCTGGGAGACGAGCCGAAACGGCGCGGTACATCTGGCGCCAGACAGCGAACCGCCGACCGGCCTCGACTACGAGATCTGGCAGGGGCCTTCGCCCGAGCGGCGCTACAACAGTTCGATCGTCGGCGGCGCGTGGCGATGGCTCTTCGACTACGGTACTGGCGATCTGGGCAATGACGGTGTCCACCGCATCGACTACTGCCGTCATGTCATGGGCCTGGAAGAAATGCCCCAGGCGATCTGCTGCTCCGGTGGTAAGTTCTTTTTCGAAGACGATCAGCAGTGGCCCGATACGATGTTTATTAACTACGAGTTCCCGGGGAAAGTCCTGCAATACGAGATGCGTCTGTGGTCGAAGCCGAAGCTGTTCGGCGCAGGTGAAGGGGCAGTCGTGCATGGCGAGAATGGCTGGGTGCTGCTGACAAACACCTCGTGGAAGGCCTACGACGCCGACGGCAAGCTGGTCAAGCAGGGTAGTAGCGACGTAGGCCAGCAGGCCCACATTCGTAATTTCTTGGACGCGGTACGCAGTCGCAAGCGCGAGTCGCTTAACCAGGAGATCTATTCGGGGCATGTTAGCACCTCCATGTGTCACGCCGGTAACATCTCCTGCCGAACGGGCAAGAAGCTTAGATTCGACGCCCAGACCGAGACGTTCGATGATAAGGAGGCGAACCAATACGTCGGCCGCGAGCACCGCAAGGGCTTCGAGCTGCCAGATGTTAGCTAGCACCAAACGGAATTTGACCAAGTGTGCGTTCACATTGAAGTTTTACGCTTTCTACGACTTCGTCCCCTCCGAGCAAGCTCGGAGGGGACGAAAGCGTTCGATTTCAAAGTTTATACAAATCCACCCGAATTCCATTTGGTGCTAGTGTCTGTCCGGATCAAAGCTGTCTTTACTTCTCACGGTCTTCCCGCCACAGCATGCGATTCAACTTGGGAAACAGTTTCAGTGCGTTCTCACGCATGATCTGACGCCCGATGCGGTTCGCATGCTTTTCAAGAAGCTCACCGCGTTGGACCTTTTCGGCCAGTGCTTCCGCCAGGCATTGACGCGTGAATGCGGTCGCGGCATAGATACCTTCAGCGTCCACGGTGTCGGCCCCCCACATGATGCGATCGGACGGCACAGCGTCCAGCCACTCTTGATAAGCTCGCTTGGCCATCGTGTAGCTAAGTGTCGGCAGCCAACAAGAGTCAATCCAGACGTTGCGATGCTTCATCGCGATCGCGCCTGTTTCGCCGATCCATGGGTATCCTCCATGAAATAGGATGAACTTCGTTCGTGGATTCGCTTCGATCACATCTACCAGCAGCATGGGATTCGATCCCTGAATGCGTGCGTCGCCGGTGTGAACTTGAAACGGAAGGTCGTACTTGGCGCTCAACTTGCAGACGTGCCAAAACATAAAGTCTTCAAACAGGGTTTGCTCTTCTCTTGTCGTATCCTCAGCGGGCTTGCCGTAGACGGAGGCCGCTTGCTCCTTGGTCACGCGCCGGTAATCGATCGTACGTTGATAAGCCTGTGTCGATTTCAAACAAATGGCATCGGCTGCAACCGCGTCGGCAAACAACGCATCGATCGCGGCCAGGAACTCGTCAAACGACTTGGTCGGAAGTCCCTTGCGCTTGGCAAAAGCGAACGGACTATCAAAGTCGGAAGCAATCCGATCCGAATGCGCGGCGCGCATGATCGTCGTGACATTGAGCACGGGCACCGAAAAACGATACTCGCGGCCGAACTGCAGCCGATTCCAATACGGATCGATGAACATCAACTCGATGTTGGCTCGCTTCGTGATGACCTCTTGCAGCCATTCATCGCTCTTGTAATTCTCAAAGATCCTTTTGTTGAGATCTCTCGCTTGTTCTGGTGTGATCGTGTCGAAATCGACATCGTACAAGTCGCGAAATGCTGGCAGGAGGTATCGGTAGAAGCTGGTGGCTCGGGCATCATCGAAATCATCGTGAGCATCGTTCCACCAAGTATCAAATGCACCATCCGCCGGCCACGGGGCGATACGAGTAGTCCTGCGGATGTAGCTGTGAGCCCAAACACTGTACAAAGTCATGCCGCGACCTTGTGTCGTCTGGACTCGGTTAGGGATTTCGTCGAACGGCCGCAGGTGATCGTGAGTATCAACTGCGCGAACAGCGTCGAGCGAAGCTTTGATACGTCCGTAAAGGGGCGTCGTCTTCACATCGCGGATTGTCGTGGTGCTGTGTGTCGCCGGATCGTTCTGGGCGCGACTTATGTGTGGTAGGTAGACGCAAACGACGATGACCAACGGGACACTTTTTGTTGCAACGGATAGCACTTGGTTTTTCCTAGTCGCAGGCAGGGGTCTCAGACTCAGCAAGTCACCTGACACGAACGACGCTCAGCTCATTTATCAACCTACGCAAGGAGGCCCTCAAGCCGTTCATCGTGGGGGACATGCAGCGGGAACTGTTCGCTAAAAGCATGGCCATCAATTCCGGCGAGCTTCCGGAGTGCGAGGTGGATGTGCTCAGGGCGGACGCGGATGCCTTTGTTCGAGTCCGTGGCTAATGTGTTCGAATTGATGGGGATGAGGAACTGCTTATCGTCAGTGGCTCCGACGACACGGTTCCCCTTGATGCCTGAGCCCATGAACATGATCGATCCAATCGACCAGTGATCTTTGCCATTCCCGTTGTTGTACGTTGGAGTGCGACCCATCTCGCTTTGCATGACGATCACGAGTTTGTCGCGGATCTCAAGATCCTCTGCTCGTCTGACGAGGTAGTCGATGCCAGCCAGGAACTCCGGAATCAGTTTCATCTGATCCGGGTCATTGTTGTTATGACTGTCAAATTGGCCAATCGAGAGATTCGCCGAGACGCAGACACCAGCTCTGAAGGAGGCAAGCGCGATGTCCGCTTGTTGAGACAACCGCTCTTTCGGTGACGTTTTCGGAACGTAGGGCGTAACTCGCTGTAGAGCCTTGGAGTTGACTTGCGCAGCGTAGAGCATGCTCTGGGCGCGTTCGACTCGCGGCAGACGGACTTCTGAGACGCGTGCTTCCATTTGTTCTCTGAGCGCTTGCTCGATGCGATTGACGACGAAGTCATCGTGATAGGGATGTTGGGCAACGCCGTGGACCGCATCGGCATTGGCAAGTTTGTTCAACGAATTCAAATAGGGGACGCGAGCCATCGGGACCAGATTGCCCGTCGCCGAGTATTGTCCGAATGTCAGGAAGGCGAGTGGGGCTTCGGAGCCCTTGCAAGCGGCGACCAGGGCGGCGAATGTCGGATACGCCAGACTGTCGAGCTTGCCCGTGGCCATGTATCGCGAGCCTGGCGAGTGATTGTTGACTGAATAATCGAGACCGTTCAGAACCAATAATTCCTCGGCGTAATTCTGGAAGAAGTTCTCGTTGCTCATGCCAGCTTCGATGTGAGCCGCGCTAGGAGCGAATCGGTGTTTGCCCTGCGTGAGGATATCTCCTTCCTTGTAAAGACGGTTTATCTCATTAACGCCTTTCGGATCCATCAGGTACGTGGTATCCCAACCGCCCGAAGCATTGAAAACGACGTAATAGGGTCCTTCATACGGTGGCGGTTCGGTCGCAGCATCGGCACCCAACGGTGCGGCAATGCCCAATCCGGCCGCACCGCACAGTTTCAGAAAGTTACGGCGTTGCATCACAGGTCCTTACTCGTATAGGAAGTCATGTTGCCGAAGCAGGTAGGTGACGACGCCGCGCCAGGCGCGAAGCGTGTAATTTGGATCGTCGAGGCGTTTCTCCTCAATCCTCTCACAGAAGTAGCTCCCGCGCGCGTCCACTCCTGCCGTCGCCTTCGCGTCGCCAATGATTCCTGTGAACAACCGATAAGTCCGATCTATTTCAGGATGATCGATCGAGTGTTGGCGTCCCAGGAGTCGCTCGTGAAGATGGACGATCGCCGCGCGCAGTTGTACTTCAGATTCAGTCTGGCCATCGGGAACAACACTCGGTTCGATACCGGGAAAGAGCTTGCGCTTACTCGGCTCTTTGCTGAAATCCAACGCGACGTGTTGACAGGCGACATCATTGGCCATGATGCGCTGGATCGCTCCCATCGCGCCGCTCGGTTCGGTCATTCGCTCCGTGACGGACTTCGAATCGATGCCGCCGTAGAGGATGTTGAACTTGCTATCGCGATTCACAAGGCGGCCCCACTTCTCTCCGAATATCGCTTCGATCTTTCGTTCGAGTTGTTCCGGCGTCAGCAGTCTAACCAAGCCGACATCGTCCAATTCGGATCGGCGGTGTGGCTTCTCCGCGACCGTCGCCAGCCCATCTACGCGGTAGAAATCTGAGGCAACGAGAGCTTTGAAGACGACCTTCAAGTTGAAGTCCGCTGCTGCAAGACGTTCAGCAGCAGCTTCAATCATCCGCCGCTGCTCTCTATACGCCCGACGTTTCGCTCCGAACATTGGGTCTTCGATATCCCCGGGTACCATGAGGACTTTGCGGCCCATCAAGATGTAGTAGACATGCTCGACCATGGCGGTCGCGAATCGCGGATCCTTGGCGGTTCTCTCACCTAACCACTGCAAGGCCCGCCAGCGGTCGGCTTCTGGCAGCTCTTCGCCCTCGAAACCCGCGCCAAACATGTCTGAGTACCAGCCATCTTTTCGTCGTCCGAGATGTCCAGCTTCGTTGTAATCCTGAAACAGACCTGCAAGCGGGTCGATGGAATTGTGACAAATGACGCAGTTGGGGGCCTGCATTGTTGGGATCTCGTATTTCGCACTTACGGCCGCAGCATCAGTAACGCGCGGAGCGAGTACCATGACGTCGATTCCCAGGAAGTGCTGGTAATACATTCGCGCTCGCAGGCGGTTGCGATTCGTCTCCGTCGTGGGGAAACGACGTAAGTAATGAAACATGCTCAACAGGCCAGAGTGCGGATAGAACCCTGTCGCCGATTCCTGTACCTTTTCGCTGCGCGATTTGAGAGCCTTCAACTTTGTCGGCACATACTCAAATGGATCATCAGGGTCTTTGAATCGATCGCGCAGCTCTTCAAAAACGCCATAGCCTCGCGCCGAGTATGGCGAGACCATGATATAGTCGGCAGTGACCAACTCGGTAAACGGGCGATCGTTGCGAACAATGTGCGCGATCAATTCGAGCGGTTCTCGGCGTATCGCGTCGCGGTAAACATCCGCCAGACTCCAGCGTGCTCGCTGACGTTCCTTCTCAGGCACATTGCTCAAATCGTGTTTCTGATACCAAAGCCGCGTTGGCTGGAAGTGATCGTACGACAAGACTTCTTCGCCGTTGCCATCGTATCCGAGCGTCAGGAAAATGTCGTTAAAGCCTTCTTTCAACCTTTCGTAGAATGCATCTTCGTTCATCACCTGGTCGAGAACGCCGTCCATCGTTTCGAACCCCGACTGGCGAGTCGCAGCAAGTTCTTGCTCCGAAGGAAGTCGTGCCGCCAATGACAACGTGACCTGGCGGAGCAGCCGCTCGGGGGTCATCATCTGAACACTCTCATAGAAAGGCGAGGCATCGTACTCGGCAACTTCACTATCTTGGTTCGCAGCTTCGCCGGCTTTACCGCTCAGACGCTGCACAAATCGCTCCAATATGCGATAGCCAGTTGAATCGGGCTGGAGGACTTCGCCCCCCCCATGATCGAGGCCACCGCCAACCTTGACCATCAGGCGAGACTTGCCGTCCTCAAGCGAAGTGGCCATGCGATGAAATGCGTCACGGTTGTCGCGGAGACCCCTTAGGTTCCTCAATGTATCTTGCAGCAAGAACTCGCTCTCCGACGCATCCCCGTCAGCACGATGGCACTTCAAGCAAGTTCGTTCGCCGACCTTCGCCCAAACTTCATTCGCAAAGTAGTTGCCAACGGCGACACATTCCGGTTCGTTATTGTCTGGCTCGGCAGCAGGGCCCGCGCACGCACTGACGGTGATCGCAAGCGAGGCGACAACAATCCGAAGCACAGCGAACCGCAAATGCATGACGAAACTCCCGGAAGCTTAGTGTTCTATTCATTCTATTGCCTGCTTGGCTGCCATACAAAGTGCAGCGAGGCCAAGCCTCGCTTAGCCGATCAGAGGTCCAACGAAGATTCCTAGGTGGGTCTTCGACGAGAAGTCCTATTCAAAGTCTCTGCTCCGTGCAGAGTTTGGCGGGTCTTCGGGCAGCAGGCGGTCCAATTCGTCAGTGCGAAATCGATGATTCGACCGCTGAAGGGACCATTATCGCCGATGTCAAGGATGAGCCGCGTCTATTGTCCGCCGCTTGTGTAGATAAAGAGCTCTGGAGGGGTAGAATAGGCGACAAGTCCTCGCACTTATCGCATTGACTGGTGTGTGGCGCCAGGCTACTCTTCGCCCGAAGGCGGGGGAGAAACTGGGCAAACTGTCTCATGAACCGTTGGTTGATTCTGCTGGCGATCTCTATTACGCCAACCGGTTGCGCCCATCTGACGTCTGTCTCGCCATTGCGTCCGTCGAGCGAGCAATGATCTACCAACCGACTCCGTTCCCGGAGGATCAATGGGACGAATCGCGGTCGCCATTCGAGCAGGTTGATTTCACCAGTGGCGACGGCACCCGATTGCACGGCCTGTTCGTGCCTCATCCGAACTCTCGTGGGGTCGCCTTGTTCTGCCACGGGAACGCTGGCAACGTGGCGTCACGAGCTTGGAGTCTGTGGGTACTTAACCAGCGCCACCAACTCAGTGTGATGACGTTCGATTATCGCGGCTACGGGAAGAGCGAAGGAAAGCCGTCAGAACTCGGCGTGCTGGCCGACGCAAGAGCTGCGCGAGCTTGGCTTGCGCAGCGAACTGGCGTCCGTGAACAAGATATCCTGTTGATGGGCAGATCGCTTGGCGGCGGAGTGGCTGTCGATTTGGCAGCGAATGATGGAGCACGAGGACTCGTGCTGGCAAGTACCTTCTCGTCACTTCCCGATGTCGCTGCCCACCATCTGCCGTGGACCATCCCACATATCTTGATGACGCAACGGCTGAATTCACGTTCGAAGATCAAACGCTATTACGGCCCGTTGTTACAAAGCCACGGCGACGCCGACCGCACGATCCCAATCGAGCTGGCACAACGCTTGTTCGATGCGGCTCCCGGCCCGAAGCGGTTCGTCGTCATTCCCGGTGCCGACCACAACGACGAGCAAGACGAAGGTTATCGACAGGTATTGGATGAGTTCATCTCCTCGTTGCCTCCACTGAAGTATGCCACTTCGCGACCGCACGCGCCGGATTACCTAAACTTCCAGCGATCGCCAACCCGACACTAATGGTGGTGCCTTGATTGTGGCGAACCTTCGTCATACGATTGAGTCATCCTTGCAGAGGCTTGCTGCGATGCAAATCAATCAGCGACAGAATACCGCCCTTCCCAACAGCCCTGCTGGCTGCTGTATCTGCGTCTGTCCGGGTTAACCGGACAACCCTCGCTCTGCACATAGTGTTCATTCGCGTCCTGCTTCCTCCATCAATCACGCCAGCGTTGCAACCTGCGCCCTCGGAGCCCCCACCATGTCTTCCGACATCCGCCTCAAAGAACAATTGCCTCGGCTGACCGATCGCATCGTCGAGACATACACGAGCGTTGGGACAATCATTCACCTCGGCCACTGCCCGCTCCCCAAATATGAAGAGGTCATCGAAGCAACACTCGCGTTGAAAGAGATCATCTACCCTGGCTATCGCCGCCGGGAAGGCCTGCACATCGGGAACGTCACCTATCACGTCGGCGATTTGATCGACACGTTGCACGATACCCTGACAACGCAGATCGCCCGTGCCCTTCAACACGAAGACCGTGTCAACGAAGGACGCGACACATGCGGCGAGGACGACGAGGTCGATTACGAAGCCAAGGGGCAGGCGATGGCGATCGACTTCTTGGAGCGTCTTCCAGCGCTCCGAGAACTGCTCGCAATGGACGTCGAAGCCGCCTACGTCGGCGATCCAGCCTGCAAAAATCGCGATGAAGTCATTCTGTGCTACCCCGGCTTGGAGGCCGTCACGGTCTATCGGGTAGCTCACGAGTTATACAACATCGGAGTCCCTTTCATTCCGAGGATGATGGCCGAATGGTCTCACAAAGAGACCGGCATTGACATTCATCCCGGTGCCAAGATCGGACATCACTTCTTCATCGATCATGGCACTGGCGTTGTGATCGGCGAAACGTGTGACATCGGAAATCATGTGAAGCTATATCAAGGAGTGACGCTCGGTGCGCTCAGCTTCCCGACCGACGGCGATGGCAAGCTCGTTCGCAACGTCAAACGCCATCCAACGCTTGAAGATCGTGTCGTGATCTACGCCAGTGCGACTGTCCTTGGCGGCAAGACGCTTGTCGGACACGACGCGGTCATCGGTTCGAGTGTATGGTTGACCAAGAGCGTCAAGCCGCACACGACTGTCACGATCGAATCGCCGAAGCTCCGCATGCGAGCGGACTTGCCGGATGATATGAACCCGGAAATCAACTATCAGATCTAATGTAGCCATCACGCTCCGCGTGATGTAAGCGGACCCTGGGGACGACGTTGTGAGTTACACAACCGTCGCATCGAAAGTCAACTCGATCTAATCGCCGTTTTCATCACGCGGAGCGTGAGAGCTACTATTCAAAAGCTCCTTGCAAAAACCAGCATCGAGTACGCAAGCATCGATAGACCCAAAACTGCTGACTGCTTTCCGTTTCAACGCGATAGTAATCCCGCAGTGCGTTCCGCTCGCGCCACCAGCCTGCTTCAATTCGCTCCGGTCCCCAATAGCGTGCGATGCGATGATCCTGGTCGCGCCAATAGAAACGCACTGGCGGGCCATTGGAGGTAACTGAGATGACACGAATAGGGATCAGAGTTGGTTCAAACCGTAAGGGACGGGAGGAGAAGAGGTCGGAGGTCAGAGGCCAGAGGCCAGCATGTTTCTTTTCTTGCTGACTCCTGACCTCTGACTTCTGACCTCTTCCAACGACAGCTTCCAACCGAAATGCATGCTCTGGCTGAGCATCGGGATACCTCTTGGGTCGCACAACCGCTCTTTCTCCCAGGCGGCTACTCATGCGTTCGAGTAACGCGGCGAGAAGTTGTTGGCTTTGTTGAGTCTGTTGGTCGCCAAGAATGTTGTGCTGCTGTTTGAGCAGGGGCGTTGTGATTGTTGCGCGGAGAAGGACGCCGGTAACCGGAGAAGTGAGCGTTAAACGATCGAACTTCATCGCGATCAATTCGAACAGATGTCGAGCCGACGCGCGAGGCTGAACGAGCCCCACCGTGAAAGACGTTCCTTGTGCTTTGCCGCTGCTTAAGTGAACTAGCAGGCTACGCACATCTTGTTGAGAGCTTTCCAGTTGGCGAGTGATTTTGTCGAGCAACTGCCGAACGACCATTTGCAGCGCATCACGGTTGGCAACAGGTTCTTCGAAGGAGTAGGCTGCTTCGATTGGTTCTGGTAAGCGAACGGGGATGATCAACTCTTCGATCTCGCCAATGGCTTGATCGAGCCGCCTGGCAACTTCATCACCGAAACGCGAGGCCAGCGTTTGGCGGGGGAGAGCTTGAAGTTGTTCAATGCGGCGGATGTCGAGTTCGTGGAGAGTTTGGAGGACGCGAGTTGGTAAGCGCAAGGCTTTGACTGGGAGAGAGGCGATCGATTTCAAATCTTCGCTGGCGTGGTAATGCGCGAGCGCCCAGGCAGCTCCCACCGTGTTGGCGATGGCAAGACGTGCGACATAGCCTTGTTGATCAAGTTGCTGAGCGAGCTGCTTGGCTAAATCATCTTCGCCGCCGAAGAGATGTTCACAGCCAGTGATATCGAGCAACAGGCATTCCGGCGATTCAGATTCTTCGATGCCAGTTTGTGGACTGAAGCAACGGCAGGAGGCGGCGAGTTGTCGTAACGCGGTGAGATCGGCCTGAGAGTTGTAACGGTAAAACAGTGGTACGGCTTTCCGATCTTCGTTTTCCGCTTGCTGCAAAATTCCTTTCGCTTCCGCCAACGGCGTTCCAGGAGTGACGCCTTTCGCAGCCGCTCGCCGCGAGCGCGCGACGACTTGTAAGCCGCCTCGCGGTGAATCGCCATACAATACAACTGGTCGTTGTTTAAGCTCTGGCCGCGCGTGGCAAACTCGTTGCAGAGGCCAATTCGGAAACCAGACGCACAGAACCCGTTTCATCGTCGATACCGATTAGGATTGTTTTGTTGTTGCTGTTGTTGCGACAGCGGAGTAATTCGAGTTGGAGTAAACGTTCGTGGGAGCAGTCCGATTCCAAATAGCCGCGAAGTGGCGACAGGTAATAGCCTGGGGCGTAAGCCCCAGGAAGCGAGGCAATACTCTGAACGGAAGCCCCGGTAGGGGCGACACTCTTGCGTTCGGTATCGCCCCTATCGGAGCTTTGAGAATTAACGGCAACCGATTCCTGGGGCTTACGCCCCAGGCTATTACCTGCCGTCCCTACGGGACTAAGAAAGTGCGCAGTCGAAGGCTTCTGTTTCTTTCCTTGTTGACCTCTGATTGCTGACTTCTGATCTCTGACTTCTGATCTCTGACCTCTGACCCTCAGTCGCACATCCGCCCAAGAAGGTTGCTCGATAAAACGATCCGGCCGAAGGAACAAAGCGAGTCCTCCGCCAGTTTCGGTGGCTAATTGCAATCGTCGAAACACGCGATCGTCTAAGTGATCGAGATGGCAAACCGCAACAGCAACGCCTGCACAACGCAACGTTTGTTCAAGTGCCCACAATGTGTCTTTCATCTTGCTGGGGCGAACGATGACGGTGCGTTCCAAGTCGATGCCAAGATTGGCGGCGGCTGGCGGGTAGAAGCTGGATTGCGGATCGATGACGACAAGCGTTCCATCGTCGCACATGTGATGACCGGCGATGAGAAACGCTAGAGTTTCTGCGCCACTGCCCGGGCCAGGTGATAACCACTCGATGATGCTGCCGGGCTGGATGCCTCGGTCGGGCAGTAAATCATCCAACACCGAGAGTCCAGTCGAGACCAGCTTGCTGGTCGCGCGTGTCGGCTGGCCGCGTTCGATGCGGCGGAGTTGTTCGGCCAGGCTCTGAATCGTGGCGAGGCGAGGCTGCTCGGGCATTGCAGTTCCCGTCTGTGAACCGTTATGGCTGCCATGCCGTGGCGTTTCCTCTGGTGTTAAGTAAATATACATATGTATACTTATCGGTCAAGTGATGAGAGATTCTTCAAGGTACTTCAGTTGACGCGAACGCCACTTTCTCAGGTCAACGAGTTCCTTCCGGAGTCTCGGCTGGCAGCAGTTTCTGTTCGGCGAGCCACGCCAACGATCGCGTCTGCCAGGCATCCCACATCGGGCCCTTGTAACCGTTCAGGCCGTGTCCTCCTCGCGGCAGAGCGAGATACTCCGCCGGAATCTTCTCGCGCAGCAAAGCCTCGTAAAACGCTTTGCTGTTCTCAGGTGGCACTGGCTTGTCGTCTTGAGCGTGAGCTAGGAATGCTGGCGGAGTCCGTCCTGTAATTTGCTTCTCGTTGGAGAAGAGATCGACGAGCTTTGCCGGTGGCTCGTTGCCCAACAGATTGCGTTTCGAGCCGCCGTGCGTCGCCTTGCCCATCGTGATGACAGGGTAGACGAGGATCATGAAATCGGGGCGACAACCGAGACGCTTGATTGGGTCCTCGGCGCTTCGCTCTCCATCGTCGAAATGTGTTCCGGCAGTGGACGCCAAATGCCCGCCCGCGGAAAAACCCATGATGCCAACTCGTGATGGGTTGATCCCCCACTCCTCTGCACTCGCGCGAACGGTTCGGATCGTCCGCTGGGCATCGAACAACGGCACAAACGATCGACCAGCAGGAAGGCGATACTCCAGCACGACGCCGGTAATGCCGTGAGAGTTGAGCCACTTCGCAATGCCATGTCCCTCGGCACCGGTCACGAGGCCACCATATCCGCCACCCGGACAGATCACGATCGCCGTTCCGTTGCCGTTCGTCGGTCGATGCACTGTGATGAATGCATCGGCTTCCTCGAACTTTCCGTCCGCCACGGGTGACCGACCTTTCCAGATCGCGATCCGCTGGGGGGACGGTTCGGCGGCAGAGGCATCAACACCGGCCGACACTGTCAGGACAAGAAGGCTCACGGGCAGAAGGTAATTCATCGATGTTCTCCATACGTTAGCACCAAATGGAATTCGGGTGAATTTGTATAGACTTTGAAAGCGTAGAAAGCGTAAAACTTCAATGTGAACGCACCCTTGGTCAAATTCCGTTTGGTGCTAGTATTCGTTTTCAGTGTCGATTCTTCTTCGCGACGATCTAATCTAGCAGAGCCGACCTGCACGAATCCAGAAGCTATAATGACGGGCCTGGCTCCTGAGTTTACCCACATTTCTTCCTAGTCCCGAAGGGGCGAAATGATGTAGCCGGGGGTGTAAACCCCCAGGAAATCGTACAGCATGAACAAGCAGAGCCCCGGAGGGGCGACATTCGTGAGACGGGGACACCCCATGTCGCCTCTCCGGGGCTTGGGTTCGTGTTGCGAATGGTTCCGTGGGCTAACGCCCACGGCTACATCCTGTCGCCGCTGCGCGGCTGAAGATGTGGGTA
>PBSM01000248.1 GCA_002726245.1 Planctomycetaceae bacterium | reverse complement strand
GTCACTTTCCTCCACAACCGCCCCGGCCACCCGTTCCATCCCAACGCCCCCACAACCTCAACCATCGCCGCCTAAAAAAACGAGCCCGTTCCTGCACCCGCTTTTTACTTGCGCCCGAACGCTTGCAGGTTAAACGGGTGAATACAAACTCTGAACGAACTGCACAAGAGTTTAGAAACGGACAGCCACGGGAGATGTCAGTTTTGCTTCACGCGACGCTTACTGCAGCCAAGATGCTGTCACGCTCCGCGTGGCGATTGCTCATCACGTTCGCGGGGAGCGTGATGCCTACGATGGGCGGACTCAGTCCACATGAGGGATTGACGCCTTATAGTTGGCACCGACTGCACACATCTTGTATCTTCAAGTTGTTGATCTGCTTCCAGTCGCCACGCAACACGCGTTCGGCGACCGTAGCCGACGAACCGATAATGGTCTCGCAATCGGCAGCAATCGCTTACACCGAGTCGCCATCACGCTCCGCATGATGAACGCTCCTCACGGTGGAGCATGAGGGCTACTATTTCCTGCCGATTGCCTTACGCGGCATGCCGTTCCGAGGCCGCGGGGGTGGCAAGGGGAACGTCTCGCTGAGCTGCTGCCGTAAGATCCTGGCTGTGCCATTCCCCTCGCGCATCAATCAGCAACTTATTGGACAACTGCTTGCTGCTGAGGGTCATGAACTGCGAATGATCTGTCAGCAGGACCAGCAGTTCACTGCGCTGGACAATCTCATCTAACGGGCAAAGCGAGAATTCCCGAAACTTGTCTGGGGAAACGTAGGGATCGCATACGAGAATCTCCGCGTTCAATCTTGATTTCAATTCTCGCACGATTTCCAGGCTCGGACTCTCACGCAGGTCGTCCACGTCGGCCTTGTACGCCAATCCCAGGCATCCCACGACCGAGATCCGATAGTCGGCTACCAGTCGTTCGATTTTCTGGACCAGAAAGTGTGGCTTATGGTCGTTGACTTGTCGCGCCGCGCGAATCAGCGGCGTCTGATTCGGCGCAGCGTGAGCGAGAAACCATGGATCTACACTGATGCAATGACCGCCAACGCCCGGTCCGGGGTTTAGGATGTTCACGCGCGGATGCCGATTCGCAAGCTCGATGATTTCAAAAGCGTCAGCGCCAAGATGGTCCGCCAACATCGACAACTCGTTGGCAAAGGCAATGTTGACATCTCGAAATGCGTTCTCGGTGAGCTTTGTTATCTCGGCCGTAATCGCCGTGGTTGCCAGGACGTTACCGGTTACAAAAGTTTCGTAAAACTGCTGAACGTGCTGCGTACACGCAGGAGTAATTCCCCCCACGATTCGATCGTTCTCTACGGCTTCAATCAGAATCCGTCCCGGAAGAACACGTTCCGGGCAATAGGCAACGAATACGTCTCTTCCCACCTCGAACTCGTTGGCAACAGCAAGCGGCACAACGGTCTCTTCTGTTGTCTTGGGTGGACTCGTCGACTCCAGGATGATGATGTTACCACGTCGGACATAGGGACGGATTGCCTCGGAGGCGGCACGAACATAAGACAAATCAGGAGACTTGTCCGAGTTGGACGGCGTCGGGACACAAATGAAGAAGACATCCGCCTCGCATGGCTCGATCGAAGCGTGAAGGTTGCCGCCATCCACAACCTCTTTCACCAGTTCTGCGAGCCTAGGTTCGTGAATGTGGATCTCGCCCCGATTGATTGTCTCAACGACGTCCGCGCGAACATCGACGCCGTGCACGTCGTAGCCACGACTCGCCAGAATGGCTGCGGTGGGCAGGCCGATGTAGCCCAGTCCCATCACACAGACTTTCTTGCCGTTTCTTTCTAGCATCGAATCCATCAATCGGCTCACCTGACTAGAACCACGTTAGGCCGCGATCCGAACTGGAGAAAGTGCTTCCCATCTGTGGTCGATGACAAGGTCCATGACGCGGCCGGCAGCGTTGCCATCTCCGTACGGGTTGACGTCAATCTGACGTCGAGCGTATTCCGACGAGTCTTGAAGTAATCTCGATACGGCTCGAACAATACTGCCGCTTGATGCCCCAACGAGTTCGACACCGCCAGCGTCAACTGCCTCGGGACGCTCGGTTGTGTCCCGCATGACCAGCACTGGCTTGCGCAGGGACGGAGCCTCTTCCTGAACGCCACCCGAATCCGTCAGAATCAGGTAAGACCGATCCATCAACCATACGAACTCAGGGTAGGAAGCCGGCGGCACAAGATGCACATTCGGTAGTCCATCAAGCGCTTCGCGCACGGGCTTCTGTACGTTGGGGTTCAAGTGAACGGGATAGACGAAGTCTGTGTCTGCGAAAGTCCTGGCAAGGCAACTAATGGCGTCGCAGATCTGTGCGAAGCCCTCTCCAAAGTTCTCGCGGCGATGGCCCGTGACGAGTACCATCCGTGAACGAGTTAACATCTTGTACTTTTCAGGCCACTGTTGATTGGAAGTTCGTTCGCGCTCAATAGCCCACAGCAAGGCATCAATCACGGTGTTGCCGGTGATATGTACCTGATGTCGTGGCGCGCCTTCAGCAAACAGGTTTTCGGCGGCACGGTGTGTCGGCGCGCAGTGCAAGCTTGTTACCAAACCAGCGACTCGACGATTGAACTCTTCCGGCCACGGCGAGTGGATATCGCCAGTCCGCAAGCCCGCTTCAACATGCACGAACGGAATGCGCCGGTAGAATACCACCATGGAAGCGACCATCACGGTCGTCGTGTCCCCCTGCGCGATGACGCAATCGGGAGAACAGTCGCGAACCGTCTGGTCAAGACGTTCCAGACACCGCGCCGTGAGGCCAGCCAAGGTCTGATCCGGGCGCATCAAATCGAGGTTCACATCCGCCTCGATTCCGAAGTACTCGGCGACCTGCGCGACCATTTCGCGATGCTGCCCCGTGAAACAGACCACTGGTTCGACGGCGGAACGACGGTGGCACTCTTGTATGACGGGAGCCATCTTGATGGCTTCGGGTCGCGTACCCAGGACAAGCAACGGGCGGGTCGATTTCATTTTGCCTTCCTTGGTGTTCCGCTGGTTTAAGCAGCGGACAGTCCTTGTAGTTCTATGCAGCAATACAGCGGAGAGGAATCGTTGGCTGCTCGCGCTGGAACTCTGGTACGATTTCAGCGAGCAAAGCAGCGATCTCGCTCTTATCGCTCGTGCTTATTTGGGTGAGACGGTCGATGCTGGAGCGGATCTGACCCAAACCTCTCGGAGCAGAAGCCGCGATCATGATCTTGGGGTGTGAAGTCGATGTATGTTCCTCGCCGTCGCCGTGCAACTCCTCGAATAACTTTTCACCGGGGCGTGTTCCCGTGAACTCGATCTCGATGTCTTCGCCAACGCGGAGTCCGGACAAGCGAATCATATCTTCCGCCAGATTCACGATCGGCACTGGTTCTCCCATATCCAATACGAAGATTTCTCCACCTTTTCCCATCGCACCAGCTTGAAGGACCAGCTGCGAGGCCTCGGGAATCGTCATGAAATAACGAACCATATCGCGATGCGTGACCGTCACCGGCCCTCCGCAAGCGATTTGCTCGCGAAACACCGGCACGACGCTGCCGGCTGAATCGAGCACGTTACCAAAGCGAACGGTTACAAAGCGGCAGCCCGAATCCACAGCCAGCGCCTGGACGTAAAGCTCGGCAAGTCGTTTGCAGGTCCCCATGACACTGGTCGGGTTCACGGCTTTGTCCGTCGAGATCATCACAAAGGATTGAACCCCGTGGCGATCCGACAGGTCGGCCAACAAGCGTGATGCTAGCGTGATGTTCTTGACAGCTTCTTCGGGGTTGGATTCCATCAGCGGAACATGCTTGTAGGCCGCCGCATGGAAGACGATTTCCGGTTTGTATTGAAAGAACAGTTGATGCATGCGCAGCGAGTCACAGACGTCGCCGATACAAACTTCGATGTCCTGATCGGGAGCCAATGCGCGCAGTTCACGCTCGAGGAAGAACTGCCCGGTTTCTGATTGATCGACCAGCACCAGCTTCTTGGGAGAGAACTGCAGCAACTGCCGGCAAATCTCGGAGCCGATGCTGCCCGCGCTGCCGGTAACTAGCAAGACGCGGTCGTCCAGCCATTCGCGCAGCTCGCGTGGGTTCAGCTGGACCGGCTCGCGATGCAATAGATCTTCGATCGAAACAGTTCGTGGTCGTAGATCAACTTTACCGTGTAGCAGCTGCTCGTAGCTTGGAAGCACCTTCACACTCACACCGCCGCGACGAACCGTGCTGATCAACTCGCGAACTTTCTGCCCGGACAACTCGCCTGCGGTGATCAAGACCTCGGAAACACGATGTTGACTCGCCAGATGGCAGATCTGGGACAAACCGCCCACAACTGGTGCACCGCTGATCGCACCCTTCGGGCAATCGTCATCTTCCGCGATGAATCCGACCACGTTGTAGTGCAAGTTCGGACTACGACGAATGGCCCGCAACAAGGCCTCGCCGGCATCATTCGGGCCGACAATGAACACCGGCGCATCGTCGCTCGACCACCGTCCGAATTGAACGTGCTCGTGCAACAAACGGCCCGCACAACGCAGGGAGCCAACGACCAGGATCGTCATCCCCCAGTCCATCAGGAAAACACTGCGTGGAACGCTATGGGCTGTCAGAAAGAGATAATCGATCACCGCCAGGAGCACAGAACTGGCCGTCGCTGCCTGGGCCAACTTCACCAAATCGTGCAGAGACACGTAACGGTTCCAGCTTTGATAGATGCGAAACGACAGGAAGGCTGTGGTCTTGGCACCGAGGACAATTCCCAGAGTGATCGTTGACTTTCGGAACTCATCATTCCACAAGCCTCCCTCGAAACGAAGCCAGTATGCCAGAAAATGAATCACTGCGAAGACGGGCAAGCCAGCGATCACTAACGCCGCAAGACGGTAGCGATATCGTGAATAACGCGGCTTTGCTGAGCAAGCATTCGAACCGGTGATCATGGGACGGACCAATGGATCCAAAGAGAAGTTCAGCAAGAGGGTCGTCTGTGCGGGGCGGGATGGTAGTCGAAAGAACCTGCTGCAGCAAGACGCAAACCACCCCACAATTAGACACCGCTGCTAGCGGTCGTCGCTGATATCAGCCTGGGAATCGGCCTCTTGTTTCCAAGAGTTGAGTAGGCGTGAAGGCGGATACACCGTCGAAGCACGTTGCGGCTTACCGTTCCGTTGCTTTGCTTTCGATTGGAAGCCGGGAACGCCAACATCATGCTAGCAGTTCACGACAGCTGACGGATGGGAACCGGTCATCAGAGTGACAATGCTTCGTCGAGGTCGAGAGCTTCAGCAATCGCATCAAACACCGAATCGAGCGAGTCCAAGTCGGACTTGTGCGATCTCGCCATCAGCACGCGATTAGCTGCATTCGCGACCCGCTCTCGCTCATCAAAATACGCTGCCTCGGCCACTTCAGTTGCTCGTGCTTGAACGAGTTCGCTCCGAGTCGCGACGGCCTTGGCGGAGGCCTGCCCTTGCGAAATGGCGATGCTCCGCTGGATGACTCTGCCAGCGGCAGCCGATGTCTCGACGACTGTAATCCTGTCGTGTGCCGAAGCTGCCGACACGGTGTATACGTTGACAAGGCTTGATACCTGTGCTGCATCGTGCAGCTTGCTCGGGTCGGCGTGGTAGGTCGAGTCGAATGTCTCGATCAAGGTGCTCGAAGCGGCGTTCGCTTGGTTGCCGTTCCATCGATAGAACTCGCCGTTGGCTGTGATGAAGTACCACTTGCCGCTCGTAGACGTCATCCACTTCTCGCCCATCCCAGCCCAGTTCGTGTAGTAGTCGCCTCCGTACTTCAGGCCAAGCTCTTGATCGAGTTCATAAGCGCGGGAGGCCAAGCTGGTTCCGCTATCTGATCCTTCGCCACTCCCAGAGTCACCGCTGCCGGTGTCACCACCGCTACCCGTGTCGCCACCACTACCGGAGCCATTATCCGCACCCGAGTCGCCGCCGTCATCGCCAGTGTCTCCGCTTCCCGAGTCGCTACCGGATCCGGAGCCATTGTCGCTGCCGGAACCCGAGTCGCTTGGTGGTTGTGCATCGTGCAGTTGGCTTGGGTCGGCGTGGAACGATTCATCGAGTGTTGCGACCAATGTGCCGTTAGTGCCTTGGCCAGACCACTGGTAGACTTCGCCATTCGGCTTGATGAAGTACCACCCATCGTTTCCTTTCAGCCATTTTTCATTCTGACCGCCCCAGTTGTAGTAGTAGTCAGCACTCGGCTGTGTCAGTTCCTTGGCTTGATCGAGATCGTAGGCGATATGTTCCAGGCTATCACCGGTCTCGCCTTCATCACCTGAGCCACTGTCCGAGCCCGAACCGTCGCCCGCATCGCTGCCATCACCGGAGCCCGTGTCGCCACCCGATCCAGAATCGCTTCCGTCACCAGAGCCTGCGTCGCCGCCGGACCCAGAATCGCCTCCATCACCAGAGCCCGTGTCACCACCGGACCCCGAATCGCTGCCATCACCAGAGCCGCTGTCGCTTCCCGAATCACCGCCCGAATCACTGCCGCCACCGGTTCCGGAATCGCTTGGCGGCTGGGCGTCGTACAGTTTCGTGGGATCGTTGTAGTAAGTAGCGTCCAGAGTCGCGACTAGCGTCCCCGTCGCACCGCCACTTCCAACCCACTTATAGACTTCGCCGTTCGAGAAGATGAAGTACCAGCCGTCATTGCCCTTCAGCCACTTCTCGTTCTGACCACCCCAGTTCAAGTAGCAGTCGGCGCTAGGTTTCGTTAACTGCTTTGCCTGGTCGAGGTCATAGGCAATCTGCTCCAAGCTGTCCGTGCCGGAGTCGCCTTCACCGCCGGACCCACTATCGCCGCCACTCGATCCCGAATCACCGCCTGATCCTGAGTCGCTTCCTTCATCCGAACCATCTCCCGAGCCCGTATCGCCGCCGGACCCTGAATCGCTTCCCGAGTCAGAGCCGCTACCGCTGCCGGAATCGTTCCCGCCGTCCGAGCCTGATCCGTTGTCGCCCCTCCCGGAATCGCTTCCACCACCAGTTCCCGAATCATTTCCGGATCCGCTATCGCTTCCAGAATCATTCCCGCTCCCGTTTCCGGAGTCAGCAGGTGGCTGGGCATCGCAAAGTTTGGTCGGATCGTTGTAGTACGTAGCATCCAGAGTCGCGACCAGCGTCCCGGTCGCGCCGCCACTTCCAACCCACTTATAGACTTCGCCATTGGTAAAGATAAAGTACCAGCCGTCGTTGCCCTTCAGCCACTTCTCGTTCTGACCGCCCCAGTTGAAGTAATAATCGGCGCCAGGTTTCGTCAACTCTTTCGCCTGGTCAAGGTCATAGGCGATCTGAGCCAAGCTATCTGTACCGCCTTCACCCTCACCACCTGAGCCACTGTCGCCTCCGCTAGCCCCAGAATCGCTGCCGCTCCCAGAATCGGTTCCGCCAGACCCGCTGTCTGATCCCGAACCTGAGTCGGAGCCGCTGTCGCCCGAACCAGAATCTTCTGAGCTTGAATCGCCACCATCATCGATGACAGGTTCTTGCGCGTCGTGCAACAGACTCGTGTCGGTGTGGAAGCTGCTGTCAAAGTGTGCCAGCAGTGGGCTCGAGTCCATGATGTTTGTGCTGTTGTCAGCCCAATCGTAAAGGCTGCCGTCTGGGGTGATGAACAACCAGCCGTCCGTGCTGCTCTGGAACCACTTTTCGCCGGCTCCGCCCCAGTTTGTGTAGGCGGAACTGGCGGCACTGATATTCATCGACTGATCAAGATCGTACGCCAACTCGGCAAACGTTTGGACGTCGTTGCGATTCATCGTGACATCCGACGTGCTGCCGCTGAGCACAATCGTGTCGTGCCCCGCACCGCCATCGAAGGTGATCGTATCGATCTCCAAGTCCGTCATCGTATACTCAGTACCGTTAACCGTTAGAGTATGTGTGTTGCCATCCGCCGTGTAATGATCGATGCCGTTGGTGCCGAAGACGTTTAGCGTCGTTCCGCTAATCTGAACCAGATTCGTAAAGCGAAGATCGACGTCGCTGTTGGTGCCGACAACTTTCACGAACAACTGTTGGCCTTGCGACACGACAAGATCGACGCGTTCGTCGTTGGTGGAGGTCGAGGACGAGAGAAGCAACTGTTGGTTCGCGTTGTAGACTTCAAGATCGACATCGCCGCCAGCGTGCGCGAAGAACGCTTCCGCAGTAAAGACACCGGCTCGCGAAGCAGTCACGTGATAGGAAGTCGTCGTCGTGATGTTCTGATCCGACAGTTCATGGAAATAGACCGTGCCAACGTCAACGCTAACTTCGCTCGCGTCGAGCTGGATCTCAGCGTCGTAAAACCCGATGCCGTCGTCCGTACCGAGCGAGATCGAATAAGTCTGCCCGGCAACGACATCCATCGTCAGCGTGTTGCCGCTGAAGGAACCGCTGCCGCTGACAACTTGGGCGTTCAGATCAAGCTCGTGACTTGTGTCGAATGTGAAGTTCAACTCGCCCGTCGCGCCAGCGGTAAAGCTGAAGAAGTCAAGGTCGTCCAGCGTTCCGACCAGACCCGACAGCGTCGATGTTCCATTGAGCGTTCCGAGTGAGTGTGCTGCAGCGGACGTCGAGCCATATTCGTCATCAGGCATCAGAGCGTCGATAGCGGCCTGGACATCAATGACATGATAATTCGCACTGGTCAAGCTGTCGTAGACAAGACTCGCGGTATCCCGGAAGTGATCATAGATCGTATCCTGCGTGATGTTTTGAACGCCGACAAACTCCATCGCCTGGCGAACTAAAGCACTGGCACCAGCAACATACGGAGACGACATGCTTGTGCCGGAAGCCGTTCCAAAATCGTTCGGGTCACCAAAGACATGTTCGGGAATAGTACTCGCGATCGAACTCCCTGGCGCGGCAAGCACTCTCGAATGGCGTTGACTGAAGTCGCTGATCGATCCGTCGTTGTCAATACTCGCGACAGGAACGACGTACGGGCTGGCAGCAGGATAGCTGAGACCGGGCGTGTTGTAGTCAGAAAACGAGTTGCCTGCGGATACGGCGATGAAGATGCCGTCCGCCTCGAGTTGGGCGAACTCGTCCTCGATCGTGGACCAACTTGGCACACTATCGGAGTTCCAGGTCGTGCCGAGTGAGAGATTGACGGTCGTGATCGGATTATCGAAATCGTTGCGATGATCGTGAATCCACTGCAACGCGTCCTCGACCCAATTGAAGTAGCCAGCTCCGTTGTCATCGAAGACTCGCAAGCCAACGAGATCGACATCCGAGGCGACTCCCGGATAGGTATCGCTCGTACTGCCAACGATGCCTGCGACGTGGGTGCCGTGGAATCCAGACGGTCCGTCGTCGTAAGGATCGCTGTCGTTCTCGGCGAAATCGAAGCCGCCGACAACTTTCTCGTTCGTGCCAAGCCCACCACCGAGCGCGACATGATCCCAGGCGATTCCGCTATCGATGATCGCGACGGTTTGCCCGGCGCCCTGGAAGCCGAAGGTGTCGTGAACGTAGCTGACGCCCGTGGTGTTGTGAGCGTCGTTCAACTGTTGCTGCAGATCGCCCGCGTGATCCTCGACGACCGTTTCAAGCTGAAAGTCGCTAACTGGTTTGGCTTGTTCGGCGGGAGCAAGTTCGCCGTAGTGATGTTCGAGTCGCTGTTCCAACCCGAAGGCGAAGTCGCCGATCGGCTGCGCCGACAACGCCAGGCGCTCTTCAAAGGTCTCGTAACGCGAACGTCGCTTCAGTTTCTGCTTTAGCTTGCGGTTGCGGTCGGCTGGACGCATGCTGCTCTCGCTCCTGTTGCGAATCATGTGCTGCAAAGCACGATGCTGCGGGAACACGATCGACAGGGCGGTGCTCACATGAGTCGCGCCGAGTCGGGCGGGTGGGGAGGAGATTGGTGGGCTGAAATGCGTCCTTGGCTCAGCCACTAGAAACTATAGGACAGACTTCCTACGCAGGCGCGATGGCCGAAGAAAAACGACCTACGAACTTGTCGATTTACGCCAGGTCCAACCGCTGCCAAGCGAAATCGGTTGACGGATGACGACACGCGTTGCATCCGCGAAACAAATAGCCAGCCACGGGATGAGACGGAATCTTCAGTCCGGCAGCTAGCTTGCAGATTTGTTCCACTCGCGCGTGCGACATATCCGACACTGAAGAAGAGACAGTTAGCTTCTCCCTCGCTCGATCAGCACAAGGAAGTGACCACCGTGAGTCGATTCACCTTTTTCAAGTCTGCCTATCTTACCTTACTGTCAAAGCCCGCTCACGAACGGCTCGTCTACCGTCTGATAAGGACGCACCGGCCAACTTCGATCGTCGAGATTGGCGTTGGAAACGCCGTTCGATCGCAGCGAATGCTCCAACTCGCAGCTCACTGTTCGCCAAGCGAGAAAGTTCGATTCACGGGGATCGACTTGTTCGAAGGACGCGACGATCCGGGCAGTGGCTTGTCTCTGAAAGAGGCCCATCGCTTATTGAAGCCTAGCGGCGGGCGCGTCCACCTTGTGCCCGGTGACCCGCTGTCCGCGCTCTCTCGCTCTGCGAATTTGTTGCAAGACACGGACCTGCTGGTGATCGGAGGCGATCCAGACGAGAGGTCTCTCGAGCAGGCCTGGTTCTACGTTCCGCGGATGCTGCACGACAAATCACTGGTCGTCTTGGAAGACCGGAGCCGTGGCGAGCCGACCCTACGTGTCGTTCCCGCCGAAACGATCGACCAGTTCGCCGGCAGCAACGCTAGCGGCTGCCGCGCCGCATAATTCGACTCCCTCTCGCATCGCACCTCCTTGCCCTTGCGACAGCAGCAACATTTCGCGACACTACCGCCCCATTTCTGCGCCTGTCGTCGAACGACTTCCAAATCCCTGATGACCCGACAGCACTTTCCTTGGGCCTTTCTTCTGGCGACTTGCGTTGGTTGCTCGCATCTCCCTGCGCCGTTTCATCGCGCCTCGCCTCCCCCTCCAGGGCTGGGCTTCGCGACAGAAAACCCAATCTTCGTTCCCGTCAGCGACCATGAATTCGTCTGGAATCAAGCCGTTGATGCGGTCGATGATTACTTCCAGATTGAGCGCGAGGAGCGCGTCCAGTTCATCGGTGGCGTCATCACGGAAGGACGCATCGAGACCGTCCCGCGTTCCGGCGCAACGGTTCTCGAGCCTTGGCGGCAAGACTCGACACGCGGCTTCGAAAAACTCCACGCTACGCTGCAATCGGTCCGCCGTCGCGCAAGTGTGCGACTCATGCCGGTCACAGACGGCTACTCCATCGAAGTTGCCGTCTTCAAAGAACTCGAAGACGTCGATCGAGCCGAGCACGCAACCGTAGGAGCGGCAACGCTGCGACATGACGGTTCGCTCGTTCGAGGCGCCTCTGGCATCACCGACACGCCAGTCACTCTTGGCTGGATCGCCCAAGGCCGTGACGTCACGCTCGAACACCAGATCCTCGCCGACATTCGAGCACGCCTCGGCCAGTAGGTCACTTTCGCCGAAAGTGACCTTCCCTCTCCGCGATACCTGGCTCACTCTCCGCGAGAGTGACCTACCTACGGCTGCGAGATGGTGGATGGAATCGCAGGCTTCGCCGCAACGATCGGTGCGGGTGCCACTCGTTTCGCGACGACAGGCAGCTTGATCGTAAACGCCGTTCCCTTCCCAACAGCGCTCTCGACCCGAATGCGGCCGTGATGGGCTTCGATGATGTCGCGGCATGAGGCGAGGCCTAAGCCCGTTCCGCCTTTGCCAGTCTCATCGGGTCCAGACTTCGTGCTGAAGAATGGGTCGAAGATGCGCCGCAGCTTGTCTGCTGGGATCCCTCCTCCCGAATCACGCACGATGAGATCAACCGTGTTCGTTTCGCGATTGTGTTCGGTTTTGATCAGGACATGCCCACCCTCTTGCATCGCCTGGCGTGCGTTGATGAGCAAGTTCAGCAGGACTTGTTGAATCTGGTTTGCATTGGCGATGACCTCGGGAACATCGTTCAACTGCTTATCGACATGGATGCGATACTTGTTGAACTCGCGCTCTAGCAACACCAGAGATTCTTCAACCAAGCCTCGCAAATCCGCTGGCTCGAAACGATCCGACCGGTTGCGAGCCATCCCTAGCACGGAATTGGTGATTCTCGCAGCACGCTCTCCCGCGCCGAGGATCTTTTCGAATGCCTTCTGGCGCGAGGCGTCGTCCTTGTGCCGAAGACCCAGCTTGGCGTAGTTAATAATGGTCATCAGCACGTTGTTGAATTCATGGGTCGTCGTGCTGACGAGTTCGCCGAGCGCAGTCATCTTCTGAGCCTGCGCCAGTTGGGCTTTTAGTAGCTCAACCTGCTGCTTGAGATCGGGGGTCTGATCGCTCATGTTGCCTGGTGTGATCTAATCGGAGAGGCGGGACCAACTTAACTCACTTACCGCGTTGCCAATCTTCTGCCTGCTTTGCGCGACGCGAATCTCTCAACTTGTTGCCAGTCTGTCCGTTACGACTTTGGTGGTATCGTCGATTCGAGCTGGGCAACTAAAACTCATCACGATATAATCGTTACCGTGTTGAGAACGGCCACGGAATTGGCGAAATGGACAAGCTAGGATGCACACAGTAGGGCTGTTAGAGCAGTATGCTCGAGTCGCGGAACGACTTGGTTATCAGGTCCGGCACGAATGGTTGGGTGGCGGTGTCGGTGGCGCTTGCGAGTTTGGCGGCAGGAAGTGGATCTTTGTCGATCTGGCTGTCAGTCCAGAAGAGCAGCTTGAGCAAGTGGCGGAAGCTTTGCGTGTTGATCCCGGCATTCATCTGCTGCCACTGACCGAGGAGGTGGCTCGAGGTTTGGGGATTCAAAGGGCCGCTTAGGAACGGTCACGAAATAACTTCCCCATTTCGTAGCGGAACGGCGCAAGCCGTCCGGTGACGTGGCCACGCACCGGGCGGCTTGCGCCGCACCGCTACCAACGAGTTCGCGCAAATGGGGAAGTTATTTCGTGACCGTTTCTTAGTACAAGCAGAGCCGTAGGCGAGCGCCGGATATATCAAAGCTACCATGAGCAATCCGGAAGCCACCTCCGGCAAAGAGATTTCCGTTGAAGAGATCGACTTTGCAAAGTATCGTAAGCCGGAGCTCGCCGAGCGAATCTCGTCGCTCCTCAGCATTCCTCAGTTAGTCTTGTTTGCAATTCTCGCCGCTCGAATTGCGATGGCAATCATCTTCTTGATCTTCCTGTTGGCGTTCGGTTTCAAAACGCACTGGACCGTGCAAATCTTCGCCTACTTCTACGGACTGACCATGGTAGCCGTCGTGGGCGGGCTATTCGGCGTCGCAGCGACGGTCAATCGCGGCCTCAGCCATCTCACTGACATCTTCACCTTGATCCTTGACCTGACGGGCCAAGTCTCCAAAGACGCCCAAGGCCTGCGTGAAGGCGGCCAGCAAATGCCTCCACCGCGGAAGCTCGCTGCCGGCGTTTACGAACACATCGTGTTGCTAATGACCGAGCAAGCCATTCTCGCGCAGTCACGTTGGATAGGCAGGCTGCTTATCTGGGCTTATCGCTACACGCTTGGTGCCGCCGTCAAGCGACTGCTCAAGTACGAAATCGAAGAGGAAGAAGCGACTGACACCGAACCTGTGAAGCTCGATCACGCCTCACTTGAAACAACTAAAGTAGCTGCCAATACAACAACCAAGTGGATCGCCGCCACTCGCAACGTCGTCGAAACGATTGGGTACGGCTTCCGCAGAACCATGATGATCCCAGTCTACTTCATTGCGTTCATCGTCTTCGCCGGCTTCTCAATCCCAGCAACGCTTTTGTGGTACTTTGCACAGGGTTGAAGTTACCGACAAGGCCACGTTTTCCCAAAGTACACACGTCCGCTTCGGAATACAAAGAAGTCACAAACTAATATGGCCAAACAAGAGCGTCAACGAACACCTCAACCAGTCTGTCCCGAACACTGGCAAAAGATGCGGAACGAAGCGATCAAGGGCCTGCCGTTTTGGACCAGACCATTTGCTTCGGGAACAGTCGATAAGCGGTTGCGTAGCCACGGATTCGTCGAATCGAGCAGCGAATGTGCGTTTTGCAAAACGAAAAGCGACGTCGATGACGTCAAGTAATTCTAGTGGCCTCGTCAGCACGCGGTGCAACAACCTCGCATCTGGTCCGACACGGAAAGAACACAAGCGTTGTCGCCAGCCGAGACGCTGTCGTTAACGATGGCTCGAACCAAGCGGCCCTCTGAATATCGCGGGCGAGTCCGCTTGGTTCCATAACCAACAGCGGTGCGCCGGCGGCGAAGATAAGCGATTAGTTGCCGCGTGAGCGGAGACGTTCCTGCAACTCCGATAACAGATTTGAAAGCTCTTCCGGATTGCTTCCTACGATCAGAATGTAGCAGAGTTGAGTGGTTCGGAGATCGCTGGAGTTACCGCCCACTTCGGTCTGAGAGGGAGGTGCGTCTGCACTACGGAGCGACGACTTCCGCCTGCGAATCGGTGACCAATAACTCGATTGGCCTATCAAAGGTCTCAGCAAAGACACGGAACTGCAGGGATCCGTTTCCGTTAACGGCCGCCATCTGGGTTTCAAGTTGTTGCAAACGAGCCACGTTTTGGTTAAAAGCCTCCAGTTCCTGCCGAGCTAAAGCCAACTTGTTCTGCATTCCTACCCTGTTTTGCGGCTTATTAGCTTCCTTCTCGAAAGCCAAGAACCACGCCTGCTTTTGGGCTTGCTGTTGTTGCAACTGAGGGAGTTGCCTAAGCGTGGCCTTTGTCAGACGCGCCGGCTTTTGGCCGGGAAGGAAAAACTGAGGCTCAATCTTGATTTGGACGTGCTTACTGGTCGCGCTGCCGGTCACCTTCAACAGTAGTGCTGCCTTGTCTCGGTTCTCGGCGAAGTAAACGTAAGCGTAATCACTCTTCTGCAGACTGAATTGAGCGGGCTCTACCATCGCTTTGTGTCCCTTGACAGTCACCTCCACCTCCATCCGCAGCGAAGAACGATCGGGCGCTCCTTCGAGCGGCCACTTGGCCGAACCACTGTTTTTGCTGAGATCAATGGCCACGGGTGCGATCTTCCGCGGTGTGCGTAACGCCAGTTGTGCAGGCTCGGCTTGTCCAGCGGTGACCTTCAGTGAACAGTTGCGCAGATTCGTCGCAGCGACGTTCGTGGCAGCAGCCTCCGCCCACTTAAACACCAGTTCCTTCTCAGGTAGGGCAAGCGTCGCAATCACGATCGGATCACCAGATGCTTCCGTCACGTAGAACTCCCAGTCACGAGGTGCCACGCCGTCCTGAGCGTTCTGCACTGTGAATTCGGTGCGTGAGTTGAATGCTGTATCACCGCCGCTGAGACTGATAAAAACGAGTTCGTCTGGCCCTACGTTCACCTTCCCAAGCACCATCTCTGGCGAGTCGGCGACCGCTGCCGGCAGATCAAGCGCGTTAACGAAGTCGAAGATCTTTGGGGGCTTCTCTTCGGTCTTCTTCTTCTCGTCGGGTTCTTCAGCCGCCGGTTTCTTCGTTTCAGAAGGCTCTGCCGGCTTCGTTTCGCTTGAGGCTGTTGGCGTTGGGGATGCGGCGGGGGCTGGCTCAGGCGTTGCAACATCGGCGTCGCCCGATTCGCCGGACGGCGCTCCGGCTTGATCAGCGACTTCAACCGTTGCTGCATCAGCAGGGCCAGCCGCGTCCGGGGTGGTCGCGTTTTCGTTGGTGTTGTCAGTTGTGCTTTCACCGCCAGCGGTGGTTGCCTCCGGAGTATCCTCGTTCCCCTCGGTTGCCTCACGTTCCTCAGCGTTGCCTGCGGACTCTGCGTTTGGTGTAGCGTCAGCGTCGTTCCGCGCTTCGCCGTCTGCCGCTTCTGAGTCTGAAGCGGCAGCTTGAGCCACCGCGGGGCCGTCACCACGGTCACCGAACAGGAGTACGCCGACAACGACCCCCATGATCAGCAGCAAGACGGCCGCCGCGCATGCTCCGCCGATGATCAATGCCTTCGGCAGGCCCTTCTTAACTTCAACCGGTGCCGCGACTGCGTCGTCTTTCTCCAGCTCTGCCATTGCTAGCGGCTCGGCTTCGGCGGCCGATGCTGGCTTGGTAGCGGGAGGGTCGGCCTTTGCTTCAGACTTGTCCGGCTTCGAAGTCGGCTCCTGAGTTTCGGTAACAGATTCGTCCGGCTCGGCCGCAGGCGCGGCCTCAGTCTTCTTTTCAGGCTTGCGTTTCTTGCGTCGCTTGGTGTTGATGCTGATGCCGCCGATAGCGCCCGGGGCAGGCTTCGCTTCGTCGCCCGTATCGATACTGAGGGGGCCAACAGCTTGCTTGGGCTTGACTGTAACCTCGATCGTCTCCGGTTCTGGCTCTGGCGTCGCTGTCTCGACCTCAGCAGTTTCTGCCTCCGCTTCT
Organism: Planctomycetaceae bacterium; assembly: GCA_002726245.1. Lineage (GTDB taxonomy): Bacteria > Planctomycetota > Planctomycetia > Pirellulales > Pirellulaceae > PBSM01. Next base: position 27,515 of record PBSM01000248.1, on the reverse strand, counting down.
TCTACCTCAGCGGTCTCTAACTCTTCTACTTCAACCTCGGCAATCGCGTCGTTCTGCCAGGTACCGATCGCTTCGAGCAACTCCGCCATGGACGCGTAGCGGTCATCTGCTTTCAAAGCCATTGCCTTGTCACATACGGCACGAAGAGCAGGTGGCGCGTCGGCGCGAAGTTGCTGAATCGGGAGCGCCTGCTTGGTCTCTTTGAGCTTGGCTCGCTCTTCGTCGCTTTCGGCAGCAAACGGAGCCCGGCCCGTGAGCAAAAAGTATAGGGTGCTACCGAGCGAATAAACGTCGGCACGTTCATCGACGTCCTCTTCGCGAGCCTGCTCGGGAGCCATGTAGCTGATCGCAGAGACCATCAGCTCGCCGGTATTCGCATCGGGGAGCATTGCTAGTTGCCGTAAATGCCCGACGCCGATGTCGAGGATTTTCACGACACCCTGCTTATCGACCATCAGATTCGGCGGCTTCAGATCGAGATGCTTGACTCCTTCGCCGTGCGCGTACTGCATCGCTTCGGCGGCTTGGCGGATAAAGTCGATAGCTTGTGTACAGTCGAGAACGCCTTCCGCATCGACTCGCGTCTGCAGATCCTGTCCATCGACGTGTTCCATGACAACGAAATGCCGTTCGCCTTCACTGGCGACGTCATGTACATGAATGATGTTTGGATGATCCAATGCGGCCGCCGCCCGTGCCTTGTCCATGAAGCGGCTGACTAGCTCTGGCTTGTTGACATACCGCTTCGACAACGTCTTGAGGGCGACCTTTCTGCCCAGCTTTGGATTCTCGGCCAAATAGACGTTGCCGAGTTCTCCTTTGCCCAATTGGTCGCAAAGTGTGTACTTTCCGAAAGCCAGATTGTAGAACCCCGAAAGCAATTGCTGCGCTTGCCAACGAGTGAGTAATTGCTTCTTCAGCAGGGCACGGGCGATCGTAATCGGATCGCTCGACGCCAGTTCACTGGATTTGACGGCTTCCATGTGCTGGGACTTGAGCAGTCCACTCTTCTCGAGAACTGCCAGAAACTTACCGGGCGACTCGATCAGCTTTGGCTGGGCCATCTTGCGACTCCGGACCTAAATCTCTTTGGCATAAGCAGCTTAGGTAGATTCTGGCAGGCGGAGCCCAATTTCGCAAGAAGTTCATGCTGCAGAGCAGGATCCCATCGATTTTCAGTCGCACTTGAAGAGCCACCGACGTCCACGCGGTATTCGTAGCCTCCCAGCCTGCCTAATCACGCGGAATAGTGCTCGTTCTGACTCCGGTCCGAGTCCGCTCGGCAGGATTTGCCGGAAACACAGGATTTCTCCGGCGACTCTGCCGATTAAGTGGAGTATTCCGGGAATGCGGAAAGAACTGGTTCTACGCATTGTGCCGGACCGATAGTTTGTGATCAGCGATTTAGCGCTTGTTCCGTCAGGTGGAATGCACTGCAGAGTGATCCGCTTGGTGTGGTGGAAAGCAAGTTGCTCGCTGGCGCCAGACTGCGCGATCGCGTTTGGCTGGCTTAGGGAACTTTTTGTTGTTGTGGAGAAATCCCGATGAAGAATCTCAGGGGGAGCGTTCTCACGGTCATGATGACCATCGTGGTGGGAGGATCCGGCAGTTGGACTGCTGGCCAGCAGCTTCCGCCGACTCTGCCAGGAGGCTCAGCGGTCCCCGGTGTACAACCGCAGAACGGGATCATCGGACCGCCCGCGTCTAGCGGTGGGGCTTATGTACCGCAACTTCCAATGCAAGCCGGTCAGATTCCGACACTTGGAATCCAAGCATCAGCTCCATACGCGCACCCGCAAACTCCACTGCCCGTGGCACATATTGGCGCGCCACAGTTCGCGCAGCCAGCGTACCCAGTTCCGGCGATGCCTGTTGCTTATCCTGGAATGATGCCGATGCAAGCTCCGATGGGCATGCAGTTCCCTGGCGTCCAACCAGCCAGCTACGGATCTCCGCAACCGTTTCCGGGATCACCTGGCATGCCGATGCAAGCTGGTTACGAAGCTGGCTATGGCGGTGGTGGTGGAGACTACGGCGGCGGTTGTCCCAACTGTGGCGGCCACGGATGTGAGTACTGCGGCGGGTACGGTTCGGCCGGTGGATACTTCTCTCGTCTTCTCGACAACTTGTTACCGTACGGCGAAGGTGGACCTTGTGCTCCTCGTTGGTATGACATCTCGCTGGACGCGATGTACCTCAAGCGTGACCGTGCGTCTCGCAGAGTTGATTTCTCAAGCGATGGTATCGTTGTCGGTCCTCCCACTCCGGCCGATATCCTCCTGAGCACGGACGATTTGGATTTCGACGAAGAACTCGGGTTCCGTTTTACGGGAGTGCGTCAGCTCTGGGCTGGAGCCACCATCGAGTTTGGTTATTTCGGACTATTCAACTGGGCGGCGTCGGCGGTCAACCGCCCACCAACATTCCAAGACGACATCTTTTCCGTGCTCAGCAACTTCGGTAACGCTCCGTTTAACGGCTTCGATGAAACAGATCGCGCGAGGCAACATACGATCGCCTATTCATCCACGCTTGACAACTTTGAGCTAAACATCCGGAAACGCTTCACGATGCCTAACTGCCGCATTCAGGTATCCTGGTTGGCGGGTGTTCGTTACGTGTATTTGTTAGAAGACTTCAATTACTTAACGCTCGGCGGTGACTTCGATCCGATAACGCCTGGGCTTCAGAGTCGTGGCAACATGGACTATGGTGTCACCACACGAAATAGCCTCACCGGCTTCCAACTCGGTGGCGACATCTGGGCGAATGTAGTGCCTGGGATCAACGTAGGTGCCGATATCAAAGCAGGTGTTTATGGCAACTACGCGAATCAAACGACGGGCATCACCGCGACAACAACGTTGCCGGCGAATACACAGACCATCGACGAGAGCGTCGATGGCAATGACATTGCGATGATCGCTGAAGCCAACGTCAACTTCATCTATCGCATGGGACCGCATTGGACGCTCCGAGCTGGTTACACGATGCTCTACTTGGAAGGTGTTGCACTCGCCCCAGAGAACTTCAATTCGACACCTCCGAACATCCTGACAACAGGTGGCGCGTTCACCTTCGTTCCGCGTGCTGCCTCCGTTAACGACAACGGAGACGCGTTCTACCACGGTGCATACGCAGGTCTGGAATGGATGTGGTAGACGCTTTGGGCGCGACGCGATCTAGCAGAAGACCGCTTCGAAATTGTATCGACGGGTCTCCCGACCTCTCACTCATTCAGTCAGAATGACTGCGCCGAGCGGACTCTCGCAAAGAAAGAAACACGGCCCGGAACGTAGCCTCTGGGTGGCTTGGTAGATTTCTCTCAGTGGTTGCTTGTTGGAGTGTTGCGCTTTTGAGGGCGGCTTTGTGTTCGGCGTAGGCGGATTGGCGACGGGACGTGAACGTGGTGCTGAAGTGCTTGGCGATCCAGGCGGTGACGTCTTTGCTCGAGACCCGACCAAAGGCTTCCGTTACCGATTCTGGCATCGTCGGGTGGAGCAACGCAGGGAAGCAGGCGAATAGACTGGTGAAGCCACTCTGGCTGTGCTGACGCTCGAGTTGCTTGTACAGGCCAAATGACGATTCCAGAATCTCCGTACTCTTCGGCAGGCGTTCGCCTTCGCGAAGTTGTTGTTCCGCGTCGTGCACAAAGTCAATCAAACGCTTCGCAAGCTCCTTGCTCTTGTCGTGCTTCAGCGAGTCGCCGATCACGGTGCGAAGGGCCGCCGACGCGCCTCGAAAAAGAGACTGCTCGTTGATGAATGTCAGCGACGCTGAAACCACGTCTTGGCACTCCTGCCACACAGCCCGTCCGTGCTGCCATCCCCGCCCCCAACCGCTTTCCGCCCGCTGCCCGCCCTGGGGTGCTTGCCCACACTGCGGCGGATTCCATTCCTTTTCGCCGCTGATTCGCGTGCAGCCACGAACGTTGTTCGTCGCGCCGCCGCCAACGTACTTCGGACCACGTTGCGAGTTCTAACATCGACCTAGGCATCCGTTCGGTGAACAGCATCTTGTATTGGGTGTCATACTGACTCGAAAGGACAAACCTAATGGTCAGCACGTCGGACAGGAAGAAGGCGATGCTCGCTTGGGAATAAGCTCGCTGTGATGCGGGGTGATCTCCTTCTGATTATTCGGACGCGAACCTGCCGTTTCCATGACGTGTCCCTTCGGCATTCTCCAGCTTGTTTCGCTTTCCGGCCCAGGCCAGTTGCAGGTGCGCCGATGGAGATCATCGATCAACATATTCGTCACGAGTTAACAGCTCTGATCGAAGCCGACGCAGCGGCGCTCTCGTTCGTGAGAACAAAAGCTTGGCAAGGATACTGGATTGCGTTTGCTGTCATCTCCGCGTTCATCTGCGGATTTGCAATCGGTTCCTGGCTCTTCCACTAGTCGCCACATGGGTAGTCCGTACCAACCGCTGACACTCCGACACTTGGACGAACCGCTAGATCTTGGGCTACCAAAGCCACTGTAATGACTCAAGCAGATCGTCGGCCGCCGCATCGATCCGACCGCCCTCGGCAAGCCCGTCGCTAAAGAAGGCATCGCGAGAGATGTTGGCAACAACGCCCGCCTGCGATTCCTTCTTGTATGCTACCAACTCCGCAGCAATCCCCTTCCCTGTCGGCAAAGCTGCAGGATGTAGTCTCGCGAGTGATAGCAGCGGCAACGCGTGAGCAAACGATGACTCCGCCGCTTCTCCTTCGGCTTCGGGATTGTTCAAGAAGTTGATGACCTGCAACGCGTCAAGCGGCGATACGAAGCCATCACCGGTCGGATCGAGGAACGGTGGAGGCAGATTCGGCGGCTCGGGCGGTGATGGCAGTAGGCCCGTTGAACTGCTGATCACTCGGTCGGCCAGTTCGTTGATAATGACTAACGCATCGATCGGTACGACGAAACCATCGTTGTTCACGTCCAGCGGATCAACAGGGTTGCGCCAAGTTGGGCCTTCGGATCGCAAGATCAACACCTCCGCGACTCCTTGCTGAAACACGTCGTAGAACTCGTCATCGATCGACTGCACACCGGCCTGCGCCCACCCTGCCCCCAGATTGACGCTATCGTTGGCGTCCGCACGAATCACCAACCCGTTTGATGTGTTCGACAAGTTGAGAACTTCGGTGAGATTCACGACAAGAGCATTGCCGCCATTGCCAGTGATATCGAAATGCTCAACTCCTGTGAGCCGACTGTCGGCGATTTGCGTGAGATCGAGCGTCACACCACTGCCAGTGATGCGAACCGAGTCGATGCCAGCCCCACCGGCTACTCTCCGAAAGGTCACATCGATCAAAACGAACTCGTCGTCGCCTTGGCCGCCAAGCAGCACATCGACACCGCCACCGCTCGTCAGCGTGTCGTTACCTTGTGCGCCGACGATCGTGTTGGCGCTAGCATCACCTTGCAGATCGTTGTCCGTTCCATCGCCCTGATGCGTGACCGAGTCCAAATAGTCACGGCCGAAGATCAGGTAGGCCTCGCCGGCATCAGTGCCCGATAATGGATCGGCGGCTGGAGCGCCAACCAGAAAATCCGAGAAGCCATCACCATTTGTATCGCCGGCCGTGCCGACCGCGATACCGAGGAAGTCGTTCGCATCTGCGCCGTCAACGCGAAAGCCGTTATCGCCATCGAGGGCTGATAGCTCGAGTGATGCTCCGAATCCACTCTGCCTACCAAGTACGAGATAGCTGGCCCCCGCATCGGTTTGGCCATTCGAGTCGGCATAGCGAGCTCCGATGATCAGATCGTCGAAGCCGTCGCCATTCATGTCGCCTGTCGCGGCGACGGCTGTCCCTGATTCATCGTCTTCCGCCGCACCGTTGATGACGAATCCGTTCGCGCCGTCCAGCGACGATAACTCGAATGCCGCAGCGACAGTCCCGTCGTGCCCAAAAACAACATAAGTCCGGCCAGCCATCGAGCGACCGCCGGGCGAGCCGTCAGATGCCCCAACTAACAGATCCGCGAACCCATCACCGTTGATGTCGCCTGCTCCTGCAACCGCCCATCCAACCGCGTCGCCGGCATCAACGCCGTGGATCGCGAATCCGTTGGTTCCGTCTAAGTCGGTCGTCGCGATAGTCGCCGAGAATCCGCTTTGACTCCCGAACACGACGTAAGCCGCACCGCTTGAGCCGCCATTCGGCGCAGCCTCGTAAGCTCCGACGATCACGTCGCTCAGTCCGTCGCCATTCACGTCGCCTGCCGAGCCAACTGCTGAGCCCGTCAGGTCGCCCGCGCTTCCTCCATCGATCACGAAGCCGTTCGTTCCGTCAAGCGTCGCGAGACTGAATTGCGAACCACGATTGATCTGACTACCGAACAGGACATACGCCGCTCCTGCTTTGTCGCGTCCGCCGGGATCGGCATAGGCTGCACCGATTACGACATCGTCGAGGCCGTCGCCGTTCATGTCACCCACGTGCGATACCGCGACGCCAGAGAAGTCGTCATCGGCTGCCCCATTGATGGCAAAGCCATTTGTCCCGTTGAGGAATCTCAGGTCGATCGCGGCGGCAAAGCCAGACGACTTGCCAAAGACAAGATAACTTCGCCCCCGCCGACTGCCATCGCCATCCGATTCGACCGCGGAAATGAGCACGTCTGCGAATCCGTCTCCATTGAAGTCGCCTGCCTTGCTGAGCGATAGGCCGGAGCGATCAAACGCTTCGGCGCCGCTCAACGCGAAGCCGTTTGATCCATCAAGTGTCGATAGATCGAAGGTGTCGGGAAACGCCTCCGCACCACCGAACACAACGTAACTCTGGCCGGATAGCTCTCCATTGACGTCGGCGCCGTCAGCACCAACAAGAACGTCGTCGAAGCCATCCCCATTCACGTCGCCGGCAGTGCTTACGGCTCGACCGAAGTCGTCTCCCGCCGCGAGCCCTTCAAATACAACGCCAATCCCACCGCTCAAGTCGGTGCCAACATTGATCGGATTATCGGCAGCGAGCAGTAAACGGCTGTCGAGTCGCTCGACAAGGAGTGGGCGACGTCGCGCCTTGCCGGCGCGAGTCGCGCATGGTGCGCGAAGCCATCTCGGGAAGAAGGAAGTTCTGGCCATCGTCTCTTTCCGCTGAGTTCGGGATGCCGTCGGCGAGGGATTAACGGATCAGTGCGCGGTGGAAAACGCTCGACCAGCTAGTCGAACTCGGTTCCCCGCAGCGCTCGAAAGCGATGCCTGGGATTCAGGCGCTGCGTGGTGCTAGTAGACAGACGCAAGTGATGCGCCAGTTTCTATAACGATCCCAAATTATCAGTAAGTGACTGTTATTTATCGGGATACAGGAATTGATCGTTAGCACGACGGGCTGAGAGCACGCCTGAGATCTGTGCGCGCGCCCGACACTAGGGCGCTGAGCTCGTTCGCATAAGTCGTTGCGGAACTTCTCAACGAATCGAGTAGTATCTCGAGGGCGAAAGGAGCATCAAGGGGGGCGGAGCGTTGCAACTGCTGAGTGACAGCCGATCTTAAAGGCAGCGAGCAACCACGCGATAACTGGGAATTTGGAGTGCGATGACTTGTCATCGCTTTCCTTCTCAATAGGTTTTGCGATGCGAAAACGGCTCGTTCTTCGATCCGATTTGAAAGGCAAAGCGGCGACAAGTCGCCGCACTCCAAAATGCTCACAGCCTAGGAGTGCCCAGCGCTACCTTCCGAAGACCGACGAGCGGGGATCGAAGTCAACCCGCCCGCCGTAGCTTGATGCTATACGTCGAGAGCTGGCTCGCCGACGTATAGCTGGAGAATCTGGCTCTGAACCTTGATCGCTCGGATCAAGACCCAGATCTGGTCGGGTGTGAATCTTTGAGGATCGCTGCGAGCGAGAGACTCGAGCTCCTCGGTCATGGCGGCGTGTTGGTCGGTCGCTGCTTGAACACGAAGGTCCATCTCCTTCCAAGCATTCGCCAACACCGACTCCTCCGCGAGGATGTCAATGTCGTCCGCGGAGATGGAAAGCAACAAGCAGAGTCGCGCGACGTCGCGTGGATCTGCCGCTGGACGAAGTCGTTCGATTCGCTTTGCCAAATCTGTGCATTTCATCTTTTCACTTACCCCGTTCTTCTCAGAGTTGTTCGACGAAGTTTGCATAACGGCAGACTCCAATTGATCCGAATCGCGAATCAATCGTTCCATTTGGGCAGAGTGTGACAATGACGAATCGCTAACAGCCGCTCGGACGGTCGGGTCGCGAACGCGACTTGTGATCCCGCGTTAACTATCCGAACTTGGTGCTGTCGTTTGGGCGATACTTGAACTCTAGCTCAACTTTTCGAATGAGGAAAGTTTTTTGTAAGCCCATAAACCGCCTGTAGTTCATCGCATTACAGGCATTTAAGAAGAAGGCGTGGCGCGCAACCAAGTTAGGTCGCGAAACGACGCAATGTGAATGCTTAGCACAAGCCGTAGGACCACGTTGACCGTGCCGAGCTTTGACCTACAGAAGACCATACTCAGTAAGCGTTGCTTGCAAGGCCTTCAGTCCTTGATCGTCGAGTGCGGTCATGGGAAGACGTAAGTCTCCCGTGTCGCGACCAAGCAATTGCATCGCGGCCTTGATTGGGATCGGGTTCGTTGCAAGTCCCAGAAGATCGCGGCAGAGCGTGAACAGCTTGTGATGCAACTCGCACGCTGTCCTTGCGTCGCCAGCGTTGAATGCGTCGAGCAGCACGATCATATCCTTTGGAATGATATTGCCGACCACCGAGATAATTCCCTCACCTCCGACCGAAAGATACGGCAGCGTCATACTGTCATCGCCGCTTAGCAAGGTTAAGTCCGTCGTGCCGAGGATCTGCGAAGCCTGATCCATTTGCCCGGTCGCTTCCTTGACCATCGTGATGTTGGTCAGTTCTGCCAGTCGAGCAATCGTCTCAGGCTCGATGTTCTTTCCCGTCCGCCCAGGGATATTGTAGACGCATAGCGGGATATCGACGGCTTCCGAAATCGCTTTGAAGTGCTGGTAGAAACCTTCTTGAGTCGGCTTGTTGTAGTATGGCGCGACGAGCAACCCCGCATCGGAACCTTCTTTGGCGGCCCACTTTGTCAATCGAATCGCTTCGGCTGTGCTGTTGGAACCTGTTCCCGCCATGACCTTCGCGCGACCGGCGGCAGCTTGGACAACGGCAGAGATAACGCGTTCGTGCTCCTCGTGCGAGAGCGTTGGAGACTCACCTGTTGTCCCGACCGGGACCAAACACTTTGTCCCAGCTTCGATCTGGAAATCGACTTGTGCGTTAAGTGTGTCGTAGTCAACTTCGCCATCCTTGAACGGAGTAACGATGGCAACCGACAGACCGGCGAAATCAGAACCTTTGCGCGACATGGTTCAATCATCTTCGAAAGGCAGGCGGGATGTTGGCCTCACGGCGGGCCGAACCGTTTCACATGATAAAGGCTGCCGCGCGCTGCAGCAAAGGGGCAGCGACAGTGCGGGCGAGTCAGTCGGACAACAGGGCCTTCATTTCGCGTACAGCTCGCTCCATTCCGACCATAACGGCTCGCGAAACGATGCTATGACCGATATTCAGCTCGTGCATATCGGGAATTCGATCGACCGGCTGAACATTTTGGTAGTTCAACCCATGGCCGGCGTGCAACGTCATACCGAGGTCTCGAATCTTCCTTCCGGCTCGGCGAAGCGTTTCCAGCTCATTCGCTTGCCCCGCTCCCTTCGCGAGCGCGTATTGGCCAGTATGCAGTTCGACGGCAGCAACGCCCATTTCAGCAGCGGCATCTATCTGGGCCGCATCCGGGTCGAGGAACAGGCTGACCGAGATTCCGGCGTCGTGGAGCTTGTTCACCGCTGACGCCACCGCTTCTCGATTGCCAACGGCATCCAGCCCACCCTCGGTCGTGACCTCTTCGCGTTTCTCAGGCACAAGGGTTGCCTGATCGGGCTTGGTCTGGCAAGCAATCGCGAGCACTCCCGGATCGCACGCCAGTTCCAGATTCAGCTTGACGGTGACGGTTTCGCGCAGCAGTCGCAGATCACGATCTTGAATGTGTCGGCGGTCTTCTCGTAGATGAATCGTGATGCCGTCCGCGCCACCCAGTTCCGCCAGCGCAGCCGCCCAGACAGGGTCTGGCTCGTACGTTCGTCTTGCCTGACGAACGGTCGCCACGTGATCGATGTTTACTCCGAGTTCAGCCATGATTACACCAACTTGACATCCGGGCGCAAAAGTAGTTCGCGCGCAATCTTACACCTGCCTTTCGGTCTGAGCTATGGGGCCGAGGTTTACGGCTCGACCATTAATGTTGCACCCGAGTTATTAGGTGGCGCGATCACGACTTCCGTGGGAGCCGCATGGCGGTCATTCAACAACTCATTGCGAAGTTGCAGCGCATCGGAATCGTTCCGACACAGAACGAAGAGCGTCGGCCCCCAAGAACTCTGCCCGACACCGCGGATGCCTAGCTCACGAATCAGTTTGACGAGCCGCTCGGCACGCTCGCCGTTGTAAGCGCCGCCCTGGATCTTCTCAAAACACCACCCGGCGAGATTGCCATACTCGTACAGGGAGTTGCTAAATCGATCGAAGTCGGAGTCCGCCGCCGCCGGAAGCATTTGCTCACAGATCTCTTTCGTCAGTTGCTCCGTGACGCTGGCGGGCACTGGAGGAAGCTCGGCGAAGGCTTGCCGTTCGGAGTTGCCGGATAAGCCCGGTTCGTGGCTTGGCGAAACCAAAACGAAGCGCCAGTCTTCGGGAATCGCGTGCCAGTCGTAAAGCGGCGCGATCTCTTCGGTATCAAGCTTGCCAAGCTCGGCGATCAAGCCACCACACTGAAACCCGTACGTGCCCACAGCCGACCGGACACCTCGACCGACACGGATCGCAAGCTCTTCGATTTCGCATGGCTCACGTTCATCAAAGGCGTCCAGCGCCAAGGAGACAGCGAGCGCGAGCTGCGTCCCCACGCCAAGCCCTGTATGCAGCGGTGGCGCGGCCAGCACTTCGATCTCGCACAGGGGTAAGTCCGCTTGCCAGACGGACTCTCGCCAAGCGTCGGCGATCGCATGGATTCGATTCTCCGGATCGTTGATCGATGTAAAACTTGCGGCCGGAGAAACTCGAACGGCGACGCCCGGCTTGTCGATCATCGCACCGATTCCGCCAAATTGCCGACCATCAGGATGCCCGAACGAGAGCAAACCGAAGTGCAATCGGCTGGGAGCGTTGACGAGAACTGTACGGCGGCGGATCATCAAATCGCTAGTCGTGCGTGGCGTCGCGTTCGACGAGTTTCGCGAGCCGTCGGAGGTCGATCTGCTCGCCTTCCTTCGGATACGCATGCGGCAACAGCCACCAGTCTTCGGTGAACGACGCCGATTCGCCGGGACGCAAACGTTCGCGCGGGCCAATCGGCTCCAACTCGACGCGGCGATCTTCCGGATACCAAATCGAAATCGTGAGGCCCGCGACTTCGTTGTAGACGCGGTCGGGATAGACGCGATAGCGTTTGACGAAACACAAATCGTTGTGCATCAGATAAGCGAACCAGCCGGCCTGAGAATCCATGCCGAGTTTCGGGTGCTTCGGCACGCTAGTAATCTCCAGAAAGCCATCCCGAGTCTTGATATGCGGATCGGTCGGGCGAAGGTTAATCAGATCGCCGCCTTCATACATCACGTAGTTGTTCGGAAACCGGCTCGGCTGCGTTAGCGGGATGACGCAGATGCCGTTGCCCTTGGCAAATGTACGACTCCAGTGACACCACTCGGTCGTTTGATCCGAGATGTTCGCAATCGTTTGTTTGCAGGCAAGGTGTGTGCTGTCATCAGCGAGAACGAAGTCGCGAATGAGCTGCGTGCCGGTCGCCTTGTCCTTCTGGCTGGTCAGGCGAGCCGAGCGTTCGCCCGTGATCTCGCCAGCCCATTTGCCGGACCAAAGCAAGTTGCGGCGAGGAATGATCTTTTCGGGACCGATATCGAAACGACCTGCCGACATCGATGCTGTCGTTCCCGGAACGTACAGCTTGCCGGCCTCTTCCTCTTCCAAGTAAAGGGAGTTCTCACCGTTCATCGCATAAACGAGAACGCGTCCGCCGGCTTCCGGGCAGAGCACGACGCGAGTCGTTTCGTTCTTCAACTCGATGCAGTCGGGATAGCCGACGTAGGTCAGCTCTTCCGCGGCAGGAAGCAAGTTCGCTGTCGTAGCCAAGGCGAGTGCAACACCGACGAGACTCCAGCACCGACGACGTGCTGAGTACTGAGTTCCGAGTGCTGAGTACTGAGTACAAAGTACTGATTTCCAAGTGCTAAGTACCGAGTGCTGAGTACTGCGTACTAAGTACCGAGTACAAAGCACGGCGTGTCGAACCAAAGCCGCCAACATCTGAGCGAGAGTTCGTAGCATTTCAACTCCGGATCGTTATTCGACTTTTGTTGCCGCCTTCTCGTGTTCCATACTCCAGCCAGGCAGAGTTACTGACTCTTGCAGCTCGACAAGCTTGCCATACAACTCGGGACGCCTGGCCCTTAAGTACCGTTGGCCGGAGGACTGCGCGACCTTCTCCGGCGTGAGCAAGCCGACAACGACATCGTCCTCCAATGCATCGCTCTCGACAAGCACTTCGCCGAATGGATCGAGAATCATCGCCAGCCCTGGCTTTACCGTGTCGTAATCCCAGCCGATGGGATTGGAGTAAACCGCGTAGACGCCGTTTTCGTAAGCGCGTGTCGGCAGCCAACGCATCAACCACTCGCGACCCTTCGGGCCTTGGAACTCTTGACGCAACGGAACAGGATTGCGGTGTCGGTTATCCCATAATTCGCGATCGACCGTGCCGCGTCCTGGCATTGCGGAAGGCAAACAACAAGTGACGTGCGGCATGAAGATAATCTCCGCGCCGAGCATGGCCGTCATTCGGACGTTCTCAGGCAAGTTGTTGTCGTAGCAGATCAGAAATCCGATCTTGCAACCAAGCAAATCGATGACGTTGTACTCGTTACCCGGCGACAAATGCGGGTTGATGAAAGGGTGCAACTTACGGAACTTGGTGATAAAGCCGTCCGGGCCGACGGTAACGTAAGTATTGTAGACGTTCTGCTCTGCGTCGCGCCCGAGCATTCCAGCCATGACAACGACGCTGAACTCGGCAGCGATCTTCGTCAATTCGGACACAGACGGACCGTCTGGGATTGGCTCCGCAACTGCCAGCAACTCGTCTTTGGTGAGCGGCTGTACCCAGGTGTAGCCAGGAATACAGCCCTCGTGAAAACTAACGATCTCCGCACCTTGATCGACCGCCGCGCGTGTTAGCTCACGGATGCGGCTTAGATTGAAAGCTGGATCGTTATCGCGATTCTCGAACTGAGCGGCGGCAACGCGGATGTCTCGCATGGCTATTCCTCGATCAGCGGCTCTGCATCGTTTAACCAGTTTAAACGATGCAACGTGTTCTAGTCGTATCGCGCGAGGCTCGCAACACGGCGAGAGCGATGGGGTGCGGCTGATTCCTTTTGCCAACGTCTCGATCGTGGCCTAAGTTTGTGCAGATCGTGCGCGGAATGAGCGATGATCGGCTTGCGGGCTGAAGGATCTACGACGGGGAGCATCTCGGATGAGTGTTGCAACATTACCAGAACGGTCCGATAGCCCGCTCGCGGCGGAGCATCATACTGAGCTCGCTACCGCGAACGAGCGAGCGAAGAAGATCCGCAAAGCGGCGGGCGTTGCGAATTTCAACGGTTGGGTATCGGCCATCTTTGCGCTTTGCTCGGCTCTGTTCGCCCTCTTCAGTCTTGTTGGCTTCTTCGTCTTCGCCGGGCTCGCCATCGTTGCGTATAACGAATTTCAAGGTCGCAACCGGCTCTTGCTGTTCGATCCGACTGCCGCGAAGTTCTTGGGGAGGAATCAGCTTGGATTCCTGGCGTTCATCGTGGCCTATTGCGTCTGGATGATGTTCACGGGGCTGACGACGGAAAGTCCCTTAGCCGCCGAGTTGGATGAGAATCCAGAGATTGGGCAGGTACTCGGATCACTGGAAGAGTTTGACTATCTGTACAAAGGGCTGATTGTGGCCGTGTACGGGACGGTTATTGTCCTGAGCGCCATCTTCCAGGGTCTGAACGCTGTCTACTACTTCACGCGGCGCAAGCACATTGAGTGTTATTTGCGAGAGACCCCCGATTGGGTCATCGAGGTGCAGCGAACAACGGCTGCCTCGACGTAGGTCGGGCGCTTCTGCCGAGTTGCATGTCAACAGCCTGCCGCGTACGCTATCGGTCTGCCTGAACTGATCGATTCGCGACGCTGAGGAATAGACCAATGCAGCTCACACGCTCCGCTCAATTCGTTATCTCGCTGTCCGCTCTTCTAGTGAGCAGTTCGGCAGTCATCGCGCAAGACGATGCCAAGAAGCACAACGTAGCACTGGAAGGATTCGTTGCGTTATTCAACGGCCAAGATCTAGCCGGCTGGCATGGGATGGGGCACTTCGACCCGCGAGCACTCTGGGCGATGAGCGAAGAGGATGCCGCGGCCAAACGGGCGAAAGACCTCGAGGATGTTCAACAGCATTGGAGCGTCGAGGAGAGCGAATTGGTCAATGACGGCCATGGTGTTTATCTAACGACCGACAAGGATTACGGCGATATCGAATTCTGGATCGATTACAAGACCGTTGCCCAAGCTGACAGCGGTATTTATCTGCGAGGAACACCTCAGGTACAGATCTGGGACTACACGGAAGAAGGCGGCAAGTGGAAGATCGGCGCGGACAAGGATCTGGCGGGTTGTGGAACAATTCGGCTAGATCGCTCGGCAAAGATCCACTCGTTCTCGCCGACAAGCCGTTCGGCGAATGGAATCGCTTCCGAATCCTGCAAGTTGGTGAGCGGACGACGGTCTACTTGAACGACAAGCTGGTTGTCGATCACGCTCGGCTAGAGAACTTCTGGAGCAAGCAAAAGCCCGACGAGTTTGCTGCGGAAACTCCAGGTTCCTATAACCAAGCGAAGTCGCTGTTCGCACGCGGGCCGATCCAGTTGCAAACGCACGGCGGCGAGATCCGCTGGCGCAACGTCTTCATCCGCGAAATCCCAGCCGACGAAGCGAACCAATTGCTGGCCAGCAAAGGCAACGACGGCTTCGAGTCAAAGTTCAATGGTCAAGACTTCGAAGGATGGGCCGGTCCCGTCGAAAACTACGAGGTCGTCGATGGCAGCATCAAGTGTAAAGCGGGTAAGGGCGGAACGATTCATACTAAAGAAGAGTACTCGGACTTTGTGGCGCGTTTTGAGTTCACGCTGCCGGAGGGAGGGAACAACGGCATCGCAGTTCGCTATCCCGGCTCAGGCGATACTGCCTACGTTGGCATGTGCGAGCTGCAGGTGCTCGACAACAAAGCGGAGAAGTACTCGAAGCTGGATCAGCGGCAGTATCACGCCTCCGTTTATGGGATGGTTCCCGCCTACCGTGGCTATCTCCGCGCCGCAGGCGAATGGAACTTCCAGGAAGTGGCTGTGAAAGGCTCGACGATCCGGGTGGAGCTAAACGGGACAGTGATCTTGGACACCGATCTCGCCCAGGTAACTGAATACATGGGAGGTCGTCCGCATCCCGGAAAGGATCGCACAGCCGGTCACTTCGGCTTCGCAGGCCACAGCGACCCGGTGCAGTTTCGGAACGTAAGTATCAAGATGCTGACATCCGAAGTCACGAGCGCCGGCTCGGAATAAGGTCGCGTGATAGAAGCCTTTAGGTTTACCAACATTTTCTCCTAGTCCCGAAGGGACGAAAGGATGTAGCCGGGGGTGTAAACCCCCGGAAATGGTATCGCGTGAACAAGCACAGCCCCGGAGGGGTGACATTCGTGAGACGGGGACACCCCATGTCGCCCCTCCGGGGCTTGAGTTCGTGTTGCGAATGTTCCGTGGGCTAACGCCCACGGCTACATCCTGTCGCCGCTGCGCGGCTGAAGATGTGGGTAAAGCCGATAGAAGCCTCAGGCGGCTACTCCTGCCACTCACCGGTCATCGCTGAAAGAGGTTCTCTAGCCAGTTCTTTCGTGGAGGTGAAGAGGCGGAACGCGGTTGCGGCTGGGTTGGCGGAAGCGGCAGCATTCCGCCGCCTGCATTGGCCGTCCGATGATACGGCAGTCGTGACGGATTGAAGGGCGCGGCCGCTTGCCTATTGGGCAGTACGACGATCGGTGCCTGTTGTTGTGCCTGTCGTGATCCCTCGCGGTTCACGCTTGGCAACCTGCGCATCGCGACGCGGCCGTTGCGGAATCGGCGAGCCATCTCGTCGATAAAGACCGGTGGCGGGATGTGAACACTGTTGCGCCCATCCTCTGGTGGAGCCGGTGTAGTTGAGGCTGGTGGCTCCGGTGGTGGGGGCAAGTCTGGACTAGTTGCTGGTGGCAATTGCATGTTGACCGCTGGGAGTGGCTCGCTGGGAGCCCACTCGGTTCCCTGTTGATACGGCTCACCATGCTGATAGGTCTGCGTGGGCGTCTGATACTGATGACCATGACCGTGCTTGTAGTCTGCGGGATAATCTCCGGTGAAACGAGGCCGCGGGTTGTGATAGGGGCAGTAAGGATCTGCACACGTAGCGACGACGGGAGCCGGATTCGCATACGGGATCTGATTCAACATTTCTTCGACGGTCGAATGAGCCATCTGATCCCGCGGGTCTCCAGGAAAGCTGGCGTCGATGACTTCGGCGCGAATGAACACAACCAGTTCGCTCTCGGTGACCGTTGCTTGGTGCCCTCGGAACAAGCGACCGAAGTATTTCCAATGCATAATCCCGGGGACACCGCTGTCCGACTCAATCTCGTTGCGTCGTACGAGACCGCCGATGATGGCAGCCTGTCCATCGACAAGCTGCAATCTCATCGTCGCGGAACGGCGGTCGATGATTGGCTGCCCGTTATTGAAGCCATTCAGGACGCTGAACTCAGGAGTCACTTGCAGCAGTATCGAGTTATCGATCATGATCTCTGGTGTGACGGTCAAAGTGATCCCGGCCTCTCGGAACTCGGTCGTGCCGATATTGCCGCCCTCGCTCGTCTGAGTCAGTTGTTGAACGGGAATCTCTTGCACGCTTTCGAAGGAAGCTTGCACGCGGTCGTAAGCAACGATATTCGGGCGCGCCAGAAGTCGAGCACCGTCTGTTCGCTCAAGAGTCTGTATTGTGGAAGTCAGATCAAAGTGCCGGCTTAGGTGCCCGAACGTGAGCAGGCCGACGACTACAGGCGCCGCCACCGTGGCTGCTGTCGCTGTCGGGTCGGTACCGCCTGCGAGTGGGTCCGTGGGAGCTGCCGTCCCACCACCTGCGGCGGTTGCGGCTGCAGCCGGTGAGGTTGTCTGAAACGAATTACTGTCGAAGTTGAAGATCGACTGTGGATCGCCCGAGCCGTTGATCCTGCCTCGCCCCGCGTTGGACCAATTGAACCCAAGCGTTTCCATGACTTCGACGTTGACGTCGTACATGTAGGCGGTGATGCGAACCTGTTTACGAGGTCTGTCGAGTTGGGCGATGAGCTCTGCTGCGGACGTCAAGCTTTCGTCATTCGCCGTAATGACGATCTTGCCGTCGTCGGCAATCGGCGTGGCCCGCGCATCAGGGAGCACGTTGCCGACGACTTCTGCCACTGCGTCCGCTGTCACGTATTGCAGTCGAAAGATCTTCGTGTGTTCTACGATTTCAACAACATCAACACCCGCCGCTCCGCCACCGGCCCCAGCCGTTCCCGTGCCGTTCGGATTGGCAAGTGCTGCGGTCGCCGCTCGTTCACTCTGTAATCTCGCTTGGTCGCGCTCACGGGAGCCCCGGGCGTGCTCTTCGAGTTCGCTCAAGAAACGCCGAACACGTTCGATGACTTCTGGCGAGTCGATGATGAACAGGCTCTTTGACGACGGGATCGATTGAATCTGCTCGGTCTGAGACAGGAGCAACTGCACGCTGGCTTCGACCTCCTGTGGATCGAGAAGGTCCAGCGGAATGAGGATTGGGCGTTGATCGGGCTTGATCGTCATGTCGTCCAAACGCATGATCAACAAGCTCTTGCCGACCTGACGGTAGCCGTAGCCGCGTGAGTAAAGAATCGATGTAAGCACTGCCCGCAACGTCGTGTCGGTGAACGCCCCATTCACGACATCGCGCTCCAACTCATTGCCGACAACGATATCGACTCCCCATTCCTTCTGAATCGCGAACAGCCACGCGACGAGTGACGCGTCACGCAACATGATCGTGCCTTTCTCATTCAGTTTCGCCTCCAAGCTTACAAACGCACCTTCTTCCTCCTGGCCAACCACCTTAGCTGTCCAGGGTGTGGGGTTTGCCAACATCGTCACTGCGGTGAATAAGATGAGGACGAGTGTGAGCGCTCGTCGCCTCCAGAGATCTTGCCGATCGCGACGCGGTCCTCGATGACGATTGTCCATGTGTCCTCCGCTGACACGTCTCCGCCCAATCCGTTTGAGCGTCTGTTCCGTTTCTGCTGTTACGTCTTCTCAACGGCCATACACTTCCCGCAGCCGCGTCCCTTGAAGAACACAGCATCCGCCGGGATCTTGAGGCTCTGGCCTTCCAACAGCGATTCCAGCATTCTGGCGTTCGGCGTGGCCGGTTCCTTGCAGTTCTGACACAGCCCTCGCAGCAGACGTTGGGCGATCACACCCAACAACGCGCCGGCGATCTTGAAGTAGTCCAAGCCCAAGTCGTTCAGACGGGGTACGGAGCCGATGGCATCGTTCGTGTGCAGCGTGCTGATCAGCAAGTGGCCCGTCAACGCGGCTTGTACGGCGCTGACGGCCGTTTCGTGGTCGCGTATTTCGCCGACCATGATGACGTCCGGATCTTGCCGCATAAGAAACTTCAGAGCGTTTCCAAAACCCATGCCGTGGTCGTTGTCTGCCTGAACCTGATTAATCCCGGGCAACTTGAACTCGACCGGATCTTCGACGGTCGAGATGTTAGTCGTGCTTGCATCGATATTGGTCAACATCGTGTACAGCGTGGTCGTCTTACCTGAACCTGTGGGCCCGGTCATGATGATCATGCCGTGCGGTTTATCCAGAATCTCCTTGACGACCTCGGTCTCCCGTTCCTGCATTCCAAGTGCCTCGAACGTGAAGACCTTGTTGGCTTCATCGATGACACGCATGACGACCTTCTCGCCGCCGATGACTGGAATCGCGCTGACACGGAAACTCGCGCGAGTCCCATTTTCGTCGATCGTAAGATTGCCGTCCTGCGGTCGCCGTGTCTCCGTCGTGTCCATGTCCGCCATCACTTTGATACGACCGACACCGCCGCCGCTGCGCTTGCTTGGCTTTATGACCCTCGGTGAACCAAAGGCTTTGCTATCGATCGATAACGAACTTCAGATCGTTGCGATTGGTGACACGATCCAGGATCTCAAGGTGAGCGGGATCGATGCGCCTCAACTGACGATGCAGTACTACGAAGAAGAGCTCAAGATGGATCTCTTCGAGCAGAAGTTGCACCACACGACAACGAATTCGCGTCCCGTCTTCACGTCGAACAGCTCGCGACGTTCAAGCCGCCCACGTTCAACACCTTCCACAAGAACGCCGCGGACGACATCATCTTCCGCATCCAGCAGCTATCCGAGTGGCGGCCAAAGCGGCGCCCCAGGAATGGCTGGGGCTGGTGGAGGAGCGCCGGGTATGCCAAGCGTGCCAGGAATGGGCGGCGGCGAGTCTGGTGGTGGAATGTCAGGATTGCCCGGTATGGGCGATGGAGCCGAAGGCGGAATGCCTGGACTGCCGGGATTCGGCGTCTGGGGGCGACTCCGATGACAGCTCTGGCGGAGGCGGACTGCCGGGGCCGCCTGGGCTTGGCTCGGAGAGTGAAGGTGTGGGTAGTGGCGGGCTGCCCGGCATGCCGGACCGCGGCGGAATGCCCGGGATCTAAAGGCCAACGCGCAATCTAATCGCGGACGTCCTGGTCATTCGGGCTTGACCATTGGAGCCCTACTACTCGGGTCTCTTCATTCCCAAGCTCTGCACCATCAACACGGCACCGATCGAGATCAGCGAGTAGCCCAACCACTTCGGCGGTCGGATGGTCTTCTGAGCTGCTAGTTCGGGCGCTGTCTTCGGCAGGATGGCCATCAGTGGATTGCTGGTCGGCGACTTATCCTTGCCGATTTTTTTTGCCAGGAACTTGGTTGTCTCAGGCGTCAATCGTAGCGACTCGACGAAGCGGAACTGAAGTCCCAGCAACACCAAGATGAGTCCAATCGCCATGTAGTGATTCCGATTCATTTCCATTGGTCGCCTCCTTTGGGCAACGGCTGTGTCCGTACTCTCATCGATCGGTGGCTCAGGCCGCCGACTGTAGCTGCCGACAAGTAAAAGCGATTCTGCCGCATCGACAGATCGTGCAGCAGCCGAAACAACGCCGATAACTCGCAAAATCCCTGCTTTCGGCGTTGACGCACACGCCGCCGGTTGCGAAAACTCTGTCTCGCAACGAGCAGCACCGGCGAAACGCGGCCAATGACAGAGCATACGGATTCGATAACCGATTACCGCGCGGGTAGCCTGCGCAACGTCAGCTTCATCGGACTCGTGTGTACTCAGTTGCTGACCGCGATCAACGACAACGTCTTTCGTTGGTTGGTCATTGGTATCGGCAAGCAGTACTACCCGGATAACGTCAGCGGCGTGTTGACGGCTGGGTCAGCCTGCTTTCTTGTCCCGTATCTAATCTTGGCAGCGCCGGCTGGCTATCTTGCCGATCGGTTTAGCAAGCGGACCGTGATCATCGCCTGCAAAATCGCGGAGGTCCTCATCATGTCGCTCGGCGTGCTGGCGATTCTGGTCGGGCAACCGATCTTCTTGTTCGTCGTCGTCGCCCTCATGGGTGTCCAGAGCGCTCTGTTCTCGCCGTCCAAGCTGGGCAGTATTCCGGAGATGCTGAAGTCCGAGAAAATTTCAGCCGCCAACGGTGCCATCGGCCTAACAACCGTCGTATCGACCGTGGTGGGAACGGCCGTCGGCTTGTTACTGGCCGACAACACTGGCGACAAGGGGCAGGATGGCTGGTGGCTCTCCGCCGCTGTCCTGATCGGTATCGCGATTGTTGGGTGGCTCTTCAGTTTACTCATCGCTCCGCTTTCGCCGGCCAACCCAAGTCGGCGTTTGCCCTGGGACGCGCCACAGCAGACCTTTCGAGACCTGAAGATCCTGGCATCTGACCGACCGATTCTGCGAGTCGCGCTCGGCATGCTCTTCTTCTGGTCGCTCGGCTTGTTAGCCAACTTGAACATCGATCAGTTCGCAGCAGAAGGCGGCGCGCAACAAGAGTCTGACAAGATTCCGCTGTTGATATGCTTAGTGTTAGGGATTGGTGTCGGCAGCGTTTTGGCTGGCATCTGGTCAGGCGGCCGCGTCGAGCTTGGCATCGTTCCGCTCGGGGCGGCTGGAATTGCAGCCAGCTCGATGCTGCTGTTCACAGTTCAGGGCACGATCATTGATCCGGGCGCGGGCGTCACGGTTGGTTTCATCCTCGCGTGCCTGTTCCTCTTTGGTCTCGGCTTTAGCGCCGGCTTGTTCGACGTGCCGTTGGCCGCTTTCCTCCAACATCGCAGCAAGGCGGAACAGCGCGGGTCGATCCTCGCGGCGAGTAACTTCCTGACGTTCAGCGGCATGCTGGTGATGTCGTTGCTCTACATGGTATTTCGGGCACCGAAAGCCAACGGCGAACCGCTTCTCTCAGCGCCACAGATCTTCCTCGTGGGTGGCTTGATGACGCTGCCCGTGTTTTGCTACATCGTTTGCCTCATCCCCCAGGCTTCGATTCGCTTCGTCGTCTGGTTGCTGAGCCGTACGGTCTATCGCGTCAAAGTCCATGGCCGCGAAAACTTACCCGAAACGGGAGGCGCGTTGCTCGTTCCGAATCATACTTCGTGGATCGATGCCATTCTGTTGCTGCTAACGAGTTCGCGGCCCATACGAATCATTGCCTATGCGGGTAACTTCGAGGGACGTTGGATGCAATGGCTGGCAAAGTTATGGGGAGCCATTCTCCTCACACAGAATCCGAAAGCGATCGTCCGCGAGCTGAAGAAGGCGACAGCGGCTCTGAACAACGGCGAACTCGTCTGCATTTTCCCGGAAGGGGCGATCACACGCAGCGGCCAACTGCAACCATTTGAACCGGGGATGATGAAGATTCTCAAAGGGACCGACGCTCCCGTTGTCCCTGTCTACCTGGACGGCTTGTGGGGCAGTATCTTTAGCTTTGATCGAGGCAAGTTCTTTTGGAAGTGGCCCAAGAAGTGGCCGTATCCGATTTCCATTCACTTTGGAGAATCGATCTCGAACCCGGGCGACGTGCATCACGTCCGTCGCGTCGTTCAAGACTTGGGAGCTCACGCTGTGCAGGACCGATCCAATCAATCCGCCGAATTGATTCAAGCCTTCATCCGTCGCTGCAAAGCTCGCTGCTGTCGAGCCAAGATCGCCGATTCAACCGGTACGGAAATGACCGGCGGCCAACTGCTGACGAGGACCCTAGTACTGCGGCGACTGCTCCGAAGGCACGTCCTAGCCGAAGACGAGCAGCATGTCGGCTTACTCCTGCCACCATCGGCCGGCGGCCTTGTTGCCAATATGGCGTTGGCGATCGATCGGCGGGTCTCGGTCAATCTGAACTATACCGTCTCGTCGGACGTTCTGAACGCGTGCATCAAGCACGCCGGCATCAAACACATACTTACAAGCAAGAAGTTCATGGAGAAGATGAACTTCGACCTCGATACCGAGCTTGTCTATCTGGAAGACTTCAAAGACAAGCCCACGATGGGCGACAAGCTCGGTTGCGCGTTGGCCGCTTATCTCATGCCGGCCGGTATGTTAGCGAAGTCGCTGCGTGCCCAAGATGTCAACGCCGCCGATGTCCTAACGATCATCTTCACTTCGGGTTCGACAGGCACACCCAAGGGCGTGATGCTGACGCATGCCAACGTCGCTTCGCAGGTCGATGCGATCGAGCAAGTCGTGAAACTAACACCGAAGGACGTCCTGATCGGAATCCTCCCGTTCTTTCATTCGCTCGGCTTCACGGTCACGTTGTGGGCGGTCATGTCATTGGATATCAAGGGCGCATACCACTTCAATCCGCTCGATGCGAAGCAAGTCGGCAAGCTCTGTAAGAAACATGGCGGAACGCTCCTGCTCACGACACCAACTTTTCTGCGCAGCTATATCCGTCGCTGCGAGAAAGAAGACCTTGAGACGCTTCAGGTCGTGGTCGCTGGTGCCGAGAAGTTACCCAGCGACTTGTGCGACAAGTTCGAAGAGAAGTTCGGCGTGAGGCCGGTCGAAGGTTACGGAGCCACCGAACTTTCGCCGTTGGTTTCCGTGAATATCCCGCCCAGCCGTTCCGCCGGCGTCGTGACCGATTGCAAAGAAGGCACGGTCGGCCAGCCTGTTCCTGGTGTCAGCGCGAAAGTCGTTGACCTGGACACGAACGAAGAACTCGGCGCGAACGAACCGGGAATGCTGATGATCACCGGTCCGAATGTGATGAAAGGCTATCTCGGCCGTGAAGACTTGACGGTCGAAGTCATCAAGGACGGTTGGTATGTCACTGGCGACGTTGCGTTGATCGATGACGAGGGATTCGTTCAGATCACGGGGCGCGAAAGCCGCTTCTCCAAGATCGGTGGCGAAATGGTCCCGCACATTCTCATCGAAGAAGCGTTGAACAAGCTTCTCGATACAGAGGAATTGAAAGTAGCCGTGACGGCCGTGCCTGACGCCAAGAAAGGCGAGCGGCTGATCGTGATCCGCACTAAGCTCGACAAGACCATTGACGACTTGCGGAAAGGCCTCTCCGCGGCAGGTCTGCCCAACATTTTCATCCCTTCGGCGGATAGCTTCCACGAAGTCGATGAACTCCCAGTGCTCGGCACCGGCAAGCTCGACTTGAAGGGCATCAAGCAACTGGCGATGGATGTGTTCGCGAAAGATGAGTGAAGTCGCGAAGCCTCAACGTCGCAACCGCAACGGCTTCCGCGACGGAGATCGAAAAAGCGAACTGGCACCTTCCATCGCAGCTCCCGGCGTAACGACGGGAGCAATGCTGACTGGAGTTGCTGCTGCATCGCTCCCCCAAACAACATGGCCCGCGTTGCACAACGCAGCTCGTTGGCTCGATTGTGCTGCGATCTCGACGAACTTTCCGCGAACTCGTGGCTTGATGTTCTCGAGTCGCCTCGCGAGTTGTTGCACTCCGGCGGGCCTGGTTGCCGCGGCTTGGGATACTTGGCCGAGAAAGCGTGTCGATTCAGAGAAATTGTGATCGGCAGACTTTCCGACGAGCGGGTGCAACGTCTTGGCGAGGATTTCAGCGCCGACGTTGTCGAACTGCACGAACATGTCCAAGCGGCTCGTGACATAGATATGCTGGTCTTCTGTGCGTGCGAAGTTCGATCGCAGGACCATCACGCAATGCCCGTTGATCAGCTTTCGTAGTAGAGCCCCTTCGTACGTGCCCTGGGCGTAGAAGACATGTGTATTCTGATCGCCATAGATCAACTCAACGTTGCACACCGTCCCAGCCCCATCGGAAGCATCAAACGTATAGTCGCTCGTCCGGTTCAACTGGACCTTCGTGACTCCCATCAACTGCCACATGTTGACGATCACTTCCGGGTAACGAACCAAGAAGAGATACATCTCCGGATCAGCCTCGACGACTGTGGTTGGAAGTTGGCGATAAATGCTCGGCTTCGACACAACCCCCCAGAGTTTGGCTTGCGCGACCTCGCTCAGTTGGGCAAACGGAATAGCATCGATCGCCTCTTGTCGAGCTTGCTGGTCAAGTGGCGCGGCGACCGATTCACGGCCGAAACTCAGAACAGCAAGTATCACCGCGACCACGATCAGGCCGCGACCGCGCAACTCGCGTGCTAGCGGCTTGCCGAACGCCGTTTCGTCACAATTTGATAGCAGCTCGCGCAGCCGTAGCGCAGTATCAGACATAATCCCCCCTTACCCACTTACACCCGCACGCCTCGCGCGAAGATGTAACGATCATTCTGGTTTTTCGGCCAGAGAGTGGGTTCGGTCTGAATGAATTTTGTGGAAGCGAGCGCATCGGGTGACGTTTGTTTGACTGACCTTGCTGCAATGCGAGCGTTGGGCGAGAATCCGCGCGCCATGCTCCCATTACGAACACGGACGAAACTCTTGCTGCTCACAGGCGGCGGCGTATTGCTAGCATTGACGGTCGGCATGCTGTTCCCGCCAGAAGCGATCTTGTTCGCGAAGTGGCAGCGCGAGCTGAAGGCCCTGCCCGACGAAGAGCTTCGTCTCAGGTTTGAGCAGATCGTTGCTGTTGGTGACCGTGGAGTGCCTGTTCTCGTTGACACGTTGCATAGCGAACGGCGGCAATGGCCGAGGTTGCTTTCGAGTTACTGCAAACCTACCTGGACGAGCAGGAACTCGTGTCGGCGGATGAATCGTCGCCGCGTATTGCTGCCATGGCAAGCGTGCTTGGGCAACACAGCGAGCGGCGCGGGCCCTTCGCCGCGGACTCAAGCATCAAGCTGGCGACTCGATTGTTGCTTTGGCCAACGGCGCGGCGCGGAACCGATAACGAGCAACTCGTTGCCGACTGCGAAACCGTCATTCGTACGCTCGCTGTCGATAAGACTGCGACGGCGGAACAAGGCGGCTCAAGTGTCGTGACGATTCAGTATCGCGAATTCAAGACGCCGCCGATCGTATCGGCCGACGCGCTGGATCTGCCTGGCGGTGGTTTGATGACCGAATTGGCCGAGATACCCGCGTTGCCACGCGCAGAGTACAATCTGCTCGACAATGACTTCGGCCCATTGAATACGGTCGAACCGCAGCCGTTCTATCCCGTGGCAACGCGTAACATTCTCGGGATGCCCGCCGAGACCTCCGACACGCTGCCCTCGCAACAATCGCTCGGCAACGCGATGCCGTTGCCACGACCACCTGCAGGACTCGATCTCCTCCGCGATGAGCCGACGCCACCCAAACGACAGCAAGCGGCACCCCCACAACAGTTAGCGGAGCGTTCCGACCTCGAAGTGATGCAGCAGCTTGCGGTTGGTACGCCTCATGCCGTACAAGCAGCCCTTACCGAGCTGACACGCCGCGGTTTCCGGCCACGCGACTTGAGTCTCGCGGAACGACTGGTGAATCCTGATCCGAGCGTGCGTCTGGAGTTGGCGAACACCTTGCCGCAGCTTTCGAGAATCGACTCGCGGCCATGGCTAATCTGGCTCAGCAGTGACCCCGATCCGCTCGTACGCCGATCCGCCGTTTCGATTATCGCAACCGGCGATGATCCCGCGCTCTTCGACCACCTTCGCCAAGTCGAACAGATCGAGACGGATGACGAGGTCTTGCGGCTGATCCGCCGCGTCCTTGCTCTGCGCTGATAAGCCCCCGTCAGTAGGTCACTTTCGACCGCTTCGTCTACTCCCAAGAGAAACACTACGCAGCCTTATGGATACGTAAGTCCGCGTTTTGTTGGCTGGACACGAAGAGACAATTGAAATACGCCCTGTCAATCATGCCGCGTTGCTGGGACAACTCCTCGATCGGACGGATGCTCCGATTGTGGATGAAAAAGCCGTCATATCCCAGAGAGCGTAAGAATGGAAAGATGCGAGTTTCTTCCTGTTCCGGATCCGTGCATTCAAACAAAACGGCAGGTAGATCTTCGCTCAACACCTCTTTCGCACCCAGAAAACACTGATATTCATGGTCCTGAATATCGCACTTCATAAATCGGACCGGCCTCAAGTTTGCGTGTTCCGCAAAGTACTCGTCCAAGCTTGTCAAATCGACCATAAAGGTGTCGCTGTCCGGATAGTCGGGACTTAGTTCAAGGCTCCCTCCCACCCAGTGAGCACGGGGCCGAACCATGAGTTGCCGGCCCGATTGCGACGACAGTCCCTTGTTGACAACGGTCAGTCGCCGAAGACGAAAATCCGATTTGACCTGCGACAGATATTCACCCAATTCGGGCTGCGGTTCGAACGCGATCACATTGCCCCTCGGCCCAACTTTTTTGTGCATCCACCACGTCCAAGCACCTCGATTTGCTCCAGCATCAACAACGGTCGCGCCGTTCAGATCTTGCTTGATCAGACAGGCTAACTCCTGCCGCTCGCTGCGGTAGCGGTAGCGGTACGCGCGATGGAGATAATGCATTTTTTCGAACAGATTCATCAGCGACTACGCTCCTTGGAAGGACATCTCGCAACATGATTGGCCAGGTGCGAAAACCTGAAGAACGACGGTCTTTGCCGTTAGGCGTTCTATCTCACGTCAGATCGAGGTGGCGAATGCTAGTCGAACCGTGAAACCGTGACAACCTTACTTGGACATCGCCAGTTTGGGTTGAGGCTAGCACGTTTGAGCGGTCGCAATCCGTCGTTTAACCGCAAGCCGTCCCTGAAAGAGTTTGAACTTGAGGACGGTCTCCGGACTTTTTAACACAGATACATTTCGTTG
>PBSM01000247.1 GCA_002726245.1 Planctomycetaceae bacterium | reverse complement strand
CCTGTTCCACCGAGCAAGCTCGGAGGGGACGAAAGCGTTCGATTTCAAAGTTTATACAAATTCACCCGAATTTCATTTGGTGCGAGTCCCTAATCCCTCCCCAGCCAAAGGATTGGCGATGTACAAACTGCTTCTCTCGTGGCGGTATCTCCGCACGCGTTATATCGCGTTGGCTTCGATCATCAGTGTGACGCTGGGCGTTGCGACGTTGATCGTTGTGAACAGCGTCATGGCCGGGTTCAAACGCGAGATGCACCAGCGCTTGCACGGAATCCTGTCGGACATCGTTGTCGAAGCCCATAGCCTGGACGGCTTCGCCGACCCTCTGTGGCATATGGAGCAAATACGCAAGATCGCTGGCGATGCGATCGAGGGGATGACTCCCGTCGTCCATGTGCCGGCTTTATTGAGGATTCCGGTTCGCGGCGATTTTCATACTCGACAAGTCAATTTGATTGGCGTCGATCAGACGACCTACGCCCAAGTCAGCGACTTCTCTCAGTTTCTGCTGCATCCCGAGAACCGCGAACAGCTAAGCTTCTTGCTGCGCGAAGACGGATACGCACCGGGACGCAAAGACTTTCCGCGCGCGGGCTGGACTCATCGTCGTGATCGCGCGCTGTTCAACAAGCTTCTGGAGGAGGAGCAGCTCCGTGCCTCGGAAGCGAACGCTGCGGCGGTCGTCTCGTCCCAGACCGTCGTTGCTGAGGCGGTAGAGGTGCCGAGCGATCCCTACACGGCGAGCCTTCCCGGCGATCCATACTCGCCTTCCGCCGAAGACGAAGGTGTCGTCTTCGATGCCAGCAAGCAGCAACACGACGGGATTATCCTCGGCATCGCGACTTGCAGCGTTCGCGGCCGTGATCCAGATGGCGCGGTCCGCGACTACTATCTATCCGCGCCCGGTGACGACGTGCAGGTCTACTTTCCGAACGCCGGCGAGATGCCGAAGCCGGTGAGCTGGAACTTCACAGTCGTCGATCTGTATGAAAGCAAGATGAGCGAGTACGACTCGACGTTCGCATTCGTTCCGCTCGAAGTGCTGCAGAACTTGCGCGGGATGGTCGATCCGATGACCGGGACGACTTATGTCACGTCGATCCAGATCAGGCTAAAGCCGGGCGCGGATTTGAATGGCGTTCGCGACAAGCTGCGAGCCGCTTTCCCACCAGAGACGTATCCATACCGCATTCAGACTTGGCGGGATCTGCAAGGTCCGTTGCTGGCCGCTGTTCAAATGGAGACGGCGATTCTGAACATTTTGCTGTTCATGATCATCGCCGTCGCTGGCTTCGGAATCTTGGCGACGTTCTTCATGATCGTGGTCGAGAAGACCCGCGACATTGGAATCATGAAGTCTCTCGGCGCGCCAAGCAGTGGAGTGATGAGTATCTTCCTCAGCTATGGTGTCTCACTGGGGGCGGTCGGCGCTGGAGTTGGAGCGCTACTTGGCTTGCTGTTCGTCACTTTCATCAACAAGATCGCTCAAGGCCTCGAGTACGTCACCGGTCAGGAGGTGTTTGACCCGACGGTTTACTACTTCCAGGAAATACCAACGGCAACCGAACCGTTAATGATCGTCGGTGTTGTGATCGGAGCGTTGTTAATTGCCGTGATGGCCAGCGTACTGCCGGCGTTTCGCGCCGCGCGGTTGCATCCGGTCGAGGCACTACGGTGGCAATAGTGTGGTGATCGTGCGAAAACGTTCCAAAGGAGACAAGCGATGGACAGCTTCCTCAGTTTGGCGAGCGAGACGGCGACAACTCGGAAGGCCGGGCTCGGCCCTCACGTAGCGTTTCCGTCCGCGACTCGCGAGAGTGAGTCATCGCCTCAGATATCGTTACTGTCGGCGAGCGCTCTGAAGAAGAGCTATCGGAAAGGGAAGCATGTCGTCCCAGTCCTGCTGGGCGTTGACTTTGAGATCAACGAAAGCGAGTTCGTCGCGATCGTCGGGCAGAGCGGATCGGGTAAGAGCACGCTCCTGCACCTTCTTGGAACGCTTGACGCTCCTGATGAAGGCGAGATTCACTTTGATGGCAATCGAATCGACAACGTGCCGGCGGCTGCCCGCGACTCGCTGCGGAATCGGTCCTTCGGCATGATCTTTCAGTTCTATCACTTGCTGCCCGAGTTGAGCACGTTGGAAAACATTCTCATGCCGACGATGATCGCCGAAGGAGCATTTCGCTACTTCACGAATCGCCGGCGCCATCGCAAACGCGCCGAGCACCTACTCGAATTAGTGGGACTCTCGCACCGCCTGCGGCACAAACCAAGCGAGCTTTCGGGCGGCGAGATGCAACGGGCTGCGATCGCCAGGGCGCTTGTTGCGCGTCCGCGTGTGCTGTTGGCTGACGAGCCGACAGGCAACCTTGACAGCAAAACTGGCGAAGAAATCATGGGAATACTGCGAACCTTGAACGCCGACCAGAACCTCACTATAGTCATGGTGACGCATGACTCGAAGGTTGCAGCGCAGTCTGATCGAATCGTGCGTTTGGTTGAAGGCCGCGTTGAAGCGGCATAGTGTTCTGTTCCTCTCCCTCCGGGAGAAGTTAGGTGAGGGGTCGAGCGTTTTGACTTGCTCTGGTATTCTCGCTACAGCACTCGACAGCAGTGCCCTCTCACCCCAACCCTCTCCCGGGGGGAGAGAGAGCCACCCCGAAGCCCCCGCACCCCCGAACTCTCTCCCAATGCGAGAGGGAGCGAAGACATGTCCTTCAAGATCCATATCAACGGCCAACTCTACGACAAAGAAGACGCGAAGATTAGTGTCTATGACCATGGCTTGCTCTACGGCGATGGCGTCTTCGAGGGGATGCGGAGTTATGGTGCTAAAGTCTTTCGACTCGAAGACCACTTGGTGCGGCTCTACAACTCGGCCAAAGCGATCTGCTTGGAGATTCCGATCTCGCAGGCAGAGATGACGAGTGCGGTCAACGATACGCTGGCCGCGAACGGCATTGCGGATGGCTACGTTCGACTTGTCGTCACTCGCGGAGCCGGCACGTTGGGGCTCGATCCGAATCGTACCAGCGACCCGCAAGTCATCATCATCACTGACCACATCTCGCTGTATCCACAAGAGTATTACGACAACGGACTAGAGATCGTGTCGGTCAGCACGATTCGCAACCATCCGGCGGCGCTCAGCCCTCGCGTCAAATCGCTCAACTATCTCAACAACATCCTCGCCAAGATCGAAGGCCTGCAAGCTGGCTGCGTCGAAGCCTTGATGTTGAATCACAAAGGCGAGGTCGCGGAATGTACCGGCGACAACATCTTCCTGGTGACCGGTGGTGAAGTCTTTACGCCCCCGATCGATGCCGGCATCTTGGAGGGCATTACGCGAGACGTCGTTATCAAGTTGGCGCGGGCTGCAGGACTAACGGTACGTGAAACCGCGTTGACCAAACACGATGTATACATCGCCGACGAGTGTTTCCTGACGGGCAGCGCCGCCGAAATCGTGCCGGTTGTGAAAGTCGATAGCCGTGTCATCGGTGATGGCAAGCCTGGCCCGATCACTCGCGATCTGACCACCCGCTTTCGCGAGACGACGCGAGCGTAGTTCGCCTATGCGACTTTGCGTAATCGCACGCGATCTTCTTCTGCGGGAAGCGGTATCGTCGCGCCGCGAGGCGTCTTTCGCTCTTGGACGACGCCGCGTTCGCTTTCGGTGAGAAAACGATGGAACTCGGCGGCAGGTCCTTCTTGGAAGGTGTTCGCAAGCACTTCCAAAGTGTCGTTCCAAGTTAAACCGCTACGGTAGATGACACGATACGCGGCCTTGAGATCACGGATCTCGTCGTTGCTGAAGCCGGCACGCCGCAGCCCGATCACGTTCAGCCCGCAGACCAAGTTCGACTTTCCATCGACGATCACAAACGGCGGGACATCTTGGCTGAGATGTGATTGTCCGCCGATCATCGCCAGTTGACCGACGCGGGCGAACTGATGAATGCCGGCGGCTCCGCCGAAGTAGACGCGGTCTTGGACAGTGACATGACCAGCGATCATCACATTGTTGACGATCACCGTGTAGTTGCCGATCTGGCAATCATGCGCGATGTGCGCGTTGACCATGATCATGTTGCCTTCGCCAATCGTGGTGCATGTCCCCGCGGTCAGTCCTCGATGGATGGTTACATACTCGCGAATGATATTGTCGTTGCCGATCAGTAATGGCCCCAGTTCCGTTCCAGCCCACAGATGCTGTGGTTTGCCCCCCAAGACGGCGGCTTCGCACACTTCATTGTAGGCACCTAACGCCGTCCCGGACTTGATTGAGACGTGACTTGCGAGCCGACATCCGTCACCCACAATGACATCGTCCTCGATCACACAGAAAGGGCCTACGATTACGTCGCGGCCGAGTTGTGCGGATGGGGAGATAACAGCAGAAGGATGGACTTGAGGCATGCCGTGGCTCCTGCGGATGAGACGTCGTAAACATCTCATCGGCTGGAACGATGGTAGGGATTGAAGCGATTCTGCCGGTTGTTGGTGCTAGCAGCAAAAGAGCCCGGCATCGTAAGGCGTTGCAGGGCTCTTTGACGTCGGATGTTTAGTTGGACAGCGCCACTTTGAAAGAGACTAGCATGCATAAGTCGCTTCCTGTCAATCGTTTAACCCGTTGCCGAAGGCGAGGTGATGTTGTTGCGATGCCTCGCCTTCGGCAACGGGTTAAACGATTTGATTACAGGACTTTGCAGACGCTATCACGCTTCAAAGTGGCGCTGTCCAATTAGGACGCGCGGCCTCAATCCCACCACCAATCGCCAGGCTTGAGATGGTCCAACACGATTGTGGAGTGTTTCTTCATGACCGCGCCTTGCTCGTCGTCGAGCAAGTGCTCCGAGTTCAGTGCAAGTCTCGCTTGGATGTTGACGCCGCCGCCAATTGGTGTCATCAGGCGTCGTCCGCGCCAGATACCGGCTACCGCGGTTTCGACTCTTTCTGGTGCCGGAAGGGTTTGAACCGAGTAAGTGTTCTCGTCACCGAGCACTTCCATCGACCAGCCAGCTTGGCCGTAGTAGTCCTGCTTTTGGATGTAAGCTGCTGCGACGGAGAGATCGATCAAGTTGCGAAGCTGAGCGTAGACCGGCACTGCTTTCGCGAGTTCGGAGTACATCTTTGTGAACCCGTCAACGAATCGCTTGCCCGACGCACTGCCAGCCCCAGCCGCAACGCGAGTGCCGTCAGCGGCAACCATTTCATCGGCACCGACCAGCTTGACTGAATTCCCAACGAGTTCCATCGCCAAGTTGTCTTCGGTAACACGAACACACTCATAGTCCGGTACAAAGAACCATCGTTGCATGGCGTTTCGGGAAACGGTCGCTGGGCTGGCCAGATCGACATAGCTCTTCATCTTGACGCCCGTTCGCTCCAATCCGATACCGATGAGCTTCATCCGGTAATCGGCTTCGACGAGAACTTTAGCGAAGTGCGTGTCGGCTGGGATGCCGCCGATGGTTACATTCTGCAGGCCGAGGCTTCTGCGGAGGCCATCGACAATGAATTTGGTCTGATTTGGAGTCGCCGTGGCACCGATTCGCCTCAGGAATTCCTGCATGTTCGCGAGGCCTTCTTTTGTCGGATCGATCGAGCACGTGATTACGGGGGTCGATGTGCCTGCCGGGGGGAAAGCTCGTAAAGCAACGACAAGATCCTGCAACTCCACCACGGGATTGCCGGTGTTCACGCCACGGACTCGACCAGACACATCCGTCGCCCAGCCTTCGGCAGGCCCTGCCAAGACGATGTCGCCGGTCTCTGGATAGAAAAAGATGTACTGCAGTTTCTGCAGGCCGGCGAGGTACAACATCGCTTCCGTCGGCTTCTTGCCGGCCCGGAGTTGCTCATCCAAGGCCGCTTCGAGGCGATTCAGTGAAATCTTCCGCAATTTGCTGGCACGGAAGATGTCTGCCGGGAGAGAACGCTTCGCTTCGGAGATGCGGGCTCGAGCCAGGGCGCCGTTTCGGTCGGCGAACACATGCATCCGCAGGACGCCGTCCGCATCGACAGCAACACCAGCAACTTGGCTGGAGGAAGTAGTCGTGGTTGTCGTCGTATTCTGAGCGTCAACGCTCGTCGCTGCCAGTACAAGAACCAACAGCGAAAGCGCGGAGAAGCCAACTCGTCGCAGAGCCATCACGGATTTCTCCTCTTGGCGGTGTCCGGTACGTTCCCAACCTCGGGCGTCATGACAAGATTAGCTCAGCCGAGGCGGGAACGCTTGATTTGGTGAAATGCTTGGATACGGCCGGGAATCACAACAACACGACCATGAATTCATCACAAATGGGTTCACCAATTGATCTTACTTAGGCAGCTTAGCGAAGGCAAGGAAAAGCTAAGACCGAGGGATGATGAAGTTGATTGCGTTGTCAATTCGGGTGATTGGCAGTTCCTTGAGTCTCCGCCTCGCTGCTCGCGGATAAACGTCTAAAGGGTGTGATAATAGATAGTTACATCGAGGCGACATCACGTAGGGCAACAATTACACAACAATTACAGACTTGGTACGTCTCGGGAACGTCGGGGAGGCGACGATGCGTTACAATTCCGAACCCAACACCCAGTAGCAGAAGCACATT
Organism: Planctomycetaceae bacterium; assembly: GCA_002726245.1. Lineage (GTDB taxonomy): Bacteria > Planctomycetota > Planctomycetia > Pirellulales > Pirellulaceae > PBSM01. The sequence continues at coordinate 12,486 of PBSM01000247.1, read as the reverse complement.
CGATCTGTCGCTTCGCAAGCTACATCCGGGCAAGAACAGAACTGTGAGGGAAAGGACTTAAGATGGCAATCGCACCTGACGAATCGCAACTACTGACGGCCAGCCAGACGGCTACTCTGCCTGTTCCTCACCAGTCGCCGGCGGAAGAAGCCGATTCAGCGCTGTGGCAAGAGGATTGTGCCGCTCCGATCAGTCGGGAGAAAAAGGTCTCCGCGAAGGAGCTTCGGATCGCCGGCGGGCCAAAATACGTGATTATTTTCTGGCTTGGGTTGCTGCATGTCGGTGCTTTGGCCGCTCCGTTCTGTTTCACTTGGCAAGGTGCCATTGTGGCTGTTGTCTTGAGCTGGCTCGCGGGCTCGATCGGTGTGTGCCTCGGTTATCACCGCTTACTGACTCACGGAGCTTTCCAGGTGCATCGCCCCACGCGATGGCTGATCGCGTTCATTGGTGGTCTGTCAGGCGAAGGGTGTGCGATCGATTGGGTTGCAAATCATCGCAAGCATCATGCTCACAGCGACCACGAAGGCGACCCGCATGCCCCTCGCGACGGAGGTTGGTGGGCGCATATGCTGTGGCTCGGTTTCGCAACTCACGAGGAAACTTACAACAAGCACATCAAACGTTGGGCTCCGGATCTGACCAAAGACCCCGTCATGCGTTGGATCGGGTATATGTTCCTCCCATCACACATCCTCAGCGGTGTTGCCTTGCTTGCCGCTGGCCAGTGGCTCGGTGGCCCGGGGATGGCGGTCTCGTTCCTCGTTTGGGGACTCTTCGTTCGGCTGGTCTATGTGCTTCATATCACGTGGCTCGTCAATTCGTGGTCACACATGTGGGGCTATCGCAACTATGAAACGATGGACGATAGCCGCAACAACTGGTTGGTCGCGATTCTGGCCTTCGGCGAGGGGTGGCACAACAACCATCATGCCTATCCACGGATGGCAACTCATCGACATAAGTGGTGGGAATTCGATCCTACATTCGTCGTAATCCGTTTGATGCAGTGGACCGGTCTCGCCTGGGATGTCGTTGATTACAAACGAGCCGGGGACCGTGATAGCGACTAACGCTGGCACCTGTTTTGTGCCGATTTTCGGACTGAGCTGTTAAAGGATGTACTGGCTCGCCGTCTGAAATGTTGCCTCTCTGACGCTAGAAACGATGCGTCGGATCGCGTATGCTGGTAGCGGACCTACCCTCGCGGATGCCACCGGCAATGGACGTGCCCCCGCCCCGATGCATCCGCAGTCTCAAATCAAGAGGAGAGATGCTATGCGAAACTATTTCACGGTTGCTGTGCTCGCGGTGCTATGCGTTGCTGCTTTTAGCGAGAACGCTTCGGCTCAGCTCTTTCGCCGGGTATGGCAACGTCGTAAGGCTGAGTTGCGTTCCGAACTGTCGTATCAACTAAGCGGTCAGGTCGCCGGTGACGTCGATGCCGCTGCAGACCAACTCGGCGCGGAGTTGGATGCCAAGCTCGCCGCGCAAGGCAAGATGCTTGAGGGACAAGTCTCAGCCGGCTTGGCCAAGCTGCAAGCTCAGGCAGACGAAATGCTCGTTGCGGAAGCGAAGAAGATCCAACAGCAGCTCACGGATCAGGTTGCTCAACTTGAGGCTACGGCGAAAGAAACGGTTTCTGGCGAAGCCAAGAGACTGCGACTTGAAGTTGAAGAGAAAGTCGTCTCACTCCAGAAGAGCGCCAACGCACAGGTTACCGAAGCGATCGCGAACCTTAACGGCGAAATGGACAAGGCCCGTTCAGCTTCGAGCGACATGCAATCGACAGTCAAAGACGAGTTGACGAGAATCAAAGCGGAAGTGCAAGCGATTGTGAAAGCGGAACTTGCCAAGGTGCCAGCTCCGGTGGAAGCGCCCGTCGAAGAAGAGGCGCCGCAGCAATCCGCTCTGGAAAGTGCGCCCGCCCGGTTGGAGGAAGAAGAGCAGGCCAGCTAGCCCGGATATCGACTTTTGAAGGAAGCCAACGGAGCATTAAGGCTCTTTCGCCTTGGTGCTCCGTTTCGTTTTGCGCGGGCGATCACTCCTGTGCTGGTTTCACATCCGGCTCGATCTGATAGCCGTCGGCGAGCGAGTTCGTCATGTTGAACAATCCAGCGATCGCCATCACTTCGCCGAGAGCTTCTTGGTCCAAACCGTGTTTCATGGCGGCCGCTGTATGCGAATTGATGCAGTAGCTGCAGCCGTTTGTTGCTGATACGGCGAGGGCAATGATCTCGCGCGTCTTTGGATCGAGTGCCGACGTCCGCCCGACGGCTTCCGGATGCATTAGTCCCTTGAGACTGGTCCACACGGTCTCCAACTGATCAGGATTCGTTGCTAACACTCGCCAGAAGTTCGGCACGAAGTCAATCTGCTTGGTAGCGCGGATGTCAGCGTAGATGTCAGCGACTTTGCCAGTCGCTTCTGTTTCTTCGACAGCCCGAACCGTGGCGATTGGTTGACTGGACATATCTTGCTCCTGGACGCGGCTTCGTTAACTTGCTGACAACTATCTTCGATATCGCGACGGAGCCTGCAAGACAAGTGCCAGGGACTTGTGCAATTGCCGTAATCATTCTGGTATACTAGAGGCACTCATTTGCCGCCGAATGTCCTGCCCTGCCCTGTCCTACGCTGCATTGCGTTGTCTCCATGCGAGTTCTTCTTCTGCAAACAAGCTCGAGTGCCGCATGCATGTTGTTCTGTGCAATGACATGCTCAGCGGCTTCGATTGATTTCGCGCGTGACGTCCGCCCGATCTTGTCGAACCGTTGCTTCAAATGCCATGGTCCGGACGAGGTGGCGAGAGAAGCCGATCTGCGTCTGGATCGGGCCGAAGGAGCGATGGCGGATCTAGGTGGTCATCGTGCGGTGGTGCCGGGCGAGCCAAGCAAGAGTGCGTTGGTGAAGCGGATCAACGCCGCGCTGGATGAGCGCATGCCGCCAAGCGATAGTGGCTTGGAGTTGACACCCGGGGAGATCGATTTGCTAACGCGCTGGGTTGCCGAAGGCGCAGTCTATGACCAACACTGGGCGTATCGATCGGTTCAGCGGCCGCTGGTTCCGGCCACGAAGCACGCTGCTTGGACGGTCAATCCGATCGATGCCTTCATTGCAAGGAAGATCGAGGCTATGGGTGTCGCGCTGTCACCTGAAGCCGACCGATCGACGCTCATTCGGCGAGCGTACTTTGATCTCCTTGGCCTTCCACCGACGCGCGAACAAGTCTCTGCTTTCATTAGCGATGTGAGATCTGGGGCCTACGATCGGATGCTCGATCGCGTCTTTGCCAACCCGCATTACGGTGAACGTTGGGGCAGGCACTGGCTCGATCAAGCGCGCTACGCCGATAGCAACGGATATACGATCGACTCTGATCGCTCGATCTGGCCTTATCGGGACTGGGTCATCAACGCCATCAATGCCGATGTCCCATTCGATCAGTTCACGATCGAACAGCTCGCCGGTGACTTGTTGCCCGGCGCGACGAACGACCAACTCGTCGCTACTGGCTTCCACCGCAACACGCTCATCAATCAAGAAGGCGGCACGGACCGCGAGCAGTTTCGCAACGAAGCTGTTGTCGATCGCGTGAACACCACGGGCGCAGTCTGGCTGGGGATGACGGTTGGCTGCGGTCAGTGTCACAACCACAAGTACGATCCGCTAACACAGCGCGAATACTACCAGCTATTCGCATTTTTTGACGACTGCCAGGATGTGAACAGTACGACGCCCCAACTCAGCCTGCCGACAGATGATCAGAACAAGCGGCTTGCGGAGTTCGACGGGCAGATCGCGGCGGCCAAGAAGGCGGAGGACGCGGCCAACGAAGCGCCCAAGGAGCGAAAGGATCAGCTCGCCGCCGAGTTGAAGAAGCTGCAAGACGAACGAAAGAAAGTTGCGAGCTCGATCACAACCACAATGATCATGCGGGACTTGGACAAGCCGCGACAGACGCACGTGCTGATTCGCGGCGACTTCCTGCGGAAAGGCGATCCGGTTGAGGCGAACAGTCCCGAGTTCTTGCCGCCGATGGCTGAAACAGATGCGCGACGCACGCGGCTTGAATTGGCGAAGTGGCTGGTCAGCCGTGACAATCCGCTGACTGCTCGTGTCACGGTGAACCGAGCCTGGTTGCGGTTCTTCGGCGAAGGGCTCGTTGAGACAGAGAACGACTTCGGCATTCAAGGCACGCCACCGTCGAATCCCGATTTGCTGGACTGGCTAGCTGCCGAGCTGATGGACAGCGGCTGGTCGATGAAGCACGTCCATCGCTTGATCGCAACATCGGCAACCTATCGTCAGTCTTCCCTTGTTCGCTCGGAACTGGAGGCGGTTGATCCGCTGAACAAGCTGCTCGCGAGACAGAATCGGTTGCGGGTCGATGCCGAGATCGTGAGAGATCTCGCGCTCGCTGTCAGCGGGCTGCTGAATGAGAAACTTGGCGGCAAGGGTGTCTATCCGCCTCAGCCCGAAGGCGTGTATGCCTTTACGCAAGTGAATGCGAAGTGGCCAACGAGCACGGCTGCAGACCGCTATCGCCGTGGCGTCTACACCTTCTTTCGCCGCAGCGTTCCCTATCCGCTGCTTACGACGTTCGACGCACCTCGCTTCAACTCGACCTGCACGATGCGAGCCCGGTCGAACACGCCGCTGCAATCACTGACGATGTCCAACGACCAGGCGATGCTTGAACACGTGCGCGCCCTTGGCCGCCGGTTATTCGAGTTCAGCAGTGACGATCAAGCCAAGATCGATCATGCGTATCAGCTCTGTTTCTCACGCACGCCCGAACCGGACGAAGTTAAAGCGTTATCAGAGTTCGTTGATGCTCAACGCACCGATTTCAGTACGAATCCCGCTGACGCGAAGGCCTTCGTCGTCGCGACTGAAACGGAATCGGCGCCGACGATCGAACTAGCCGTTTGGACTGCGGTCGCCCGAGTATTGTTAAACCTGGACGAATTTATCACGCGTGAATGACGTAGCCAGCCGAGCTGAGTCTGGTAGAATCATAAGTATGTCCATTGCACTTGAAACCATGCTCGTCGAAACACCGGGAGTTTGCGGCGGGCGACTGCGAATCAATGGCACACGCATTACGGTGCAGCGGGTTGCCACTCTCTACAAACAAGGCCTGTGCGCGGAAGACATTGAGCAGACATACGAGCACTTATCACTGGCACAAGTTTTCGCGGCACTTGCGTACTATCATGCAAATCGAACCGAGGTCGATGCGGCATTGGCCGAAGAAGACGCTCTTTACGATGAGTTGAAGCGAGAGTTCGGGGGCAAATGAGCGAACTCCGGCTCTACATCGACGCAGACGCGGGCGAACGCGCCGTTGTTCGCGGCTTGCGAACCTGCGGTTTCGACATATCTTACTGCCAGCGAAGCTGGTCGGCTTACGTGTAGTGGTGAACAACTTGAGTACTCGACGCAGCACGAACGAGCCATCTACACTTTGAACGTTAAGGACTTTGCGAGGTTACACCACGAGTATCTGGAGGCTGAGAAGGCACACGCCGGCATTGTGACGATACCAGATCAGCGCTACTCCATCGGTGAGAAGATTCGGCGACTAGCTCACGTGCTGGGCACGGTAGAAGCCGAGCAGATGCGAAACCGGATGGAATTCCTGTGAGCGACATGAACAAACACGAGAATGCTTTCCTACGGCACGCAACTCGCCGCCACTTCTTCGAGCAGTGTGGAGTTGGCGTTGGGTCAGTTGCGCTGGGATCGCTTTTGGGACGCCAAGCAGTCGGCGATGTGCACGACGCAGCGAACCCGATGGCGCCGCGGAAACCACACTTCGAGCCACGAGCCAAGGCGGTCATCTTCCTGTTCATGGCGGGCGGCCCGAGTCAGCTTGACATGTTTAATGACAAGCCAATGTTGCGTAAGCATCATGGCAGCTTGCCGCCGCAGAGTTATCTCGATGGCAAACGGTTCGCGTTCCTGAAAGGAACGGAAACACTTTTGCGAAGCCCGCGTCGGTTCGGCCGCTACGGCGAATGTGGGCAAGAGCTCAGCGATGTGCTGCCCCATCATCGCAAGATCGTCGATGACGTCTGCTGGCTGCACGGAATGCAAACGGATGTCTTCAACCACGGTCCTGCAAAGATCTTTACAAACACGGGCTCGCCGCAACCTGGACGACCGAGCATGGGTTCGTGGGCGACTTATGGTTTGGGGAGTGAAGCCAACGATCTGCCCGGGTTTGTTGTGTTGCAATCCGGTCCGCGAGGACCACGCGGTGGTTCGCCCCTGTGGGCCAGTGGCTTTCTTCCCACAACCTATCAAGGCGTGCCGTTCCGGAGCGGTCCCGAGCCCATTCTTAATCTGACGAGTCCTAAAGGATTAAGCCGACCGCGCGAACGCCGCTTCGTCGATATCGTCTCGAAGCTCAATCAACAACGGCTGGACAAGGTCGGCGATCCTGAAATCGCTACCCGGATCGCCGCCTACGAGATGGCGTATCGTATGCAATCGAGTGCGCCCGAGTTGATGGAGATCGCACAGGAACCTCAACATGTACTCGATGGCTACGGTGCGACACCGGGCAAACCTTCGTACGCGAACAACTGCCTGCTCGCCAGGCGGCTTGTCGAGCGAGGCGTCCGTTTTGTTCAGCTCTATCACACGAGCTGGGACCATCACGGTGGGCCATCCGAGAATCTCGAAAACCACTTTCCAGCAATCTGCAAAGAAGTAGATCAAGCTTCCGCGGCGCTCGTTCTCGATCTGAAGCAGCGAGGTTTGCTCGAAGACACGATCGTCATTTGGGGAGGCGAGTTTGGACGCACGCCAATGGGCGAAGCTCGGAAGACAACCGGCCGCGATCACCACATTGATGCGTATTCAATGTGGGCCGCGGGCGGAGGCTTCAAAGGTGGCTTGGTTCACGGCCAGACAGACGAACTCGGGCTCGCCGCGACGGAGCAGGGCAAGCACATTCACGATCTGCAGGCGACCATTCTGCACCAGCTCGGCTTCAATCACGAACGCTTGACGTATCGCTTCCAAGGCCGCGATTATCGACTGACGGACGTTCACGGCAAGATATTGCACGATGTGCTGGCATAACACGGTCCCAATCCCGCTTCCCGATGCGAACGTTGCCGATACAATGGCGACCGCACAAGGTTAACGTTCGCTAACGCAAGGGACTGCGTCCGTGTCGCCTCGCTCCGACTCAGCAAGCTTCCGGCCCCTCCAGTTTCGTTCGCCTCTCGCACGCGTTCGCACCGGTGCGATGGTGCTGGCATTTATCTTTGCTGGGGCCGTGCTCGGTTATTGTTGGCTGGGCGAGTACGATTTTGTTGATGCTATTTGGCTCACAACGATCACGATCTCAAGTGTTGGTTTCTCAGAGACGAGCGATTCTCCCGCGGTGTTCAAACTGTTCACCGTAGGAGTGATCATTCTCGGGATGTCGGCGGCGGCCTATACATTTGGAGGTTTTGTACAAATGGTTCTGGAAGGCGAATTACAGGAAGTGTTGGGTCATCGCAGGATGACGCGCGGCATTGACAAGCTGCAGAGGCATGTTGTCGTGTGCGGCTACGGGCGGATTGGAGAGTTCCTGGCCGGCGATCTAAGGCAAAGTCAGCAGCACTTTGTCGTCATCGAACGCGGCTTGGACCGGTTTGAGGAGGCGAAGGCCTTGGGCTTCTTGTGCTTGTGCGGCGACGCGACCGAGGATTCGGTCCTAGCGAGTGCAGGGATCGATCGGGCGAGATGCTTGGTATCGTGCCTGCCAAGCGATGCGGACAACGTCTTCATCACCTTGACCGCGAGGAATCTACGGCCGTCGTTAGAGATCATCGCCCGCGCCGAGCACCCGACGACGGAGGCGAAACTGATGCAAGCGGGCGCGAACAAGGTTGTGATGCCGGCCATCATCGGTGCTCATCGGATCGAGAGACTGGTGACGCGGCCATCCACGGCGCAACTCATGGAACTTGTCGCCGAGAGCAGCTTCCTCGATCTCGAGTTGGACGAGATCACTCTTGCTGACGATTCGAAGTTGATCGGTGTCAAGGTAGCGGAAACGGAGGCTCATCGGAAGCACCGGCTTCTCGTTGTGGCGGTTCGTGGCGCCGACGGCCAGATGATTTTCAACCCCGAGGCCGCGTACACGTTCCGCGCTGGTGACATCGCGATCGTGATGGGGCACGTCGAGGATATACGAGGCTTCCGAACAGCGTTCGAACTGTAATTCAAATGCCAAGTCTGCAACTGAAAAGGGAGTCGTGAAAATGGGACTGGCTCCAAAGCAGCGCGATCGACTTACCACTAGAAAACAAATAGTTCGCTGCTTTCGTGCCTGTCCCACTTTCACGACGGATCGGCGGGGTTCGATGTGGCCGCGAGGAAAGGGGGCGAGGAAAGGGGACAGGCACCGTGCCATTACAGTTGACCGACAGTTCGGGCCTTTGCGTGCCCTATTTACGATCGTGCCCTTTGCACTGCATCGACGCTCGTCGATAAGGAGGACAACGCTGTGAATGCTGCCTACGCAGGCTGCAGGCTGGCCCGATCGCTTGATCGTCGTGGGCCTGGACGGAAAGATCGCGTACTACGGCAGCAAAGGGCCGGGAGAATTCAAGCCGCAAGAGGTCGAAAAGTGGCTGCAGGAGTTCCGCGGCGATCAGTCCAAGGATTGACGCTCTGGCGGCATTCTCGGGGAGAGAAAAAGCCGAATTCGCGAGAAATGATGTCCACGATCGCTCAAATTCTATGGTTCCTTGGTGGCCTCCAATAATAAACCTCGTGTCGCATCCCTCCTAAAGCCCGAGTGTACACCAGATCTCCATGTCAATTATAATTTGCTTCATCGACAGACTTGGGTGGCAACTGCGCTCACAGAGCGCTCTCCCCGACCGATCGAGCCGATAACCAGCGATTGACGTTCGCAAACGGAGACGGATCATGTCGATTGACGTGCTTCCAGAGACGCATAGCCGTCCAGAACCGCGGCGTTCGCAACAGCATTCTCCACAGGGCGGATGGTGGATAGGCGGTCTGCTCGCACTTAGTGTCGTCGCCGTTCTCGCGTCTGCTGCCGCGTTGCTCCCCGGCGCTTTGTCGTCGGGAGAGACCGGCTCGAAGCTGACTCACACGATCAGGCGTGGCGATCTGGTCGTCACGGTAACCGAGCAAGGGACGTTGGAGAGCGGAAACAACACCGAAATCAAATGCGATGTCCGCGGTTTCAGCACCGTCACGTGGGTCATCCCCGGTGGCACCGTGGTGAAGCCGGGAGACGAATTGGTCAGGTTGGATACGAAGGTTATCGAAGAGACCGTTAGTCTAACGAAGACGAACTTGCATATTGCGACCGCCACGCATGCACGAACCAAGGCGAATATGGCGAAAGCGGAGATCGCAATCGATGCGTATCTGGAGGGCAGGTATCGCACGCAGATGAAGCGACTGCAGAGGGAATTAGCAATTGCAGAGACAAATCTCCGAACCGCAGACAAGATGCTTAATCATTCCAAGCTGATGTTCAAGCGTGGCTATGTGACGGAACTGGAAGTCGAAGGGAATGCGTTCACCGTTACGCAGGCGAACTTGGAACTGAAAGTTAAAAAGACGGAGATCGATGTTCTCGAGCGATTCACCAAGGAAATGGAACTGGAGACGTTCAAAGGCAATCTGAGGGCAACCAAATCGAAGCTGGCAGCGGACGTGGCAGGGCTCAAAATGGAGGAGGCACGCCGCGCGCGCGCGGAGCAAGAACTTGCCGCCTGCGTCATCACCGCCGAAAGGAGTGGCTTGGTGATTTACCCCTCGGCCGCCGCGTGGAAGGATGCACCCGACATCGCAGAAGGCGTGACGGTGCGTAAGGATCAAGTGCTGTTGCTGATGCCCGACCTGTCCAAGATGCAAGTCAAGGTCGGGATTCACGAATCGATCATCGACCGCATCAAGCCAGGGCTAATTGCCAGGGTGACGCTGCCGGACAGAACGCTGGAGACCGAGGTCTCCTCCGTGGCGACGATCACAAAGCCAGCGGGATGGTGGACCGGAAACGTGGTCAAATACGACACGATCGTTGAACTTCCTTCCGAAGAAGGTCTGAAGCCCGGCATGAGTGCCGAGGTGGAAGTGATCATGGCTACGCACGAGGACGTGCTGACGATACCCGTGGCGGCGGTGGTAGAGACGGAGGAGGGCCGCTTCTGCTGGGTTCAGACGGCCGAGAGAGCCGAACGGCGTTCGCTCCAACTCGGCGATAGTAACGATGTGTTTATTATTGTCGAGGCCGGTTTGAAAGAAGGCGATGAGGTCGTGCTCAATCCGGCTGCCTACATCGAAGAAGCTCAAACGGACGCGTTGAAGACGCTCGACGAAGCAGAGCCGAGCGAGTCGGATTCGAGTGAGTCGAGCACCGAGTCAAGACCGGAAGAGACAAGTACCAACGAGTAACCTCCTTGTTTAACGAACACAAACGCAAACGGAAGACTGATCATGGCGATTGACACACCTTCCGAAACACAGAGCCAACCACAGTCGCTACCCTTGCAACGCGACAGCGATCGGCAGGATTCCGCGCAGAATGCTCCGCAAGTCCGATGGTGGAAACGCGGTCTACTGGTGATCGGCGTGGTCGCCGTCGTGGCAATGGCTGCCACCTGGATCCCAGGGGTGAGTTCCTCACGGGAGTACGGTCCGAAGCTGACTCATACGATCGCTCGTGGCAACCTGCTCGTCACCGTTACCGAACAAGGCACTTTGGAGAGTTCCGAAAACACCGAAATCAAGTGCAAGGTCCGAGGTCAGAACACCGTGATCTGGGTGGTCGAGAGCGGTACGGAAGTGCAAGCAGGCGACGAACTGCTCCGGCTGGACACGCTGTTTATCGAAGAGCAAATCGCCGAGCGTTCGAAGTATGCGCATTGGTCGCAGTCCGGCGCCGAACGATCCACGGCGGATGCGGCGAGAGCCAAGCTCGCCATCTCGGAGTACAAGGAAGGGAGGTATCCAGCACAAGTCATGACGCTGGAAAAGGACTTCGCAATTGCCCAGTCGAACTTGCGTACAGCTCAGAACATGCTTGCCCATGCGAAGATGATGTCTGCCCGCGGGTACGTCAGCCAACTCGAAGTCGAGGATAAAGAGTTTTCGGTCACACGGGCTCAGTTGGATGTGGAGGTCAATCAGACCCAGATCGACGTTCTGAAACGATTCGGTATTGCCGAGGAGATGGAAACGCTCAAAGGCAACTTGGCCGCGGACTCAGCAAGAAACGCAGCAGATATTGAGCGGGCCGAGGCAGATGCGAGTCGCCGCGATCGCGCGTTGGAGGAGTTAGAGTACTGCGTCGTTACCGCCCCACGGAGCGGATTGGTGATCTACCCGTCCGCCGCCAAGTGGAAGAATACACCCGACATCGAAGAAGGTGCGAGAGTACACAAGGACCAGATTCTGCTGCTCATGCCCGACATGTCCAAGATGCAAGTCAAGGTCGGTATTCACGAGTCTATCATCGATCGCGTTAAGCCGGGGCTGGCCGCCAGGGTAACGTTGCCTGACAGAACGATCGACGGTGAGGTTGCCTCGGTGGCTACGGTCACCAGCCCGGCAGGTTGGTGGACCGGAAACGTAGTGAAATACGACACGATCATCGAGCTCCCCTCGGTGGAAAAACTGAAACCCGGCATGAGTGCCGAGGTTGAAGTGATCATGGCTCGGCACGAGGACGTGCTGCTGATCCCGGTGGCAGCCGTTGTGGAAACTGAGAAGGGGAACTTCTGTTGGGTCCAGACGGCCGCAGGAGCAAAACGACGTGCGCTGCAGCTTGGCGACACCAATGACATCTTCATTGTCGTCGAGTCGGGGCTGAAGGAAGGCGACGAGGTCGTACTCAATCCGCTCGCCTTTATTGAGGAAGCTCAAACAGAGGTCCTGAAACCACGAGACGAAGCCAAGGCGCGGGAACTGGATTCGACTGAGTCCGGCAACCAGCAGCAATCCCCTCTCCCTCCGGGAGAGGGTTAGGGAGAGGGCGCACGCACGATGTCACAGAAAACAGATCGAGCTCGTGAACTCCGCCAGCAACAGACCAAGGCCGAATCACTTCTTTGGCAGATTCTCCGCGCAAAACGCTTCTGCGGTTTGAAGTTTCGTCGCCAGTATCCGATCGGTCCATTCTTTGCTGACTTCGCGTGCGTCGAGCTGAAGTACATCATCGAACTCGACGGTGGCTACCACGATTACACGTTTGAGAGCGACGTGTCTCGACAGGAGTATCTTGAGAATGAAGGCTGGCGAGTAATCAGATTCGCGAATGAAGACGTTCTGGAAGATGTCGATGCAGTCGCCGTCTCGGTTGCGCGACAGCTTGGGCTGGAATTGACGGTTCGCGGAAAGCTGCTGGACTGACGCCCCCCTCTCCCTAACCCTCTCCCAAAGGGGGTTCCTCGCGCAGTTTAGTGGGTAGTATGTTATTGGTTTGGCATTTTCGATGGT
>PBSM01000246.1 GCA_002726245.1 Planctomycetaceae bacterium | reverse complement strand
TTGCACGATCTTCGTAACACGTTGACATGCCACCGGTTATCAACTAGATATTGTCGGCAAAATGTCGATGCGAGAAGTATCCCGTCTCGAATCTCACTTCCGACAAAAAGACACCATAGCAACCACGCTGGTGTATCAGGTTGAGTTCGAGAGGCGGTCTATTTGAGTCAAAGAAGGGACAACGAAATGGGTCACCGAAACACGAACGAGCGAATGAGGCGCAACTGTAGCTGTTGCGGCGTTGTGATCACGGCGTTGGTTTTCGCTTCGCTCGTGTCACCCCGGTCGGCATATGCACAGTCTGAGTCTAACCAAACACGCGTTCGTGTTGAGCTGGACGAGACGGCTCCCGCCCCTACGGCTCTCCAGAAGGTTGACGGTGCTTTCGCCACGGCGGTTGACGCGATGGCAACGGTTCTTTTTAAGCGGTTGTTTCAGCGCGAACAAACATATATTCAACTCGACGAGCATGAAGACTACGCGCGTCCTCGTGGAGGGACCGAATCGTTCAAACGTGTCGAACCAGACGGCAATCTGTCTGAAGATGCGACTCTGACTGATAAGGAAGTTGAGCGGTTCGACATTCTGGGCAAACTTGCTCACGGGCAAAGCGGTGCGATCCGCGCCGGGAAGCTAAATGGTGACTTGATCGATTACGTCACTGTTCAGGGACGGCAGAGCAAGTATGCCTTTCGCGCCGGCGCATTCCATAAAGAACTTGCCTTGCGTGAGAAGCTGAGTGAATCTGATGTGCTGACCAGCGATCAGGTTTCCGAGTTGGCGGAACAGCAACTCTTGAAGTTAAATGACGACCCCGTTTCAAGCCAGCCGGCTCACATCCTAACAGCCCAAGTCGGCGGCGCGCCAATAGTCGTGTTGTGGTTATCGCTGGGTGCCATCTTCTTCACCGTCTACATGCGGTTCTTTAACGTCTGGGGGTTCCGCCACGCGATCGATATCGTACGAGGGAAGTATGATAATCCCAACGAACCGGGCGAGGTCACACACTTCCAGGCCCTTGCCTCGGCCCTGTCGGCGACTGTCGGCTTGGGCAATATCGCGGGCGTGACGATTGCGATGACGGCGGGAGGACCAGGAGCGTTCTTCTGGATGCTGGCCTGCGGCGTCTTCGGTATGTCAAGCAAGTTTGTCGAATGCACGTTGGGCCAGAAGTATCGACAAGTCAAACCCGACGGCACCGTACTCGGTGGCCCGATGCAGTACTTGGATGTGGGGCTCCGCGAACTCGGCCTCGGTCCGGTCGGCAAAGTCTTGGCGATCGTGTTTGCCGTGATGTGCATTCTGGCCAGCTTCGGCGGCGGCAATATGTTTCAAGCCAATCAGTCTGGCCAGCAAATGCTTGCCATGATTCAACTGAATGACTATGCCACACTCGAGCGTTTGGGCGACGAGATCAAAGTCGCCGCGGCTGCTGATGACATGGAGAATCTCGAACGATTGAAGGGCGAAAAGGAAGCGTTTCAAAATCAGATGGCCAAACTAGGGCCCGTGTTCTTGCCGATCTTCGGTATCTTCCTCGCTGCGATGGTGGCGACTGTCATCCTCGGCGGAATCAAACGCATTGGCGCTGCTGCTGCGAAGATCGTGCCTTCGATGTGCATCATCTACATGATTGCCTGCCTGTGGATCATCCTGACCCATATCGCTGACGTACCGTCGCTCGTCGTACAAATCTTCTCCGAAGCATTCCGGCCCGAAGCATTTGGAGGTGGCATGCTGGGCGTACTCGTGATCGGAGTGCAACGGGCTGCGTTCAGCAACGAGGCGGGAGTCGGCAGCGCTGCGATCGCTCACAGCGCTGCGAAGACCAAAGAGCCGATTCGCGAAGGTGCGGTCGCGCTGTTGGGGCCGTTTATCGATACCGTCGTTGTTTGTTCGATGACGGCACTCGTCATTCTGATCACCGGCGCGTGGAACAACGAGACTTGGATCGTCGAGCAAGGTCGCCAAGGCACGCCGCTCACTTCCAAGGCCTTTGCTCAAGAGATTTGGTTTTTTCCATACATCCTGAGCATCGCGGTCGTTCTGTTCGCATATTCAACCATCATCTCTTGGAGCTATTACGGCGAACGCTGTTGGGAGCGGCTGTTCGGACCGCGTAGCACGGTTGTCTACAAAGTCATCTACGTATCGGCGGTCTTTGTCGGAGCGATCGCGAACCTCGGTGCGGTCCTCGATTTCTCGGACATGATGATTCTGTCGATGGCCTTTCCGAATATCTTCGGAGTCGTCCTCTTATCCCCGCAGGTGCGACGCGATTTGATCGATTACTGGCGACGATTCAAGGCCGGGGAATTCAAGACATTCAAGTGATGCCGGCCGCCATAGCATCTGACCTTGAGATTCGACTTCGCCAAAACGCTAGTTACCCGCGAGGGAAGTGTTCGTGAACGATGGCGTGAAACTCGTCGGGTGTGCCGACGTTTGCGACATGCCTCCGGAAATGTCTGGCACTCGGCTTTCCTTGAGCGTAGCAACACGCGTACTTCCGCATCAACATCGTCCCCTTCTCGAGACCGAAGCGATCAACAACCAAGTCGTAGTGCCGCAACAAGCATTCTCGTTGCTCGTCGATACTTGGATCGGGAGGGATCGCTTCGCCTCGCAATGCAGCGGCGGCTTGCATGAACAGCCACGGTCGGCCGAGGCAAGCTCGGCCGATCATAACGCCATCGACATCGTAACGGCGAAATACTTCCACGACCTTCTCCGCTGCATCGAGATCGCCGTTTCCGATCAGCGGAATGCGTTTCAAGTAGCTCTTGATCTCGGCGATTCGATTCCAGTCAGCGCTACCTTTGAAGAAGTCCTCGGCCGTCCGACCGTGTACCGTTAACGCAGCGGCACCGGTTCCTTCTACCACCTGCGCCACATCGATCGCGTTGATTTGGTCGCGTGTGCAGCCAAGACGGATCTTGGCGGTTACCGGAGTCGGGCGACAGGCTTCGACAACTCGTTCGATGATCGCGCCCATGCGATCGGGATGACGTAGAAGGTACGAACCGCTGTGAGCCTTCTCGGTCACTTGCCTCACCGGGCATCCGAAGTTGATGTCAACAATGCTGACCTCGTATTCGTGTGCCAGGCGATCACCGACCTTTGCCAACATCTCCGGATCGTTGTCCCAGATCTGCACTGCGAGCGGTCGAGCTTCGTCCTTCACGCCCCACAGACGTTCAGGGTGTTCGGCTTCGTTCTGATCCATCCAGACGAAGCCTCTAGCATTGACCATCTCGGTCGCTTGCAAACCAGCTCCGCCATACTCACGCACGATCTGGCGGAAGGCGAAGTTCGTGAAGCCAGCCATCGGCGCTTGAAGAACCGGCGGATCGATCACAAGTGAACCGATCCGCAGCGGTTTCACTACCGTTTGCACGTCTGAAGAGGTTGGAGATGCCGCGACGCTCATGTAAGCATCTTCTTCCACCTAAACATTTGCGCCAAGGCATGTCGTAGGTCCACATCGCCGAGGCAGACCTACATTACGGCCGCAGAATCGATTGGCTTCCAGGCGAAAACGCCGGCTCGACACGCAGGAAAGTGTTTGGCGTTTCGCGCGCGGGCGTTGGGGCTTCGCCGGCTCGATCCGGTGCTTCGGCCGACGCCGGCCGAACGCGTGCGTCAGCCAACAAGGCAGGCCGCGCGGCCGTCTCCGCGTGGATCAGAGTACTTAACAGTGTCGTCACGGGCGCATTCGCTCCCACGACGGACAACGAGTAGTCCGCGATATTCTCGTTGTACGACAGCACGACATCCAGGAACTTCGTTCTTTCTTCGCTGAGTTCCTCAGTCGCCTGAAGGACTTGGCCGAGGCTTGCGGCGCCGGTCTCGTAGGCCTCGCTTAGCTCCGTCACGAGGCGTTCGAACGCAGCGATCGACTCGGCTCGACGGGAGATGATGTCGAGCTCATGCGGCAATGCACGATCAATCTCTTGAAGACGGCGCGGAGCCTGGTCTCGACCATACAGATTTTCGATCTGCGTCCTGTAGACGCCCACGAACGGCATGTCCGCCGGAACGGGCAGGCCCGCTTCGCGGTTCGGTAGCAACTCGGACAAACGCTCCTGCCAATGAATCGCATTCAATCGGGCTTGCGAGCGGCGGGCGGAAGCACGGGCTGCGTGAGCCTGTAGCATCGCGTCTTCTGTTCTTGCTTGTGGCCGCCTGAGTTTTTGCAAGTAGAGGGCTTCATGCTCGGCGAATGCATACCGGCCGATAGCGACAGACAGGCTCCAATAACTCTTTAGAATCCGCGAGCGGGTTGTCGAATCAGCCAATCCGAGAGCACTGACGAGTGGCGTCGCGTCGCCGTGGAGTTCGATTGACCGAACTGCTTCGCTGAGGATTTGGTTCGCCAAGTCGATCGCGCCTTTTGCCTGCACAGGGACGACGGGATCGGTACGATCCGTGAGTACCACCGATCGGCGGCGAGACGCAGCAGGCGGCTGCCGCCGCGTTGGCGGTTTGGGCGCTGCGAACCTTTCCGCGGGGAACGCGGGGGAAGCCGGAAACGCTTCGCGCGGCGAATCGCCGATTCGAAACTGTCTCGGCTGTTCGTTAGCTTCCGCACTGTCAATCACAGGAGGTGGTTGAAGAGTCGTGGGGCGTTCCGGCGGAAGGTCGCCGTCCGAAGCCTGGCCGAGTGATAAGAACAACAGCGTCGAGGCGAGTGAATTCATGACTTGCTTCCATGCAAGTAAGGGAACGGAGTCATTACCAGCAGGCGTAACGTGCCATTTTCCGGCTTTCAGGTCAACGCTAACTCTGACCGCAACTCATGCACTCACAAGAGGCGGTTGCAGCAGGTTTAGAAGCCACTTCATCGCCGTTCCGCCAACCACAACGACGATTCTGCCGAGTGGAGCCAAGCTCGCTGGAGCCCACGCCGCCAGTCGTTACCTGCGATGACAAGCAAAATCACTTCGCCCAGGCTGCTAGCAGGCGACACCGTTGAGAGTGAGAAGAGACAGTTGAACTGCAGCCCATGCCATCGGAATACTGTCCCAGCGTACTACTTCCCGATGCAGTACAGATAGCTTGGAGTTCTGAGAACCAACGCGTTGCCGCTGACGGCGGGCGAAGCCATGAGGCCTTCGTCGAGTTCATTGACGGCAACAACCTCCGCGGAATCGCTGGGGCGGACGATCGTCGTCTTACCCTCGCGATCGAAGACATACACCAAACCGTTCGACGCGATCGGCGACGCGCTGAAGTTACCGCCGATCCGTTCTTTCCAATGCAGTTCACCGGTCTCCACGGAAATTGACGAGAGGATTCCGTTATCCGACACGAACAGCAGTCGATCTTCAACCACAATCGGCGAAGGAGTCGAAGGGCCGTTCTGGCTGTAGACCCACTCGACATGCAAGTCGGTAACATCGCCTTCGTAGCGAATGGCATAGATCTTGGGCTTCGCGAACCCGTCAACGACAAATGCCAAGCCGTTGGAAACAACAGGACGAGGAACGGCGGAGAAGCCCGAGTAGCTGACCCGCCACAACTCCCGTCCGTTCAGCGGATCGTAGCAGTAGCAGCCCTGAGCTGCCGGGCTGATCATGCGTTCGCCTTCGTCCGTCTTCACGATCAGTGGAGTCGTGAAAGCCTTTCGCGAGTAGTCTCCGACTCCGGACAGATCGAGAGATCGCTTCGTTTGCCACGCCGTCTTGCCCGTCTTACATTCCAGAGCAGTTAGGAACTGTACGTCACGTCCATCACAATGAAAGATGAGCCTGCCTTGGTGGAGGATGAGCGACGAGCCGGGGCCTTCTTGGTGGTCGAGATTGACATCACGTCGCGACCAAACAACTTGGCCGGTTTCCGCATCAAGGCACGCGATCCCGTAAGTCCCGTAGTAAACATAGACATGCTCGCCGTCGGTGACCGGGGACGGAGAGGCGTAGCTATTCATCTTGTTTCGCGGCTCGGGCGCGTCAACGTCAAACAGCTTCTGTTGTTGCAGAATCGCTCCCGTCTTTCGGCTGACACTCAGCACCGTGAGTTCATGGCCATCGTCGGTCGCGGATGTCATCCAGATTCGCTCGCCAACGATCACCGGTGTTGACCAACCTCGTCCAGGCAACTTGGACTTCCAAAGAACATTCTCAGTTTCGCTCCACTTCGTCGGCAATCGACTTCCCTGCACGTGTCCGTCGCCGGTCGGCCCGCGGAACTCCGGCCAAGCCTCCGTTGCGTGGGCTACCGAAGTCAGGGCGAGGACAATTGGAACGAGACAGAACTGTTTCATGGAAGGCCTCTTCGCGTTAAGGCGTGTGCGGGCGGCGTGATGCATTCACAATGTACTCGCTGAGGCTGGGATTTCCAGCTTGGAGTGACAGGCGACGCTCAGGGCATCCGCAGTAAATACCGTCCTTTGCGGCGAACTACCTGATCGCAAGTCGATCGCTTGTGAGGTACTATAGTCGCGAAATGAGAAGCATTTCGTATGCACATCTGCGGAGCTGCACCATGAACTTGAATCGGCTTGCTCAATTGTTGGTCGTCCTGACCGTTAGTTCCCTCTCATCCCAGTTGTCGGCGGCTGAACCGATTCTGGCTCCCGATTCGAAGCTTGAGAAACTCTTTGAGGGAATCATTCTGACCGAAGGTGTCGCGGTTGCTCCTGACGGCATGGTCTACTTCAGCGACATCACCTTCTCGCATCAAGCGGTCGAAGAGGATGGCTCGATTCACGCCGGTCATATCTGGATGTTCAATCCGAAAACGGAGAAGACCAAGATATTTCGTTCTCCCAGCGGCATGTCAAACGGAATCAAGTTCGACGCCAAAGGACGGATGGTCGTTTGCGAAGGAGCAGATTACGGCGGCCGTCGCGTCACTCGCACGGACATGAAGACTGGCATGAGCTACATTGTCGCCGCAATGTACGAAGGCCGAAAGCTGAACTCACCGAATGATGTCACGTTCGATGAGAAGGGACGTCTCTACTTCAGCGATCCTCGCTACCTCGGACACGAGACGATTGATCAGCCGGTGATGGGCGTCTATCGCGTCGATCCAGATAGTTCCATCGAACGCATTATCACGGATGCCGGTAAGCCCAACGGCGTCAGCGTCTCGCCGGACCAAAAGACGCTGTATGTTGTCAGCAATCACAACGGCGCGAATGGGTTCGAACGTCTGGCGACGAAGAATGACGAAGGCACTTTCGACTTGCCACCGCTCCGCAAAGGGCACATGGCATTGATGGCGTATGATCTGCATGAAGATGGAACGGCGACGTTCCGCAAGACGCTGGTTGATTACTATCCGCAAGACGGACCCGACGGCTTGATCTGCGACGAAGATGGAAATCTCTACGTTGCCGTTCGAGCCGAGGACCGCCCTGGCATCGCAGTTTACGACCCAGAAGGCAAGGAACTCGAATACATCAAAACCGAAGTTCCGACCAATGTCGGCTTCGGTCGAGGGCAAGACGCGAACTTGCTGTACATCACGGCAGGCAGCAGCCTCTATCGCATCCGACTGAACCGTAAGGGATACCAGTTGCCAGCAGCGAATTGACTCAAACTGAAAAGGGACGTGAAAATGGGACTGGCTCCAAAGCAGCGCGATCGACTCACCACTAGAAAACTGTGGTTCGCTGCTTTGGTGCCTGTCCCGCTTTCACGACGGACCAGCGGGGTTCGACGTCGCCCGCGAGGAAAGGGGACAGGCACCGTGTCGTTACCGTTGACCGACATTTCAGGCTCTCTTGCGGCATGGAGCCAGTCCCCTTTCTCACTCGCGTTTTCAGTTTGAGTAATTGACTTCTATGAGCGACCGA
Organism: Planctomycetaceae bacterium; assembly: GCA_002726245.1. Taxonomy (GTDB): domain Bacteria; phylum Planctomycetota; class Planctomycetia; order Pirellulales; family Pirellulaceae; genus PBSM01. The sequence goes on along the minus strand of PBSM01000246.1, from coordinate 1,165 downwards.
AAGACCATTCGCTGGGGGATCCTGGGTACGGCGCGAATCGCGACGAAGGTCGCTGAAGCGATCAATAGTACGGCTGGAGCCGAAGTAGCAGCCGTGGCGAGTCGCTCGGCGGAGCGTGCAGAGTCGTGGGCGGAGAAGCATGGCATCGGGCGAAGCTACAGGAGTTATCAGGCTTTACTTGAGAATGACGAGCTCGACGCGATCTATGTTCCGTTGCCTCCGTCGATGCATGCCGAGTGGACGATTCGCGCTGCGGAGGTCGGCAAACACGTCATCTGCGAGAAGCCGATCGCGATGAACGCGACGCAAGCCGAGGAGATGGCCGCTGCTTGTCGTGAGAACAACGTGCAATTGATGGACGCTACGATGTGGGTCCATCATCCTCGCGCCGCCGATATGCTCAAGCCCATTCAAGATGGAACTCTTGGCGAGTTGCGGCGAGTGACGGCCGCCTTCGGGTTCGTGATCGATCCCTATCTCCAGCAGAAGCCGCCGCACATGGCTTGTGACCCCGACACGGGCAGGGTGAGACTGGAGGAGATCGTCAACCACGAATTGCGTTTCCAGCGCCAATTGGGAGGCGGAGCCTTGCTGGATACCGGGTGGTACTGCGTTCGAGTCGCCCTTTGGGCTTTCGGAGACTTACCTCGACAGGTCTTTGCGAACGCGCGTTATCGCCACGACGTAGACATCAATCTCAGTGGGCTCATGTGGTACGACAACGATCGCGTGGCTTCATTCGACTGCGGGTATGATCTCGCCGTGCGAAAATGGTTTGAGATAGCGGGAAGCAAAGGTTCGCTGGTCTGCGACGACTTTCTCAACCCCTGGAATCCCGAGAAGCCTCGGTTTTGGGTTCACGAAGAAACGGGAAAAGCCGACGAACGAGTGTCCACCGCATCGCTTCAAGAGCAGTGCATGATCGAGAACTTCTGCGACATCGTCCGATCCGACAAACTCGATCCGACTTGGCCGACTGTCTCAATCGCGAACCAACGAATCTGCGACGCGCTTGACAAGTCGGCACGTTCCGCAAGCGTCGTAGATGTCGTGTAAGGCGAGCGGCAGATGAGTACGTACCAAGAGCAGTGATGTCATCCGTAGGCCGGAACAAGTCTTCGCAGTTCCGGCATGAGCCAATCGTCACGCCGATGCCGGAACTGCG
>PBSM01000245.1 GCA_002726245.1 Planctomycetaceae bacterium | reverse complement strand
TGCCGCCTTGCCTTTCGTTCGCAGGCTCACGAAACGCAAGGCGGCAATGTCAAACAGTTGAAAGTACAGAAAGAAAGTTACACCACCGTTCCGAATCGCCGTCGACGGATATACCGTGCCAATTGATGAGAAGAACAAGGTAGCTTCTTGTCGAAACCGAACCTCTTGATAGGTGTTTAAGTCGAGGATGGAACGTTGTTAGTCTACAATTGAACCAACAAACTTGCCCCGACTCGATGGAGCCGATAATCAAGAAACCCATGCGGAAATGAACAACTCAACAATTTAATATTTACAGAGGCAGCACATGATTACTGGAGTGAGTCGCGCTGTAAATACGGGAATGGTCATCGGGGCAATCGTCACATTCGCAGTGTTTGGAATGGAGCGTTATGCGCAGGCCGCCCAGGAGAATCGTCCCAATATCATCCTGTTCGTCGTCGATGACATGGTGAAAGAAGAGATCGCCTGCTACGGCGGTAAAGTACTGACTCCCAACCTCGATCGGTTGGCACGCGAGGGAATACGCCTGGATAATGGACACACCGTATCAAACGTGTGCACGCCGTCGCGGTACACGCTGTTCACCGGCCGCTACCCGGGTAATTCGTACTTCAAACCCTACCTGGAAGAATATCCCAAGAACCGTCACGGGGCTCCCGGCTTTAACGTCGCTCTCGAAGAAGACAACATGAATGTCGGCAACGTACTCCGGCTATCGGGCTATGTGACCGGTCATGTCGGTAAACTGCACGTCGGCCCGCAGGTAAAAAACTCGGACCAATTCACCAGCCGCGGCCTGTTCGACGCTTCGGCCAAAACGGGAGTTGATCCGAACGCTCCGGAAGTGATCACCGGCTGGCGCAATAACGAACTTTGGTTCCGGAAGTGGATCACCGACCGAGGCTTCTCCTGGGCCAAGCACGTCTATTGGGGAAATGTCAAGCATCCCTATAGCGATCATAACCCCGAGTGGACGCTCGATGCCGCCCTTGAGTTCATCGATACCAACAAGAATGAGCCGTTCTACCTGCACTACTGCACTACACTGATGCACGGTGGCGGCAAAAACTGGAACAGTTCGCTCGGGAAGCCACTGACTTCCGGTGCCGGGAAGCTCGACCGCATCCCCAAGACAATTCTGTCACGCGACGACATCGTCAAACAGGTCGAAGAGGCCGGCTTTGAAAAGGGAACGAACGGCATCACCTGGATGGACGCCACAGTCGGGGTAATGCTCGACAAATTGGACCAATTGGGAATCGCCGACGACACACTGTTTGTCTTCGTCTCGGATCATGGCACGAAGGGCAAGTGGTCTCTCTACGATCACAACGGCACGAACATCCCGTTCATCATCCGCTGGCCCAACGTCATCCCCAGGGGTTCGGTCTGCACCAGCCTGGTTCAGACCACCGATTTGGTGCCGACGTTCTTTGATGTCGCAGGTACCGACATTCCAAAGTACTATCGCATTGACGGAACAAGCATCAGGCCGATCCTGACTGATCCAAGGGCCGAAGTGCAGGACCATCTTTTCTTCGAACTCGGCGATGCGCGCGCCGTTCGCACGCAGGACTGGAAGTACATTGCAATTCGCTATGGAGCGGAACGGTTCCGCCAGATCGAACGTGCGAAGCTCTCGAAGCTGCCGGGAGCGTTGGCTTACGCAGGCGGCGCCAAAAACGTCTCCAATCACATGTTGCAAAGACCTCACTGTCTCGAATCCGACCAACTGTATAACTTGTCAAAGGATCCGCTTGAGAAGCAGAATCTCGCTCGAAATCCGAAGTATCAGAACCGGCTAGACGAGTTACGTGGATTTCTGACATTCGATTCGAAAGCACAGCAGCGGCCATTTGGGGAGTTCGTTCCGGGTGAAGACTCTGTCCCGGTCGCCAAGATTCAGCCGCACCTCGAACAAATGAAGCGGCTACGTCCGGTCAAGAAGGGATTTGAAGCGGTTGGCAGTCCTCCCGCCAATCCGGAGGCGGACATCCCCGCGACCCGCGAACAGCGCCGCAAAGCCCGGCAGAAGAGGAAAAAAGAACGGGCTAAGAAAAACTCGGATGACTCTCTCCAAGAGTAACAGAGCGATGTCTTGCACGCCCTGCCGCTGATCACGATTTGTTGGGCGTTCAATAAAATGAGAGGAATACTATGGCTAAGTTAATGGTTGTTATCGTCCTGGCCGCACTGGGTCCAGCGTCGTACATCAAGGGAGCGGAACAGGGAAAGCATCTGTTTATCCTCTCCGGCCAATCCAACATGGCGCGGCTCGAACTGAACGAGTCGTTTACGCCCACAGTGATCAAAGAGTTCGGCAAGGATAACGTGATCGTTGTCAAAGACGCAAAAGGCGGTCAACCGATTCGTCGCTGGTACAAGAAGTGGAAACCGGCGATTGCCGCATCCGATGCGGCGGGCCAACCCAGTATATCTGACATTCGTCGAACCAGGTCAAGAACGCCCGATAGCGTGGAGAAGACAAGCCGGGCCAGCAAACGAGCCCAACGTCGATCCAAGAACCGACGACCTGTGAGCCGAGCAAACGGTGACCTGTACAATCGCCTCATGAAGGAAGTCAACACTGCGATTGAAGGAACGAAGATCGGAACGGTCACCTTTGTCTGGATGCAAGGCGAAGCAGACTCAAAGGAGCACGGTCAAGTCTACGCCGCAAGCCTGAAAGGCTTGAAGAGTCAACTCAGTGAAGACCTGGGACGCACCGATGTCAATTTCGTCATCGGTCGGCTCAGTGATTACTGTCTCGACAACACCCGCTTCTCCCACTGGACGATGGTGCGAAAGGCTCAGGTTGAGTTGCGGATGCCGACTCACGTGCAGTATGGGTGGATACAGACGACCTCAACACAGGATTGGGCGTGAAGGGCAAAGAGGTGGTGGACGATCTCCACTACTCTGTTGAGGGATACAAGATCCTGGGTAGACGATTCGCTGACGCGGCGATTTCGCTCGTGAAGAAAGACAGCAAGTAACGCAACCCAACGAGCCAATCCCGGGCCATTTTGTTTCTTCGATCACATTTCCGGATGGACAACGTCCGAGACGGCGAATGTAGCTGCTGTCATCGGATTGCCGGCGCGCGATAACAACTCTCGTCCCTGGATGTCGTGAGGTGCTCCGATCTGTAATACCAAAAGCATCGCTGCTTGAGACCCAAGAAACGACGGTGGCGTACATCGACGCTGGCCACTCAATCCCGGCCGGAATCGCCGACAACCGATAAATCGTCTCAACAACTCGTTGGACGTGACACACGCCCCAAACGACCGTTTTCTGATCGGCCGAAGCTTGCATCGGCTGCAGGCGTCGCCGCCAAACCCAATTCTCTAACCTGCGGCGGTGACTGCCATGCGGATTTCAAGTAGGGAGGGGAAAAAACTGTGAAGGCGAACGTTCTGCGCTCCACTCGTCTGGTGGTTTTTGAAAGGGAATGGGAGCGGCCGATCGATCGTCCCATGAGGATCATCTCTGTCGTCAAGTTGATGACGTAACGGGTGGGTGTGCTGGCCACCGATTCTTTATAACCAATCTGGGTGGAGCTTTGTGTGTATCAGTCCCCTCGGAAGTGTCATAAAGAGTCGCTGGATCACCGCGGTGAAATCCAACTAGCTTGATGGAACATGCCTGCCTCGCGTTTTGGCTTCTTTGGCTTTCGCCAAATCAAATGCGAATGAAGAACTTGTTGCGGTACATGTAGTAGCAGACCAGCCAGAACACAGTCCCGACCATCACTGCTTGAATCGTCGGCGCGAAAGCCGAGTCGATGCCACCGTAGAGCGTGAAGAGCTCATCCCCAAGATGGGTTTGCAGTTGCCTCGCCGTCCAGGGCTTAAGCGACATGCTCATGCAGTAGATGGCAATCGAATTCATGCCAACGACGACCAGCGGGAAGGTCCATCGTCGAAATCCACACATGTCGATCACGGCAAACAGCCCTGCGAGGATCAGGCAACACGAGCCAGTGGAAAACAACGCCCATGACGGAGTCCAGATGCGCTTCACCAGCGGACAGACTCCGGTCACGTGCAGCAACTGCCCCACGACAAGTCCCAGGATTCCTGCCGCGATGAGAATGCCGAGCTTCTGGTACTCACGGCGCTCGGACCTCAGCAGTTCGCCACACATGAGCCCAAACAACATGGTGACGAGTGAGGGGATAAAGTTGATCGTCTGATAGCCGCCCTGGTTGAACTCAAATGGCTCCGGCCGTGGAAACGAATTCAACAGCCACCAATCGATCGTGTGTCCGATGTTGGCATTCTTGTGCCATGCGGGGTGGATGCCTTCCAAGTTCTCCTCGGCCCACTCTGCTGTGACGCCGACTTCCGGTGAACCGCTCGCCAGGTCGATTCCCGAGTTTGGCGAGACTTCGTATACGATCCAGGTTCCCGCAAGAATCAACGCCCCGGTTACCGCCTGTGTTTTGAAGGACTTGCCCCACAGCAGAAACAGAAACGTGTAACCGAGGCCGATCTGTGCCAGAACGTTCATGAAGCTCCAGTCGGTATACCCACGCGATTTCGACATCAAGAAGATACTCAGAGCGATCAGGATGATCGAGCGTGTGAAGGCGTGTCCAAGCATCTTGCGGTATGAATCGCCGCGCCGTTGCCGGCCCAGATATGAATAGGCCATCGAGACGCCGACCATGAACATAAACGAGGGCTGGATCAAATCCCAATACGAACAGCCAACCCACTGAGCGTGGCTGAATTGAAAATGGATTTGCTGCCACAGCCCTGAGTCGGGGTTGCTCTCAAGGTGATTCCCTGCGGTCGCGGCCAATCCGAATCCAGCGAACGAGAGCGAGATCATGATCAAGCCTCGATACGCATCAAGCGACTGCAGGCGTGGACTTTGGAACTCGCCGCCGCACCGCTGATCTGACGCTTTTGCCACGAAATGACTCCGTATCGAATGAGGGACTTGCTTCCCGTTGTTTTTCAATGGGCAATCAGCGACATCGATCTAGAACTAAGCTAATCGTTATCCGCTGAATTCACTAATCCTTCCCGTGCTGTTGGCGAAGGGATCGGCGGAAACGTCCAAGTACTGCTTTCTCGTATTGGTCCATCTTTGCACCAATAATAGCGCCGCTCTTAATATCAGGCCACATCGTGTCACGGACGATCGCCGGCATATCAAGTTCATCCTCCGTGACGCTCTCACGGAATGCTCTGGATGTCACTATGAACAGCTCGTGGATGGGATCTTTGTCGGGTTCATCGTGGCCACAACCAGCCAACACTAACACAACGCATACACTGACGCGAACTGCCACGGCTGCCAGGCGGGCTTGCAGCAGGAGGCCTGTGACAAGGTTTACATCGCCCGTATCTTGCGAGGGAACGAATACTACAGCTCACGCAAACTCGGCGCTCTCGGTTCCAACTTGGGAGCCATCGCCTGCTTCTTCGAGATCCCGTTGAGCAGCGTCTCGCCCGCGCTGACGGAAGCAGACCAAGCTTGGTTGCTGAACGAAGCCGCCTTGGGGCGGCTGCCCGAGGCTCTCGAGCCGATGCGGGCTGGACTGCCGATTGAACTCAAGCGGGAGGACTGGAACAACGCCGCCCGCAGCGGCGATCCGTCTGGCCGAAGCCCGTCGTCTGATCGAGAAACACGGCTACCTCCGCCGTCTGCCCGAACTCGAAGACGCCGAGGCGGCGCTGCACTCATCGACCAACGAACCGACACCATGACCGCCTATCGCCACAGTTTCGTTCAGTGCCTGGTCGAGGATGGTCAGCGCCTTGTCGATTTCGTCAGTGTTGACGATCAAAGGCGGAGCAATCCGCCAGACGCTCGCCAGACCCGGAAACGTCACAATGTTCATGCTCAAACCGAGCTCCAAACAGCGGCGTGTCACCGCAGCGCCAAATGCCGCATCCGGCTCACGCGTTGCACGGTCCTTGACGATCTCGACACCCCACAACAACCCGCGTCCACGGATGTCACCGATGCACTCGTACCGCTGCATCAGCTCGTCGAGTCCTCGTTTCAGGTAGTCCCCCATTTGCGAGGCGCGTTCGACCAGCCGTTCACGGGCGATCACTTCTAGGACCGCAAGGCCGACCGCCGCCGGCAGCGGGTCCGATTCGTGAGATGTGATGTGCAGGAAGCCTTTGCGATGGCAAGATTCCTCAATCTCTGCGCCTGTCACCGTCGCCGCCAATGGCAGGCCACCGCCGAGTGTTTTTGAGAGCGTCAGAATGTCCGGGACGGCTCCATCTTGCTCGAATGCGAACGGGACACCGATCCGACCAAGCCCAGTTTGAGCTTCGTCGAGAATCAAGAGCATCCCCCGCGCCTCACACAGCTCTTTGAGACGCGGAAAGTAACCCCCTGGCGGCACGATCACGCCGCCGGCACTGATGATTGGTTCGGCGATCACGGCTGCCAGCGAGCCGACCGATTGATTATCGACCAATTCGAATCCCGCCTCCAGACAGGCCAGATCACAGCGGTCGATGCAGTGGCGGATCGGACAGCGGTAGCAGTTAGGGGCGGGAATCGCCATTGTGCCGGGCATCGCCGGTCCATAACCCGTCCGTCCGATCGAATACGTGCTCGAAACCGCGCCGCCCGTCATTCCATGATACGAACTGGTCAGCCCGACGATCTCGAATCCACCTGTATGCAGTTTAGCCATCCGCAACGCGGCTTCGTTCGATTCGCCTCCGGTACTCAACAACAGCACTTTCTGCAACGTCGGTGGCAGCATCTCGGCCAGCGCGCGGCAGAGTTCAATGACGGGCGGTGAGAGCATCCAAGTGAACAGGTGGACCGCTTGCCGACAACTCTGCTCAATCGCCGTGACGACAGCGGGATGGTTGTGGCCAAGCGTCGAGCACATCTGACCAGACGTGAAATCGAGTATTTCTCGGCCGGTCGAATCGTACACATAGGAGCCAGAGGCGCGCTCGATCAGCGGCGGCACGAACTCACCGCCGTAACGGATCAGGTGCTCTTCGGCGAGCGCGCGAAGCGCCGCCGCCTTCGACTCGGTGTGGACCGCGTCGGACTTAGAGGATTCGACGGTCGGTTTGGTGTGACGATCCGCAGCAGTCATCGGCAATTCGCTCGCTCTCTACTTGAGCATTCGACCCTCGTTAAGGGCCTTCGACGACACCTCACGCTTCGGCAGGCTTCGCCCAATGGTCTTTCCGGTATTCGCGGCGGGTCAGCGCGTTGGCTTGTTCGTCACCGACGATCTGTTCCGATGACGGCTCAAACTTCACGGATCGGCCGGTGCGGGACACGATGTTGCCCAGGTGGCACAACGTCGATGACAGATGGCCAACTTCGATCCCGGCATTGAGCGGCTTGTCCGTTCGAATGGCATCAAGGAAGTTGCGCTGATGCGCATCCTCGCGGTCTTCAGGAAACGCGTCGATCGTGCGAGGTTCATTCTTCGGGCCGAACAGTTTCACGCCCGATGCGGTGAACTTCATTATGCCCTGTGTCCCATAGAAGACCGTGTGAGTTCCGGCTTCGTCCTCACGATAAGGCGCCCAGATGCGTTGTTCGTACACGAGCACTCGTTTTTTTCCGACGGTCCCGTCAGCAGGATATTCAAAAGTCATTTGATAGCTGTCGGGAAACTCCTGATCGTCGTCAAAGTACAGCTTCGAGCCATAGCCAGCCACGAAACTCGGATGCGTTTCGACTCCCAGACCCCATCGAGCCACGTCGATCCCGTGCACGCCGTCGTTTCCAATGTCGCCGGTCCCGAAGTTGTAGAACCAGTGCCAGTGATAATGCACGTAGTTGGACTGGTACGGCCGCCACTCGGCCGGTCCGACCCACAGGTCATAGTCGATGTGATCGGGGACCGGTGAAGGTTTTCGTTGCCCAATGTTGGCTCGCTTCTGGCTGTTGATGTGTTTGGCAACCAGGACATCACCGATCACGCCTTCGCGCAACATTTGCATCGCTGCCGTGGTCGTTGCTTTGGAACGACTTTGCGTGCCGTGCTACATGACGCGTTTGTTTCTGCGAGCCGCGTCGATCATCAACCGGCCTTCGTGCACACTGTGTGAACACGGCTTTTCCACGTAGACGTGCTTTCCGGCTTCACACGCCAGGATGGCGGCTGGAGCGTGCCAGTGATCGCACGCGGCAATGACAACGGCGTCGATCGATCTGTCGTCAAGAATCCGCCGCAGGTCCGATACGGCGTGAGCGGCGCCCGCGTTGTCCTTGGCTTTGGTCGCGCGTGTGCTGTCCGGGTCGCAAACATATCGCACGACCGCGTCGTCCTGCGAGCCGATCGCCCTGGCCACTTGGATTCCCCGGCCACCGCATCCAATCAAGCCGACATTCACGCGCTCATTTGCCCCCTGAGCTTTCGCACTTGGACTCGACGAAGTTAACACGGCCGCGCTGGCAACCCCAACGCCAGCAACCCCAGTGCCCGTCTGTTTCAGAAATGTTCTGCGGTCTTGCTGGTTCATGGCGTGCGATGACTCCATACTTACAGTGTTTGATTGCGGGACTACAACCACGATTAGCCGCCGCGTCATTATATAGAGTCGGAACATGAAACGTTGCTTCCTGACCGGTCGCATGGCGAGTATTCTGCTGCTCGTTTTCGCGAATCTGCTGCATCCGAGTCACGCCGACGATTCCGCGGCGTCCAGCGATACAGAGCCTCGGAACGAGATTCGGGCGGGCGTGATCACTCAGCAAGGCGGACCGCATCTCGGCATCTACTTTCCTGCGATCGCAAACAGTAGTTCCGTATCCAGCGTGGCGGTCGCCGACTCAAGCGGCACGACATTCGAGTCCGCGAAGAGCATGCTCGGCAAGCATGTTGATTTCAAGCCTTATCGCAATCCCGCAGTGATGATCAGATATCATGCGTGGAACGCATGATTTGTTGGAAGTTCGATGTTCTTACTTCCCCAGTGACAGATTGAGCCGCACCGTCGCGTCTGCGAGTGAGCGGCGAGTTTTGTCAAGATCGCCGGGGCGAAGGCGACATAAATACTCAAACCAGCGGCCATCGATCGATTCGAAATCCTGTTTTCGAACGCCACGAGCTTCATCAATCGCCGCGGAGAGTCCCCGTGGTGGATCCGGTTGTTTGAGTCGCTCGCGGGCTGCGGCAATCGCTCGATCAAGAGCTTCCAGGTAGCGAACGTCGTCGATACCCGCGCGGTGCGCTTCCCAGGCCAGTGTCGGAATCGGCTTGCCGAATTCGTCAGGGTAGGCGACTTTGTGAGCCGGCTGGCCAGGATCATAAAGGCGATTGTCGGCGTAATCCTGATACGCCCACGGACTGGAGCCTTGGTAGCCGCAGGCCTTGTTGTACAGCCCAGTGAGGGCTCGGTATGGCAAGGGATAAGTCGTGGCGGTGACCCAATAGGAGATGGGGCGAAAACCTCTTTCGCGGACGTACATCACCTCGGCATTGTTTTTGCCGCTGAAGACATAAATGTTGTAAACGGGACGGTCGATGAAATCCCGTGTCGCCGTTTGGGCAGTCTTGCTGTTGATGGCCGTGAACATGTGCAAGTCCGCCCGCTGTCGTCGCTCGGCCTCCTTTCGGCAACGCTCGATCTGCTCCGGTTTGTTCGGTTCATCAACGCCGTAATAGTAAAGGTCTTCAAATCCCATCTTCTTCGCGGCGGTCACCTGTTCCTTGGCATCGCCACTGGGCCAGTGCATCAGGCACGGAGCTTTCGACATGCCGGCGCGGCGGGCGAGGTCCAGGGTTGAATAACCGCCGTAAAGCGTCGCCGCGTTCAACCCATGCCGCACGTGGTCCTGCAATTCCGCCAGATAACGTTCTGGGGAAACGTAGTGTGGTCGGTCAGGATCGGTCGGTTGGCTGCGGTGATAAATCGCGTAGTATCCTTCCGCAGGTCGCAACTTGACCGGAAGCACTTCCAACTCGACGGGGAGTTGTCGTGACGAACTTCTAGAGATGGAAACCTCGCCGCGATACATGCCGGGCGGCGATTTGTCGGGAATGTGTACGGTGAACCAAAACTGCCGGCTTTGATGCGCCGGAATCCTCGTTACGCATCGTCCGCCGCCGAATCCACCTTGCTTGCCCTTGGGCGGCAAGCTCGTGCGATCGTCGCGCAGCAAGAGTTCTGGAACAAGCAGACGCGTACGGCTGGGGCGAAACAAGGAGTTCTTTCGCTCGCGCACGTGAACCACACGCACGTCGATGTCGGACGATTTGATGGTTGTGTTGTCCGGACCGGTCAATTGACCCAACGAAACGGTCAGCTCTCCGAGGTCCTTTACGGCGCGGATGGCAAATGTCCCGTTGATGTATTGACCCGCGGCTCCCCACAGACGCAAGCCGTCAAGCTGATCCTGACCGGACCTGGCGGGAAGCCAGTCGTATAGCGCCAGTTCGTACGCCGTCGCGCGGCCGACAACAAAGCCACGTTCGCCTGCCGCGGAAGCCAAATGAGCATCGTCTCGGTAGGTCCGCAATGCCCGCTGCGTTGGCTTCTCAACTGTTTTCGGAAGCGTATCGTCGGCAGGTTTAACGTCACCGTTTGTCGTGAACAGCACGGCATCGAACATACCCCGCGAAACCGCGAGATCGACGTGATGCCGCCCCTTACTCACCGCGATGTGACCTGCGTGATTCCAGACGTAGCGTCCGCCACCGGGTCCGCCCACTCCACCCGACACCAGTCGCTCGTCCACCGAAACTTCGACTTTGCCGTAGCCGCCATACTGTCGCACCCAAACCTGATAATCGTCGTCGCGGGGAAACTCCGCGACCCACGTCAACTGGCCATCGTTGCCTGCCGCACACCACGCCGCCCACTGGCCGAGTGGCTTGGTTTCGCCATAAGTCTGGCTGAGAGGATAAAACCCCCACGCCGGCATCAGTGAATCTGCGGTAACCCAAAACGTGACCTGACCTCCTGTGCCGTCAGCCCCCTGACAGACGGCTCGCGATGCGACTTGCGAAAACGCCAGCAATACAACGGCGGCTACAATTGGCTTTTCAACATATACTGCCATGCGATCCTCGCAGTCACTTAGTTGACCCTTCTCATGGTTGGACTACTTTAGGTGCTTGGGAACGACGCTGTAGTTCCTACCGGGTTGGGTATTGAATTGAAGGATGTCGCCCGATAGGAGCTGGGTGTCGCCATCCGATTCGCTGATCTGGCAGGGCCTTCCCCAGGAGTTTCGCAGCCGGCACGGTTCTCCTCGTCCCGAATGGATATCGACAGACTCGATCTCGCCATCGCGGATGGAGGCTGAGACCAGAAACCCGCCACGCACCAGCAGACGGAACGACGCCTGCCACTGACGTGGCCACGCGGGAAAGACGCGAATGATTTCGGGCTCGCCCGGTCGTGGCGAGACGCTCTGCACAAGCGCGTCCTGTAACGTCGTCGAGAGGAGTCCCAGGTGTTCGATTGAGGGAGCCGTTGGTCCTTCGAACTGACTCATGCCATTTGCCAAAGGCGAGAACGCAGCGTAGTAGCGCGCCAGCAAGTCCGGCAGTTCTTCGCCGCGTCCTGCCCGCACGACTGCAATCGGTGTGCGGATGGCTGTGCTGAGTCCGGCGCCGCTCAGGACCGTTCTGTGCCGCGGGGCAAGGTCGAGCGTCTTCTGCACGATTTTGTCAACGGCAGCGTCGCGAGTTTCCAGAGTCCAGTCTTCGAACGGAAAGACCGGGTTGAGCCAGACGTCTTCCGGATTGTGCTGGCCATCGACATCGCCGAGGTGACCCGCGGCCCAGACATCGTCGGCCAGCACGCCGCCGCTTAATGCTTGCGCCTGTGGATCGCGGCCCATTGGATAGGGAGCCAGATTGTCCAGCAACTCTTTCCACTTTCCGCGCAGATCAGAATCGATATCAAGAATCTCGGCACCGCGAATCGCCAGCGGGACGGTTCCGCGAATGGCAGCCAGGTCCATGATGCTGTCCTTGACGCCCCAGAAGTCCTCGTGCGCGTGCGTGCCCGAAATGTGATAGCGACTGTCTTCACCCTTCTTGACGAGGCCGCGATAGAACTCGACCGTTCCCTTCAACAACGGATAAGCGTGAGTGCGAAGCCACTGCTTATCTCCGGTGTAGCGATACCGCCACCAGGCCTGCGCTGCCAACTCGCTGCCAGACGAGGCAACGTGACTGATCCAGGTGTATCGGCCTTCGCGAGGATGGAATGAGACCACTCGCAGGTGGCTGTCGTACCGCAGCAGGTCCTGAGCCTGTTGGGACAGTTCCGTATGTTTCTTTCGGCCCAGCAGGACATCTTGAAACTCGGCGGCCACGTCATCGGGCAAGACCGTCGGGCCATCGAACGCCGTCGTTTCTGGGAAGTAAGCACCGCGCGAGCCCCAACGCTGCCGCGCCGCCTTTTTGGCCCTCGGCAACTGGCTGATGTACATATCGAAATACGGATCCATGAGATCGATCGCGTCGGCCTTCGGCAAAGGAAAGTGAAGCATCTCCGTCGTCCAGACCCAGAACTGCGCACCCCATTGCCGCTTGTCTCCCTCGGTGGCGAATAACGAAGCATTCCATTTCGGAGGCAGTTTGCCTCGTGACGAACTGGCCATGTAATACAAGTGCCGGTATCGCCAAGCTTGCGCCGCCTGGGCCGCACCGTCATCGCTCGACAGACGAACGAAAGTCCGCGACCAGAACCGGCGCCACCAGAGCACATGCTCCTTCTTCAAGTCATCGTAGGAGCATTGTTCGATGATTTGCAGAATCGCGAGCGAATCAGCGGCCGGGTCGTTCGTTTCCTTCGTCTGGTCATCATCCAGCAACGCCGCGCTAGTTATGAAGATGAGTCGCTTGCCTCGTTTTGCCGGCGCGATCATGGTGCAAATTCGTTCATCGGCCTGCTGGATCTTCGTCTGTTCGTTCTGCATGCGAATCGCGACCGCCGATTCGCAGTGATGGTCCTTTTCCGAGAAGGCCTGCAAGATCGCCAAGTCGCCGTTTGATTCCCGAAACTGATATCGTGCAGAGTGCCCACCGGTGATGACCTCGGGCGCACGCCACATCGCCAGCTTCACACGAATGGGTTGTGGTTCGTCGCGCCGGTCGTCGATCTCCAGCACGAGCACATCCGCGTGGGACGCAACGAAGCAGCGCATACGGATCGCGTCACCGGTGATGTGCGATTCCGCGTCGAACAACGAGAGTCGTTGTTGGAAAGCGGGACCAGCCTGGAGAGGTGTGCCGCCCAATTCGACAACCGCGCCGGCACAACCTCCGCAGTAATCGTTCGGGCCAGACTGCGCACCCGCATGGTTACGATTGACGGCGAAGACGTCGTTGCGGTTGATCTGAAAATGCACGGCCCCAGGGCTCGTCCAGACCAGCGATCCCATCCGGCCGTTTCCAATCGGCAGCCCTTCGACGGGACGCTTGACCGGAGCCTCATAGATCAGGTCTGCCTGAGAAACGAGCGACTTGTAGTCGATGTCCGCATCCAGCGGCTCCTGAGCCAAGCCAGCGAGAGGACGGGGCAGGGCAAGTAACAGGAGTAGCAGTGACCATCGCGTTAGAAGTCGAGGCACATCGAAACAACGAGAAAGAACCACTAATGACGTTGGATGCTCGATGTTCATTCTGCGTCCGTGATTGCGTAACGGGAGATCTTCGGGGCGAACAGGTTCCTGGCGTCGGAGTCCCAAGACGCGTCGGCGATCGTGGTGTCGGAGGTTAGTTGCTGGTCGTGGGTGCGCCAGCGGACCAGGGCGATGTTGCGATACCAGGCTCCGAAAGCTGTGACGAGAGACCCGTCGGGCAACAGCACCGTGGCGGTGCGCTGACCGCTGGCCCGCCAGGCGTTCGGCCCCTTGCGATCGCCTTTCCACACGGCCAGCAGATAACGGTGATCGAGGTCCCAGCTCTTCCCATAGTCTCGACTCACCACCGCCTCGATCCCGAACTGCGGCAACCCGTCCGCCGCATCCTTGTAGCCTTGCCGCACAACGTAAGTGAGCACGATGTGGCCGCCCGGCAGCGTCACCAGGCTCGACAGGTGCCGGCCCCAGGCATAGAGGATGTTTTCGCCGACGTCCGACCAACTCTTCCCGTTGTCGGCCGAGAGCGACACGCCGAGTCCGCTCCAATGGTCGATCTTCCCATCGACAAATCGTGGGATGTTCGTTCGACAGGCTGCGATCAGGTTGCCGTTGCCCGCGCGGTGCAGCACGATTTCACCCGTGCGTCCCCATTGCGGAATGTACCGAAGAGGACTCCACGTTCGCCCGCCATCATCAGTGTGCCGCAACAGGCACGCCTTGCCCGGCGCTTTGCCAGTAGCCCATAGCCGCGACACCTCGCCTGTGCGGGAATTGCGATCGACCAGAAACTGCGAGTCTTCGTAAAACGGCTTGTCGCCCTGGTATCCGGGAGCCGCAACCGATTCCGTCCAGGTCTCGCCGTAGTCGCGGCTGAAATGGTAAGTATCGCTCGGCCCCGTGACACTCTTCTGCGAAACCAGCAGGAGATTGCCGTCCCCCAGCGACGTCAACCCGACCGCCCACGAATCCACAACGAGCCTCGGCTTCGTCCAACTCCGCCCAGCATCGTGGCTCATGCTGACGCCTGCCTTGTTGTGAGGTTTCTCGCCCCAGTTGACCAACAGCAACAGACTGTTCTTGTCCGGCAGATGGACCAAGTAGGGGTAATGAACGGCGCCCAGTTCCCAATCGCGCGAGACAATCTGAATCTTGGCTGGCGATGTGATCCGATCCGCCTGACCATTGAGCTGCTCAACCTGGTGCGGCTCCCACTGCGCAGCGCACGGCTCTGCCAGCAGCAACGCAAGAGCGATCGACAGAAGCGAGGCGTCTGACATCCGAATGAACACTGCCGATTGGAGAGTAGTAGTGGTCAGGATATGCGAGTTGCGTCTTCGCGGACGACCGGGTGCACCTGGCCTCACCGAACTCCAGTCGCGAACGCTCAAAAGGCGAAGCTGTACTCGTTGATCCGTCGATCGTGATATCACACTTCGGCCAAACGCTCGGTCGAGTCGCCGAACTCCTTCAGGTGGATACCGCATTTGTCCATCATCGAGAGGAACAGGCTGCACATCTTGCGGTTTGGCTTGCCGCCGTAGTCGAGTGCTCGCCCCGTTTCAAGTCGCCCGCCGCCGCGACCGAGGAGCACGACGGGCAGCTTCGTGGCGTCGTGAATGCCGGACATCATGCTGGAACATATCATCAGCATCGAGTTGTCGAGTGCCGTGCTTTCGCCTTCCTGGATCTCGTCCAGCTTGCGAGCGATGTAGCCGAGTTGTTCCAGGCAAAACTGGTTCACCTTCAGCCAATCGGGCGACTGGACGCCGCGATCGGAGTGCGAAAGCTCGTGGTGTCCGACTTCAACGCCCAGGTGGGGGAATCGCAGGTAGCTGTGGTCGTTGTTGAGTTTCAACGTGGAGACGCGCGTCGTGTCGGTCTGAAACGACAGCACCAGAATGTCGCACATCAACCGCGTGTGGTCGGCGAGGTTTTGCGGGATTCCGTCGGGAGGTCGTGGGATGTTGGGCTTGTCGAGCGTCGGCCGCCAACCTTGCAACTCGCCCTGCTGACCGGCTTGCTCGATGCGGCGTTCGACCTCGCGGACCGAGTTGAGATACTCGTCAAGCTTTTGTTGATCGCGCCGGCTGACTTTCTTGCGGAAACGAGTCGCTTCGCCCAGCACGGCGTCGAGTACGCTTTGCTCGCCACGCTCGGCCTGATCCTTGAACAACCGGTCGAACGCGAGAGCCGGGTAAAGCTCCAGCGGAGTCGGAGCGGTCGGAGAACTCCAAGAGATGTGAGAGCTGTAGAGCATCGAGTAATTCTTGTGAATCCCCGGATTCGACCGCTCGCAACCGAGCACGAGGCTGGGCACTTTTGTCGATCGCCCGTACCGCTGGGCGATGACTTGGTCGAAGCTAGTGCCGCTGCGAATCTCGCCGCCATCGGCAAGCGGCGCACCGGACAGCAGATTGCCGGTTTGCGAGCTGTGGATGTTTCCCTTGAGCGCTTGCTCGTTGTACAACCCGCTGACGAAGAGCAGCTTTTCGCGGAAGTCGGTCAGCGGCTCGAGCACCGGGCCGAGTTCCATCTCCTTCCCTGCTCCCTTCGCCCACCAATGGCCGGCATGGAAGCCGCTGCCAGAGAACAACACCGCCAGACGGACGGGAGCTTGACTTGCCGCTTCCGGTTTCGGCGGGGAGTCATCGCCCCACACCGCGAGCGACTCCATCCAGGGCAAGGCCATGCTGACACCGAGACCTCGGAGCATCGTTCGTCGCGAAAATGAATGTGTTGCCGTCATAGGTTCTGTTCCTTAGAGGCGATGAGAGACGAGATGTTGTGCCTCGCGTGGCGTTCCCACAAATGCTAGAATGTCCTTTAAGCAAACCACTACGGCAAAGTCAACGGATCGTATCATGGCGTCGGTGATTCTGGAGTTAGATCTTCCCAAAGATTGGCGGAAGTTTCAATTGCCGTCTGCTCTTCACGACCGCTTGCAGGAGCTCTTGGACCGGCAAGATATCGACGGCAAGCTATCCCGCAAGGAACGACGCGAGGCGGAAGCACTGGCGGAGTTGGTGGACATGCTAACGCTCATGAAACTACGCGCTCAACGCACCGCTAAGCGAAACGGCAGATGAACAGCGGGCACATTCCCTCGGTCCTTGTTCGTGCAGTTCGGCACCGGGCGCATCAAACATGCGAGTACTGTCGGTTGCCGCAGGTTTCTCAGGAAGCCGCCTTTCACGTTGATCACGTCAAACCTCGGATTGCCGACGGGCCAACAACGGCTGACAATCTGGCGCTTGCCTGCGTCACGTGTTCGCTTTCCAAATCCGCCCGCCAAAAAGTTCGCGATCCGAAAACCGATCGTCTCGTCCGCATCTTCAATCCGCGAAAAGACGAATGACGCGATCATTTCCGCTGGACGCCTTCGTGGCGAGCGAAAGGAACGACGGCTGTCGGACGCGCAACTGTCAGCGCTCTGCAAATGAACCGTACCGCGATTGTTGCCATTCGGCAACAGTTGGTCGTGCTCGATCAATTCCCTCCGGATGAAGATGCATCGGAATAGGCGTTGCTTCCTCTGATCATCCGAAACTGTTTGCTCAACACAATTGTCTCCGCCGCCACAGAAAAACGATAGTCGTTTTCGGCGAGACGGACCATTATTTCATCCAGCAGCGGTTCGTCCGAGAGTTGCAGCTCCCGGCCGATAGCGTAGCCGAGGAGTTTGCGGCAAAACTGTCGGAGGAATGCATCTCGGCGTTTCTCCAAGAGGTAGTCCCGCAGTCCGGGAAGACCTTCGACCTGAGCGCCGTCGGGCAGAGTTGTGCGGGAATCGATCGCCAGCCCGGCAGCGTTGTTCTCGCGACGGCGGCCGATGGCGTCGAAACTCTCCAGCGCAAATCCGAACGGATCAATACGAGCGTGACACTTCGCGCAGGCCGCGTCACTGCTGTGCCGCTCGATCAATTGCCGTTCGGTCAATCCTTCGGGAATGGTGTCGGCAAGCTGCGGTACGTTCTTCGGCGGCTTCGGCAGCTTCTCGCCGAGCAGCACTTCGCTGATCCAATTGCCTCGCAGGATCGGACTCGTGCGTGTTGCACCTGATTGTTTCGCGAGCGTCGTCGCGAGACCGAGGATGCCGCCGCGACCGTGTTGCTGGATTCCGTCGATACGCCGCCACCCGTCGTTTAACCCGTTGCCGGAGGCGAGGGGTGTGCCTACCGCCGACTGCGCGTTCTCCCTCGCCTGCGGCAACGGGTTAAACGACATGCCATAGAACTTGGCCAATCGTTCGTTCACGAACGTGTGATCGGCGTTCAAGAGACTCAACAGCGAGCCATCGCTCTGGAATAGGTCGGTGAAGAACAGGATCGATTCCTCGTACATGTCGCCGCGCAGTGCCGCGAATTCGGGAAAGTGCTTCTCGCTCTTTTGTTCGAGAGGATCGAAGTGATGAATGTGTAGCCACTGGCAGGCGAATTCGGTGGCCAGCCGTCGCACGCGCACGTCCTTGAGCATGCGTCGAGTCTGCCGCAGAAGTTCGTCGTTTAACCCGTTGCCGGAGGCGAGGCTTACTTCATCATCCGCTTTGACGCCGCCTCGCCTGCGGCTACGGGTTAAACGACCGGACTCAGCGGCGGCTCGAAGTTCTTCATCTGGCATCGACGACCAGAGGAAATAGCTCAGCCGGCTCGCCAATTCGAGGTTCGACACGGTCGCGGCGGCTTCGGGTGCTTCTTCGAGCCGATACAAGAACGGAGAAGCAACAAAGACGCGGGCAAGTGTCAAACGAAACGCGTCTTCGCGCGGCAGTTCCAGTTCACGGAGCCGGCGATAAAGCTCTCGCAGTTCCGCCTCTTCCGTTTCCGAGATCGGCCGCCGCCAAGCCCGCGCGGTGAAAGCGACCAACGCCTCGACATGCTTCGACTCGCTCTTCACGAGTTTCTTTCGAAACGCGTCGGCCCGTTCGTTGAATGATTTGACGGCGTCGTCGAAAATCCCGGACTGCGGATGGTCGATGGTTGTCTCCAAGAGCGAGTCCAAAACATCGACCACCCGCAATGGCTCGCGGCTTACGTAGCGCAGCTCTTCCCAGAGCTTGTCGAGCTGAGCCGCCTGATCATCGTCGAGCATCAGCCGCGCCAGATGATCGTCCTCGCGGTACAACAACGTGAGGGTGAGCAGTTCATCGACCGGCACAATCTGCGTGTAGCAAAGTGCCGCTGGAAACAGACTGCGGAAGTCACCCATTGTCGCCTCGAAGCGTTTCCGGGCTTCGCTCTTTTCGGCGACGAGGATCGGCCGCCGATAGGAAACGGTTCGTTTGTCCGCGCCGATGTTGACGTGTTCAAACTTCACGTGGACCTCGCTTGGCAGCAGCCCGGACTTGGCGTCGGGCGTGCCGGCCACTACATCCGCTTGCACGCTCGCTTCGGCTCCAATTTCCAGTTCAAGCGAGGCCGTTGTCACAAGCTCTCGACCTGCCAGATCAGCAGGAACGCGAATCGTGATGACTGACGGGGCGCGAACACAAACCGAAGCCGCGTCGATCGCCGTGCCGTCGGCAGCCACCCAGTCGCGCAACAATGTGTCGGGCTTCCCTTCGGCGACGAGTCGCGGTTGCGTCCACACGACGAAGTCATGCTCGCTGTCGTCCCCCGCGTCACCCGCGACCAGCGAGACGACGAACTCCTTTGCCTCCTCGCCATCCTTCGGAGCCGGAATCTTGAAGCGCAGTTCTTGTTGCGTCAGCAATGGACTGACCGGTTCCATCCATCTCGATCGGCTCTCCTTTCGGCCCAGCAGCCCGACCGGGTTGAACGTCCACAGTCCGCGTTGCCATGTGGCGACGTGTGCGGCCAGCGCCGCGGCGTCTTCCGGCTTCGCGCTGCGCCAGCGCGAACGCAGGTCATCCAGAAGGAGCGATCGGTCGTCTGCGGTGAGCTTCGACCAAAGGATGCCCAGATACTTGGCGTTCAAGCGATACTCGGCGGCCACGGCTTCGATCGTCTTGTCACCGGTCGAGAGCGAATCGCGTGCGGCGAGTGTCGCGGCAAAGTACTTTTCGAGCGGTAGCCGGCCGGCGTTTCCAAGGTGAGACATGCCATGCCCGTAGTGGTCGGCAAGTCTCTCAACCACACTGAACTCACCATAGAACGCACGGATCTCCGCGAGGACTTCATCCGTCCAGTCGCGCCCCGTCGTGTTGGGTGAGAACCGAAACCCATCCGGCAGCAACACCGCGTGCGCGGCAATCTCTTTGCCTGCGTCGAGGTACTTCCTCAGCAGGCCTGGCGACATGACGAGCGCGTTGCCAGCGTTGGTGAACCCTTCCCCCGCCGCGCCCTCGGTCGGGAATTCGCGGGCCGGATCCAAGTCGATGCCTGTCAGATCGCGAATCGTATAAGTGTATTCGGCATTCGTAAGCCGCCGCAGAACGACCGGCCCCGGGTCTCCGGCGCTGGCCAGTGCCTCGGCATGAAGATACCGCTCGACCCACCCGCGCAGTTTCTTCTGTTGTTCGGGTGAAGGCTGCTCCGAGTCTTCCGGTGGCATCTCGCGGTTGTCGAGCATCTCGATGACCTTGAGCCAGACCTTTGTCCCACGCCGCACTTCTGCCAAAGTCGCAAACTGCTGGAGGTCCAGGTCGCCCTTCTTCTTTTCGCTTGAATGGCAGTCCAGACAGAAGCGTTTCAACAGCGGCCGAACGTCCCGCTCGTACTCCGTGGCAAGCGCGTCGAAAGATGCCGGTTCGTCACCAAAGATGATGAGCGGACTAAGGCAGGCGCCCAAAAAGAAGCATATGAATGTTTTCACAAGACATCGTTACGATAGTGCCGGACGAAAACGAGGCGTGCGCATCACACGCGAGTCAACTCTGGAATCGGATCGGCTGGAGCGGGCAGCGTGACTCGGCGGCGGTTGAGGACTTCGAGACCAAACGCTCGCATGTCGATCCCCAAGTGGTAATAGATAGTAGCCAAGAAGTCGTGTGGCGTGACACGACGCGAGACGGGGTCTTCGCCGCGAGGATCGGTGGCGCCGATGACTTGGCCGGTGCGGATGCCGCCTCCGGCAAAGAGCATCGTATTGGCCCGCGGCCAGTGATCGCGGCCTGGTTGTTTCGTGCCTTTCGCGCCGCTGGCCGTTCCGCCGCCGCTGCTGGCCGCGTAAGAAATGCGCGGAGTGCGGCCGAACTCGCCCGTGACGATCACCAACACTCGCTTGTCGAGATGACGTTGATAGATGTCTTCGATCAAAGCCGAGACGGCCTGGTCAAAGTACGGCGAGCGGTATTTGTTGGCTTGAAAGACGTGATTGTTCACCGCATGGTCGTCCCAGTTGCTCGGGCGCGCACAGAGCGGGCCATCGAACTCCGTGGCCACGATCTCCACGCCGGCTTCGACCAACCGCCGCGCCATCAAGCATTGCTGACCCCACTGATGTCGCCCGTAGCGATCGCGCACGGCGTCCGGCTCCTTCGTCAGATCGAACGCCGTACCGGCTTGCGAACCGGTCAGCAGGCTGAGTGCTTGCGTTTCGTACTTGTCGAACGCTTCCATCAAACTGGACTGGTCGAGACCTCGCTGCAGCCGTTCGAAGCTGTCTTTCAGACCGGTCCGCGCCAGCAAACGCCGCACGTGCTCCGGATCGTCTAGCCCAACGTTGGGAACCGCAAACTTCGGATCGCTGGGGTCGCCGGTCACCTTGAACGGCTCATAGGCCGGACCGAGATAGCCGGGACCCGCGATGACGAAGCTGTCGTATCGATCGACCGGGTTGACGGCGACATAGTTCGGCAACGGCCGCGATGGGTCGGACCGCAGGTAGTGGGCGACGGTCATCCAATCCGGATAGAACGGCTTCGGCTTATCGGCTTGAGCCGGGTCGCCGCCGAGCACTCGCAATGTACCCGCCGGATGCCCGCCCGCGTTGTGCGCAACCGACCGCAGCAACGCGTACTTGTCCGCGATTTTGGACAGCCGCGGCAACAACTCGCCGATTCGGATCCCGGGCACGTTGGTATCGATCGCATCGTACGGCCCGCAGAACTCGGACGGTGCTTCCGGCTTGGGATCAAACGTCTCCAAGTGGCTCGCCCCGCCCCGCAACCAAACGAGGATGATCGCCGTGCTCTGCTTTGGCTTGGTTGCCGCCTGCGCTTGGAGCTTATACAGCCCTGCCAAGCTCAGGCTCGTGAACCCCGTCAAACCCGCACGGAGCAGCTCGCGCCGCCCGATTCGCCCGGAAGTCACTGGTCTGGGTCCGGCACACGCCCGCTCGCCAAACATCGTCTTTGTGTACATCGCAGCCTCGCGCCAGATTGCGAACGCATCAAACTTCTTTGATATTAACGACCCGGTGTGCCTTTGACAACAACGATGGCCATCAGTCTCAATGCACGGGAAGTGTGCAGACTGATCATGATCGGTTTGACGCAATCCGCGACCGCGTCTCCGCTGGTGAGCGTTCGGGCCGTTTGCGTAACTTCTCCTGTAAGCAACTGGCGGCGTAAGAACTAGAATGGTCGAGGCGGTCCGGCTAGTTCGCCACGAACTTCATGATCCGCGCGGCATGTCCGTTGCTCTTGCTGTCATTGGCAATGCGTAATGTCAGGACGTGCTCGCCGGCCGGCAAATCTGTCGCGAACATCACGGTGCGCGGATAGTGCAGCCCTTTGCTAAAGCGGTGATATAAGTTCACTGGCTGGATAACACCTTCGTCCACGCGGGCTTCCAGGACCGCGGCGTCAGGCCCCGCGACCACATAGGCGCCCACGGCCGTTCCCGTGAACTTCAAGGTCAGCGCTGCTCCCGATTGCTCCGCGCACAGCATCGAAATGCTCGTGAAGCGAGAGCGTTTGCTGCCCGGTATCGTTTGCCAATCCGGCGTCTTGATCTCCCAGCCGGATTCGAACGTCGCCTGCGAGAGATCGATGAACCGCCCGTTGCCGTAGTGCAGTGCGTCGAGCGGCTGTTTGGACATGGCATGCGGTGTGGGCTTGGCGTCGCCGGCCAACGCTTTGCCCCACGCTTCGTCGAGCAACTGGTCGATCATGTCGGCACAGATCTGGTTGCCAAATGGTTTGGGATGCGTTCCACCGAATTGTTGCCAAGTGATTTCGCCGGCAGTGATTCGCTCGGCGACTTCCTTCGCGAGATGAATCGTGGAAACGTTGTAGTGTCTGGCCACATCACTATGTGCCCGCATCGACAACGGAGTCTTGCCGGCCTGCAACTGCGCCAGCATGCCGAGATTGACGAAGTGTGTGATCACAATATCCATGTTGGGATTGTGTCGCCGCGCTTGCCGCACGATGCCTTCCATGCCGCGAATACACTCCCGCCGTGCGTGGCTGGCGTCTTGATCGTCATTGACAGCGAACTCGACAAAAAACAAGTCCACCGGGCCTTTGCGCAGTACATCGTCGCTGAGCCGAAACGCGCCGGTTGTCGAACACGTCGATGCGATACCGGCGGCAGTAAAGGTAAAGTCGGTTTCGGGGAATCGCTTCTTCAAGCTCTCGCGGACCATCGGACGATATCCGTTCATCTCGGTGATCGATCCGCCGACAAAGGCGACGTGGCCTCGCCTTTCTTTCTCAAACCGAAGCCGCGAGTTGTTCAAACTGCCGCGCAGACGGACGTTTGGCCGCGTATGCTTCAAGACGAACGCGACAATTGGCCCAGGGTCTTTCAGCGAGTGTGGATGATGACCGACGCCCGGCTTGTGGATCACGTGGATCAAGCCGCCTAGCTCTTTGTAACGCTTCTCGATGATCGCCGTGTTTTCCTCGACAGGCACCACGACATCCGCGTCGCCGACGACATGCAACAACGGCACGCCGGCGCCTGCCAGCGGTTTGAGGTTGTCGATCGGATTGTGCTTGTATGCCAGCGCGTCAACTTCGGTCAGGCCGTAGGCATCCAAGCACTGTTGCCACGCTCCGCCACCGCCTTTGCCTTTCCCCTTTCCGCCAGGCCAGCTCCTGAAATCGCAGACCGGCGCATCGCCATAGATACAAGCGACTTTGTCAGGATTCGCGGCCGCCCAGTTGTAAATGATCAAACCGCCCCGGCTCATGCCTTCCAACGCTGGTCGTTTGGCAAGCCCGTGCTGTTCGGTCATGACTTGATAAAAGGCGTTCCAATGCTCGACCGCTTGCGGGCTGCCGAACAGACTACCGACGTCGCAGTACGTCAAATGAAAACCCTCGTTTAGCAGTGCGATGTCCGCCTGTGGCTCATGCCCGAAAAACCGCGCTCGCCAAATCCACGGCCTGCCCTCCGCCGTGTTCTGCGGCACGACGACCCAACCTCGCCGACCATCGACGGTAAAGTCGTAACGGTCAAAGCCGTTCCATTCGGATTTCTTGCCGTCAAACTCAGCAGCAGCGGCCGGAATCGCGACGAGTAACAGGATGAAGCAGCTAATTCGGATGACCATCGATCTTCCTTACGAACCAGTGAACACGGTTAATTCTGCCCCCGCCCAACGGTTCTCAGTATGGCAGCAGATCTCCTTGGAGGCCATTCCGGTGTCCCTCGAACATGAAAAGATTGCCATCGCCGGAGGCAGCGGGTTTCTGGGCGTTTCCCTTGCACATCATCTCGCGAATCGTGGCGCTTCGGTCGTAATTCTCTCTCGCAACGAGCCACAGGTGGCCGGTCCGTGGCGGCATCGACCGTGGGACGGACGAACATTGGGATCATGGCGAGACGAGTTGAACGAAGCAACCGGTTTGGTCAACCTTGCCGCCCGAAGCGTCGATTGCATCAAGACGCCGGATCACCAAGACGAGATCCTGCGGTCGCGGGTCGAGTCCACACATGTTTTGAGCGAGGCGTTACGAAGTATCAATTCGCCGCCGCCGGTTTGGGTGCAGATGAGCACAGCACACATCTATGGAGACCCGCCGAAGTCGATTTGCACGGAAGAGTCCGCCGTGGGCTATGGCCTGGCACCGTTTGTCGGAAGAGCGTGGGAAGACGCATTCCACGCGAGCGTCTTGCCTTCACAGAAAGGCGTCGTCCTGCGAACGAGTTTTGTCGTGGGACGAAACCGCGGGGCGGGTGGGGGCGCACTCGATACGCTCGGACTACTGGCGAAGCTGGGACTGGGCGGCAAGGTCGGCAGCGGCACACAGGGGATGAGTTGGATTCATGAAGCGGATTTGAACCGTCTGTTCGAGCGTGGACTGACGGACTCAGCGATGCAGGGCACCTATATCGCTTCGTCGCCGCATCCCGTGTCTCAAGTGGAATTCATGCGTCACCTGCGCCGCGCCGTCGGCATGCCCATCGGCCTTCCTGCCTTCTCGTGGATGGTTCTTATCGGAGCCCGCTTCCTATTACGCACCGATCCGGAACTCGCCCTCTATGGCCGGTACGTTGTCTCCAAGCGACTCGAAGAGGAAGGATTC
The DNA here is from genome assembly GCA_002726245.1 of Planctomycetaceae bacterium. Classification (GTDB taxonomy): domain Bacteria; phylum Planctomycetota; class Planctomycetia; order Pirellulales; family Pirellulaceae; genus PBSM01. The sequence goes on along the minus strand of PBSM01000245.1, from coordinate 7,404 downwards.
GAGTTTCAATTGCCCCATCTCGATAAAGCGCTGCGAGATCTGTTCGGTCGCAACGCGAACTGAAAGTGACGTGCGGATTCATCCATCAGCCCGGCTCCGTCCACGCTCCACCGAGTCTCTCCAACAACTTGTTGCGAAAACCAGCCGTCGTCATGAGTGTGATCTCCGTGAGGTTACCGTAGGCGCGCTACCGTTCGTCGCTCGTCGGTCGCGCAGTTCGACGCCAATGTTGTAGGCACTCTAGCGGCCAATCGGTGCAAATACCGTCCATCTTGCTGGCCCGGGCTTTGCCCCAGATGTCGGGCCGATTCTCGCCGATGTGCAAGCTCAGCCAGACCTGCTTGCCGAGCTTATGAGCTTGTTTCATTGCCTCGGCACTGGGAACGAATCCTACCCAGAGGCAGTCAGCCAGCGGGTCACGCAGGGCCGCGGCGAATTGCTCGGCATCGTAAATCTTCACGACCGTAGTCCGCAGCTTGGCGTTGGCTTCTTTGAAACATCGACTCGAATCGCTCCCCTGGCCGAATGCAAAAAGCTGGTCGAACAGCTCGTACTTATCGACTAGTGCAACGATCCTCTGCTCAATCCCCGGCGAGATGACTTTCATATTCAGCGCGATGGTCATCGGCTCTCGTTGCCGCTCGTGGATGAGTTTGAACACTTCTTCCAGGGTCGGCACCTTCTCGCCGGAGAAACTCGGAATGAACCAACTTCCCGCGTCCAGCTTGCGGATTTCAGCCAGCGTCATCTTGTTCACTTCGCCGCTGCCGTTGGTCGTGCGGTCCACTGTGTGATCGTGAATGACCACGAGCTGTTCGTCTCGCGTTTGGTAGACGTCCAACTCAATCGACAGGCCCAACTCGATTGCCGCGGCGAAAGCGGGCAACGTGTTCTCGGGCGCATGCCGCACCAGACCGCGATGAGCGAGCAAGATTGGATCACGCGTAAGCGGCCTCGTTTCTTTGTCCGAATCAGAAGTGAGCAATCGCTTCATGGTCGAAAGAAACAAATCCTCACTCGGACCGGCAAAAGCATACGTTTGCTCGTAGCCACCGCGATCGGTGTAGATACGGTCGCCGCCAATGTAGCCCATTCCGCAGTCTCCGTAGCCGGCGACGCACACGAATCGGTCCAGCCGCATTTTCTGAGCAGCGAGCTGATACTGTACGAACGGCTCGCCCGGCAGATGGAGCATCTTCACTCGTCCGATTGACAGGCAGCTCAGCTCGACCGGTTTTTCCTGTTTGGACTTCACGCGCTGGATCCACGCCAGAGCGATCGCCGCTTTACGACGTTGCCGCGAGTCCGCCTGCGGGTCGTCGAGGATCCGTCGATTCGCAGCCTCGGAGAACGCCTCGTCGGTGCGCAACGGAAACTTGATCGGCTCGACCGACCACGTCATCGCCTCGACGGGCTGTCGCTTGAGGCTGGCGATACTTTGTTCGATACCGCTTTGCAATCGGACCGTCAGTTCGGAGCGGGCTGTGCGCGAGCCGTCGTTGTACTTCCCGAACGCCACGTCGCCTCCGCATCCGTTCAGGTAGAGTTGAAACGCTCCAGTCTGTTTTTCAAGACGCTCGCGGATGATGCCCGGCACGTCGTAGCTGGCTCGGTGATCACCGTAAAAGCTCTGCGGGTGTGAGGCGTAATAGTGAAGGTGCACGACAGTGCGATCGCCATTGTCCAGCGAGACCGTCCGCACCCAAGGGTCGATCAGACCTTCCGGCAAGTCACGGAGCTGAGGCGCAGACTTTGTACTGCTGCTGCGTCCCTGAATCGAACCATCCAACCGCTCAATTCGCCGGTTCGAGGCTACCCGTTCGACCTTCGCCCGCGCGGTGCCGATGTGAGTCACTCGTTGCCAGTTCTTCTGGCTCCTGCGGATCGCCGTCGACAACTTCTTGGCGACATCGACGACATAATCAGACGTTGCGATGCGTCGCGGGTCGTCCTCCTTGAGTTCGAGACATTGTGCGCCTGTGCTGATCGCTGGCGCCGTGTGTTGGTGGATGCAGTGCAGTGCCACATGCGACGGGCGGACCCCGGCCGCCCGGGCGATCGTTTGACGCAGGAAGTCGTGCGAGGCGTTATGCACTTCCATCAGGTCGAGTGTGCAAATGACACACGTCACGCCCGAGTCCTTGAGCAATATCCCGCGCGCCAATAACGGATGCTCGGCCGTTTCAAGAATCGGAATGAAGCCCTGCCCGACGGGCTGGCCAAGCGGCGGAGTAATATCGACGGAAACGGTCGCGATGTGCAAAGCGTCGTCCGCGACTGCTGGTTCGTACTGCGACAGGGGTAAAGAAGCAAGGATGAGTGCGAGAGTCAAGATTTTCATGGCGGTGCCCTTCTGTTGCGGTTGTCTCTCACCAGACAGCATACTGTACACGGATTGGGAGTGAACTTCCGTGGTCGCTGAAGAGGTTAGAATGTCTGTCGTGAAGGACGCTGGCAGCGTGTAACGCTGTCGCGTTATCTGTTTTGTGGCCTAACGACCCTCAATGTCGAGAGTCATCTCTCGTCAAAACCGATCAAATACAGGAGAGCCCAAAATGAACCGCAACAACCGTCGTGAGTTTCTCGCAGATGTTGGCAAAGGGATGCTGGTGGGCAGCGTTGGATCGGCCTTGGCGATTGATCTCGGTCTTCGCCGACGATGACGACAGTAGGTTGTCTTTCGGCAAGCTGGAGCCGCTGGTCGCGCTGATGCAAGAGACGCCGGCGGACAAGCTGCAGCCGCAGTTGGTCGAGAAACTAAAGTCCGGCACCGACTTGCAAACGCTGGTCGCCGTGGGAGCGTTGGCCAATGCTCGGACGTTCGGTGGTCAAGACTATGTCGGCTTTCACACGATCATGGCCCTTGCGCCGGCCTATGACATGGCCCGCGAGTTGCCCGCAGCGTTGCGGCCACTGCCGGTGCTGAAGGTCTTGTATCGCAACACGAGTCGAATTCAGGAATTCGGCGGCCGGAAAAACGAAGTGCTGCATCCCGTCGAGCCGGCATCGCTCGCAACGGGGGCCGGCGATGAACGCATTGTGCAGGCGGCGACTCGTTCGGCCAACTTCGATCAAGCCGAACGGACCTTTGCCGCGTTGGCCAAGGAGCCCGTGGGAGAAGCTTTTAATCACTTGCAATATGCTGTTCAGGACGAGGTCGATGTTCACCGAGTCGTTCTGTCCTGGCGTGTTTGGGCCTTACTTGATTTCACTGGCGAGCAACACGCGCACACGTTGTTTCGACAGTCGGTGCGATACTGCGTCAATAGCGAACAAAACGCTCGTCGGAACAACCGCCCGGAGTCTGCTATCCGCTCCGTGCTGCCGAAAATGCTGGGTCAGCATCGCTTGCTGAGCCGCAAACTCGGGAAACGAGAGGCGGACGACGCATGGGTCGATGAACTCGCCCGCACGGTCTTTGCCGGAACGCGGGAGCAAGCGGCCGATCCCGAAGTCGTCGGCGAAGCCATTTCGGTGGCGGCGAATCTGCTCGTGCTGCACGATCCCGGCCGCGATGAACGCAGAGTGTCAATGAAGAACGGTAAGAAGCCGCTGGGCAGCGTTCACGGCGATTCAGTCGGCGTGCGTGCCTCGGATGCCATCAACGCCTGGCGAAACATTGCCCGAGTCAGCAATCATCGCAACACGCTCGCCAGCTTGATCGTCGGAGCGTACCACACGGCAGGACAGGCCGGCCGTGCGACGGAGCAGCCCTATCCGCCTGCCGAGCATCTCGAGCAGGTCCGCGGCAAGGATCCGAAAACGCTGTTGGCAAGCGCCGACAGCGCGATCCGCGAGAAAGATCAATTCCGCGCCAGTGCGATCATCGGGCGCTACGGCGAGCTGGGTCACGCCCCTCGCCCGGTATTTGACCTGCTGCTGCGCTACGCCACCAGCGAATTCGGCGCCCTACACGCCGAGAAATACTATCGCACGGTGAGCGAGGAATTCGTGAAGACACGTGCAGCATTTCGCTGGAGGCAACTCGTGGCGCAGGCCCGGGTAACCGCCAGCGAATACGGCAACCAAGCTGCCGGATACCAGGAAGCACGCGAATTGCTTGGACTAACGTAGTTTGTTTCTCGGCGGTCGTGAATCGCTCCACGGGACGAGTTGATCATGGTAATCGCCAGTGCACGGTCTCGGTCACGAACATGTCTGGCGGTTGTTTCAGGTATGCGGTCAATGCGTATGCCGTGACCAAGCTGCCGTCATCGAGCTGCAGCGTGACCGGCCAGCCGACTTGGTTCAAGGAAGAGAGTGCCAATTGAACGGGATGGTCATGGTCCCAGGTCTGCCCGCCATCACTGCTCACGATGGCGTAAACTCCGAATGGCAAGTGATAGTTCGAGTACGTGGCGAGGAGCCGTCCGTCCGTGAGTTCGGTTAGATAGGTGTGTACCTCGGCGGTCCGCGAAATCGCACGCGGATTGGACCACGTCTTGCCATCGTCGCTTGACTCGGTGAGCAGCGTGATACCGAAACCGTGCATGTCCCCGACGGGTGCTCCTTTCTGAAGACTGCGGATCGCGGCCAGCAGACGCCCATCACGCAGACGGATCGCCGAAACCTCTCCGAACCGACGCTTTTCGTCCCAGTTGATCACGCTCTCGGAGAACGACCAAGTCTTGCTACCATCTTGTGATCGACAAAGCTGAAAGTTCGGACTTCCCTCGTTCGCGCGGGTCCAGTCGAACTTCGCGGCTCGCACGAACAACAGCGACCCATCCGCCTCGACGATCATGTTGCGGGGATAATCGCTGCCCGGCAGGACCGATGTCTCCCAAGTCCGCCCGCCATCTGGTGAACGGGCCAGATTGATTTCCTCTTTGTATTTCGTGCCCGGACCGAAGTAGCCTTTCTGGGCCGACAACACGACCGACCCGTCCGGCAAGGCCGTCAGGCTTGGCTCTTTTCCAGACAGCGGAGTCTCGCCGATCATCTCCCACGACTCGCCGTTATTGCTCGATGCGTACACGAAGATGTCAAACTTCTTCTTGGTCGGATCTTCCTCGTTGTTGTTCTTGCAAGTTGCCAAGAGCAGCGTGCCGTCCTTCAGCAGCGTCATTCCGCACTTGTAGTTTCCGCGCGGCCCAACGCGTGCACGTACCGCATGCTGCCGATCCCAAAACACAACCTGTTGGCGATCCTGTCCGTTGTAGCCGGTGATCGCGACCACGTACTTGTTATACTCGTAACCGGTCAACAACGTCGCGTTGCGCTGCCTGTCTTCCTTGGTCTGGCCGACGCGTTCTGGATTCGCGGCTTCTTCGATCGGCGACGAATTCTTCAGCCAGGCCCAAGTCATCATGGGTGCAGCCAGGCCCCAAATCAGTGCGAGAGCAAGTACGAGTCGCAGCTTGTTCATATACAGTTCCTTTGTTCTCCGGTTGCGCGCAGGTTAAGTTAAGCAATGCGACGTTAGCATAACAGACGGCGATCCGTGTCTTGTATGCATTTCAGTTGCAAACACATCGATCGATGATCGACGAAGTGAGAGTGAGTCGAGATGTTGCAGTAGATTGTGCGAATTGAGTCTTCTTTTAGCGAGGCGAGACAAATGCTCCAGAAACAGACGGACATCAATCGGCGACGGTTCCTCGCGAGTTCGTCCCTCGGCGGCGCAGCGGCGGTTCTCACGGGCAAGGTCGGCGCAGTTGAAACTCCAACCGCGAAGCCGTCCGGGATGAAAATCACAGCGATCAAGACCTATATGTTCAACGTCGCGACCGGCCCGGTGCGGTTCGATCCAAAGACCAAGCAACCGATTTCCAGTGGCTTTAAGACCTGGCTGTTTTTGAAACTGGAGACCAACGCTGGTCTGTCGGGTTGGGGTGAAGGGAGTGGCGAGTGGATTTCGCCAATCGTGCGTACCACGGTACACGAGTGGGAAGAACTGTTGATCGGCCGCGATCCGTTGAACGTGACCGCCATCTGCGACGACATCACTAATCGTCTTCCGTGGAAAGGCGGACCGATCCTCGGCAGCGCCATCGCGGCAGTCAACATGGCGTTGTACGACATCGCTGGGCAGGGATTGAAGGTACCCGTGCATCGGCTACTGGGCGGACGACAGCGAGACCGCATACTGATCTACGACAACGGTGGGTTGAGTTTCGACTCCATCGACAAGGCCCGCGCACAGGCGAGCGCCGCGGTGGAGGCTGGTGCCCGAGGCTTGAAAGGGAATCCCCTGGAAGGCCGCACGTGGGCCATGGACCGCCGCGAACTGAATCACTGCGTCGCCGTTGTCCAGGCGGTTCGCGAGGAAGTCGGTCCGGACATTGAACTGCTGCTCGACACACACGGCAGCCCGACTCCCGAATTGAGCATCGCGTTTGCTCGGATGGTGGCTCCCTATCGGCCGCTATTCCTTGAAGAACCGTGCAAGGTCGGCTCGGTCGATGTGCTAAGAGAGATTTCCGAAAAGAGCCCTGTTCCGATCGCGACGGGCGAGAAGCTGTTTTCGTATCGGGATTTCAAAGAGGTGATCGACGCCCGCGCTTGCGCCTTCCTGCAGCCTGACATCAGTCACAGCTTTGGCATCGACAACTTCCTGCACATTTCGCGGCTCGCCGAGGAAGCCCAAATGCTGATGGCCCCGCACAACGCCAGCGGCCCGATCCACTTCGCGGCCTTGCTGCAAGCCGACGCAGTGCTCCGCAACTTCTTGATCCAGGAAGTGTCAGGCAGTTGGTTCCGTCGCTTCGACGAGTTCATCGACCACGACTTCCGTCTCCAGGATGGTTTTGTGAATCTCCCCGACCGGCCTGGCTTGGGGATCGAAGTTAAAGAAAAGGACGTCGCCAAGTTGCCTTACGACAAGCGCATGACCTATCGCCAATACCGAAACGCCGATGGAAGCTGGAAGGGGTGGTAAGATGCGAGGATTGACTGACTTCGTTCGCGGGAGCGAACCCCAAACGAGTCAGCAGATTTCTTGAGAGTCTTGCAAGCTCGAAGCCAATGGGTATACCAAGCGTTGGCTCCCGGTGGTGATTCGCCGTGAAGAAAGTTGACGATAAGGTCGATATCGCGTTCAGCTCTCGGAAGAATAACTAAGTCGAATGTCATTCGGCGGAAAGATTGTACTTTCGACAAAGGTCGTCATTCACGTCGTCTGCTGGCCGACCGCGACCGGCAGCGATATCCTCGTCACCCTGACGAATGATGGCGTTTACTTCGGCCCGTTCATCATCAAGCGGGTTTTCGAGCTGCCAAAGTTGGAAGAGCTCTTGCAACGAGGTATCAGACCCAGCGTTATTGAGTTTCTCCGAAGCGAAGCGATGAAAGCTGTCTAGTGGTCCTTGATTACTGCACTCTAGACGATTATGCGGCGAGGGAAATCAGATCGTGGAAGAGTTTCCACAATTTGCGATGGTTGGGTCCGTGAGGCAGAGCGGC
>PBSM01000244.1 GCA_002726245.1 Planctomycetaceae bacterium | reverse complement strand
TACGCCCGCTCGTCAACATCCAGCCCCATCTTCACTCCCGCCGACGCGCCGATTATCCTCGTAAAAAACGAGTCAGAGGAGTTTCCGTACATCGTCTAGCTACTTTGGCACCGACGTGCCCAATTGGCCGCCATTCTGCTTCATTGACAACGACAGGACGGTCGGGATTCCATCCGAGTTCCTCGCGGCGCGACTATTTCGCAAGAATCAAGCCAGCCAACAAGGCCCGGCGCTGGAAGGTTGGACACTCGAACCCATACTGCCTGCGCTGGGCGAGCGGGCGAGCGAGTTCATCGCCAAGGCGGCGAAACAGCCAGAACCGTTCTTTCTGTACATGCCGCTTACCTCGCCGCACACACCGCTGGCGGTGAACGAGTCGTGGAAGGGCAGGAGCGGGCTGAGCGTTTACGCGGACTTTGTCATGGAAACGGATGCGATCGTGGGCCGCGTCCTGGAGGCAATCGAAAACAGCGGCGAAGCGGATGACACGCTAGTACTGTTCACCAGCGACAACGGTTGTGCTCCGTACATTGGTGTTGCTGAGATGGAGGCAAAAGGCCACTTTCCCAGCGGCCCGTTGCGGGGCTACAAGTCGGACGTTTGGGAAGGTGGCCATCGCGTGCCGTTCATCGTCCGCTGGCCCGGCGTCGTAGAACCAGGCCGGATCTGTGGGCAACTCGTCCATCAGGCGGATCTGCTGGCGACCTATGCGGAGATTGTCGGAGCGAAACTGCCCCCAGACGCCGGTGAGGACAGCACTAGTTTCTTGTCGCTGCTCGAAGGTGGCGAGAACGCCGTGCGGGAAATCGCAATCAGCCAATCCAGCCGCGGCCTACTGGCGATTCGCAAGGGCCCGTGGAAGCTGATCTTTGGTCCTGGCTCGGGCGGCTGGGGCAAGGGACGCGACGAGCACCCCGCGCAGCTTTACCACCTGGGCGATGACCTGGCGGAGTCGGAGAATCTATACGCCGACGAGCCGGACGTCGTCGCGGACCTAACGGCCTTGATGGAAAAACAAGTGCGCGACGGCCGCAGCACACCGGGACTTGCTCAGCAAAACGACGTGCTCGTGAACTGGAAGCAGTTCCTGTCGGCTGATGCTTCCAAGCGGAAGTAGCCATTACCTGAACTCGTCTTCACCAAACCGCCACTCGCCCTTGGCATTCACGTAGGATGGACTTGGCGTGCCACGCTCTTGACGACTCTCGACACGCTGCAGGAGTTCGATCCCGTTACCGAACGGATCACGGCAATGTTTGCGCACAAACCCTTCGACTTGGATGTCGCTCCAGATCGGCAGTCCCATTTTCTCGACGGTACACAGTGTCACCTCCAGGTCGTCTACTTCAAAGGCAATATGACGCGGAGAAGGTGGGTCCGAGCGATCAGCCAGAATGATGTGTACTTGAGTCCCGTCAATTTCGTACCAGATTCCCTGTGAAGGGAGATCCGGACGTTGGATTTTGGCGAGCCCGATCAGACCACCATAAAACGCGTCGGCCGCTTCCAGGTCAGTCACCATCACGGTGACATGGTGAAGTCGTTTGGCACGAGCCATGAATCTTCTCTACTTCTTTGATTCGAGGATCCTCTTGTAGCCTCTGTCCTTGGAACCCGGCTTGTCAGACCCGGTACTGCGGGATCTTCATCAGTTCGCCGTCTCTCAGGGCCGATTGGTGAGCTACAACGCCGGCAACCGTCATGTTCAGCGCCTGGGCGATATCCACCAGCGGCTTGCGGTCTTCGAGGATCGCCGTGACAAACTCGTTCATGAGTTGGCCGTGCGAGCCACCGTGGCCGCCCGCCTTGACGCCGGGTGGAAGTGGCGGGCGTTTGATCGCCGGCAGCTCTTTCTCCAGCCCTTCGTACTTGCCGTAGAACGTACCCTTCTGACCGCGAATGCGTCCCTTCTCTCCACTGTCGCCCGGCGTGTCCCAACTGACACCCATCCGGGACATGCCGCCTTCGCTCGTGCGGAACAGAGCGATCTCGGTGCCGAACGGGTTCTTGTAGCGGTTGTTCTCCGGCTGTAGCAGTTCTTTCAAGCTTGGGATTGCCATGCAGGAAACCTCGGTGAAGCTACCGCCGGTGACGCCCGTGTAGTAAGCGTTGGAGTGTGTTGGATACCATTGCGGCGGCACGCCAATCCGCCAGCCTTTGTACGAATCAATCTGTTCGACCGAGTAGTGATAGTATTCACCCTCGGAGTAACTGAGCTTGCCAAACCCACCCGCGTTGTAGATCTGCCGCATCGCGTGGAGATCTTCGTGGTAGTACGACGTCTCGAACATCATGTACTTACGATCGGACGACTTGACGACCTCGAACAACTCCTCGGCGTCGTCGAGCGATCCGAAAATGGCCGGCACTGCGCAAGCGACGTGCTTGCCGTGTTTCAGCACCTCGATGCAGTGCCGCGCGTGACTGGGGGCATCGGTGGCACAGAAGACCGCCTCGATTCTGTCATCCTTGACCAATTCCTCCAGCGACGGATACGTCTTCCCACAACGGCATGCTTTGGCCAAACCGGCACACCGGTCAGGAAACAGATCGCTGACGGCCACAACTTCAACGTTCGGGTGGTCCTGGAAGCTGAACGCGGCGCCGAAACGACACACGCCGTATCCAACAATGCCGACACGGATCTTGCGGTCAGAGACGGGCTTCCACCCTTTCGAGGCGTTTGGGTCGGTGGCCGCTTCCTCGAAGCCTTGGATCGGCTTCTTCTGCTGTGCCGATGCCGACCCTTTCAGCCCCAAAGCAGCGGCTCCGACACCAACGGTCTGCAAGAAAGAACGTCGTGACGCGGAGTCGTTCATGATAGGTACTCCTTGAGAACTGCTTGGCACTGCTTTGCGGACCAATCGATCTGAACGGCCGGAGGCGCCGCGAAACTCGGTAGACAGGTTGCGAAACTTCTCTCGCGACAACTTCAGCCCGATAAAGTGTACCACGTCTATCTAGTATTTCGAAGCGACGGAATGCTGTGTGCTGCGGTTGGCGTGCTATTGCGACATTGTGGCTCGACGTTGCTCGCGCGCACCGTGTCTACTCCTTCCGAATAGCTTCGATCTCGGTGTTGGAGAGGGCCACATCGTAGATCCGAAGGTCATCGATCATGCCTTGAAAGTGGAATGGCAAGAGGCCCTCGGGCGTTCCGCGGTAACGCCCGACGGACAGGGCCTGATTGTCCAGGAAGTCGTTGGCAAAGTTGCTGGCGGCGAGCTGAACTCGCTCACCATCGACATACATGATGGCCTCGTCCGAATCGCGGTCCATCGTGACAGCCACGTGATGCCATCGTGCATAGTCTACTGCGTGGTTGACGGAACGCGTTTGGTCGATGGGACCAACTTGCGGCCACGTTTCCAACAACACGATCCGATCGTCTCGTGTCCACGAGTTCAACCCGAACGAGAATCCGCCGCCGGTTGCCGTCTAGGACGAGACGATGGTCTGCACGTTTGACGCACCATCTGTCAGCTTGATCCACGCGGCGATTGTGGTCTGCTCGCCCAGCCTCGTCGCAGGCACGACAATAGACCCAGTCGTGCCCGTGGCGTAAGCCTCGCTGCCACCCTTTGCATCGTTGCTGAAGAAGCCGTCGCCAGAGCTTTCACCGTCGTGCCATGGCCAAGCGAGCCGGAGTTCTGGGCGTTGCCGTCGAAGTCGAAACGCAAGACTGGCTCACGGCGCGAGCCGTACTCGTATGGTACGACTTCGCCTGCGGGCCTCTTGCTCCGGATCAACCCAACGAAAACTGCGAGGGCAAACATCAGGGTCAGCCACGACGCGACGATCGTCCACTGCCGGCATCGTTTTCGTGACGAGCGTACGACCAGCCTGGGCGCGGGAAGCGGAGAGACGCGAGTATCGATGCCATCTCCGGGATGAAACGGCAGGGTAGTTCCAACCGCTTCGTCAATCACGTCGCCACGTCCGGACTCCATGTCAACCTTGCCCATCAGTTTGGCTAGGTCGCAGCCTTTCGTGAAAGGACTGACGGCATCAGTGACTTCCACCGGTTCCGTGAAGCGATGCGCGGGATTCCTCGCCGCCATCTTCGCGACTACTCCGGCAAGCTCTTCTGGCACGTCAGCACGCCGCTCGCTCACTGGCGGCAACGACTTCTGAGCGTGGCCATCATCTTGCTGAATGCGCCTTGGTGCTCCGGTTCGTCAAAGGGCACGCGTCCGGTGAGCAGCGTGTACAGCGAACAGCCAAGGCTGTAGATGTCGGCGCGGACATCCACGTTGCGGCTGTCGAACACTTGCTCCGGCGCGATGTAGCCGACTGATCCCTTTGCGTCTCCCGCGCGCTCAGGTCTGCGCTTGACTCGCGATCTAGCCTGCGGCGGCTACGCAAGACTTACCTCGCTGTCTCTTCGTACAACGGTAGGTGCCGATAATGAACTTCGAGCGAAAGCAAGTTCATGGTCGTCACGTAGAGTCGGCCAGTGAAGGGAGCCCATCGATCGGGGACCGGCAGACGTGGATGCCAACTGCCGGCCAGCGGGCCAGTCTTGACCTGTGTTTCCACGATCACCGATCGAAGTTGCTCGTTCCAGGCTTCCCAATGCTCGCCACCCATGTGGAACATGACCTGCGAAGCGTAGTACCAGTAGTACGTATCGCGATTCGGATTATTCGTACCCGCCGCAGCCGGTGGAGAGTTAAGGTTGGGGAGGTTCTGTTTCAGGAAGTCGGCTCCGCGACGCATCTCCTCATTGTCGCGTCTCCAGCCTGTATAGAACCGCATCAACAAGCCGACGGCGGTCATCGTCGTGCTCGCGCCACGTCCGTGCCGCTGCTCGTTGGTATCAGGGGCGTAAGGGTTGTAGCGGTAAAGGTGCCGCTCGGTACGAGAGCCGACTGACACATCAAGCCACTTCTCGATGCGGGCGTAAGTCTCGGTCGGCACCTCCAGATTGGCGAGTTCGCCGCTCTTTAAGGCCATCATCATCCAACCAGTCACCGACGAGTCAGCTTCCAGTCCTGGGGCATACCTCCAACCGCCATACTCCTTGTGTTGGCTCTCGACAATGAAGTCGATTGCCTTCTGGGCCGAGGCGCGAAGCGTTGGATCTTGCGTCATTCCGTAGGCCTCGCACATCGCGATCGCCGCGATGCCGTGACTGTATAGCCAAACTGTCCGGTTCGACATGTCATCGAGCGGAATGAACAAATCACCATTGTCTTTCTGATTGGCGATCAGGTAATCCAAAGCTTTGCGAACGTTCGTTGCGTACTTGCCGTCACGATGCGTGTGTCCAAAGCCTTGGAAGGCAAGCAGACACAGACCAGTGGCCGCCGTATCGGAAACCAGCGTGGCTCGATTATCGACTGCTTGCAGACTCCAGCTTCCGTCCGCCAACTGATGCCGCGCGAGGAACGCCAATCCCAATTCGATCTGTTCGTCGGTCTGCCCCGCGCCTGCCCGCGGAGTTCCAGCTCCGTCACCCAGCATGCGAGCTGTTCGTTTTCGAAACGCATCAGCCGACAAGACGGCGGCCGTATTGACGCTGGGTGGTCCACCGACCTCTTTCCGAACGAAACGCATTGTCTGAGGTTGAATGTGAACGCTGTCTTCGCGCGCCCGACGTGTGTTCAAACCAACGTCGGCCGCCCGTTCAAAGCCAAGCCCCGCCGGGCCTTCGACTTGATCCACGCTCACCGCGATCGCACTCGCTGCCTGCCGAGTCATTGGGCTCAAGTCGCTACCGACACCCGGCTGTGCGGTGTCGGCCCGCGCCAGAGCGACCGACGACGGAGCTGCCGGCAAACCGATCGCCGCAGCGTTCGCACCAAGTTCGATCCGGCCGATCGAAGCGCGACGGACTGGCGTCTCACTCGATGCAGACTCGCCGACCGATGGTCCACCGGAATTGGCCGCGGACCTCGCTTGCGATGCGGCTCCCGCCAACGCACCAGCTTCCGCGACGCCTTCGACGATCACGTCACCTCGTTCCGCACCGACGCTCGCCGTCGGTGTGCCTGCGCGGCCCGCGGTCGCTTCCGAGACGCGGGGCCCGAACGTATCAACCGGCGAACCCGACGGAGCTCCAGCCGAACTGGGCGCGCCCGCCATCGCAACGGTCGGTGCCACGACGCTGGCCGCAAACTGAGCTGCCGGAGCCGCCCGTCGCGGCGAAGCCGTCCCACTGCCCGGTTCCGGAGTGCCCTTGAATCCGTCCACCGCTTCCGCGCGACTGACGATCGCTGCGCCAGCCACTTCGCCTCCGCCACCGACTTCCGCAGCCATCTGTGCTGCGGCGGCTTCAGCCGTCGGTGCCCCGCCAGATGACGCAGCCTGAGCCAACGCGGTCGAAGCCGCTTCGGTACCGCCAGTCGGCTCACCGCTTGCCGTCGTCGGTTCGCCATCGTTTGCCGCGACCGCACCGCTCATTCCTGCAGGCAATTCAACACGCATGGCAATTTGGGGCCCACCGCCAGCACTCTGTCGAGCGATCCGTCGCGCGCGTTCTTCTTCATCCTCTTCGTCTTCACTTCCGCTGGCTCCACCGCTGGCGGCAACTTCCGGAAGCGAAGGCCCGCCATCCGCACGACTCGGAGTTCCACCGGCGATCGCGAGCGAAGGCGTCTCGGCCGCACTCGGCTCTCCCGTGCTTCCACTCGGCGCGCCAGCGCCTGGTGCGGCGCTGCTCGGCTCGCCGCGGCCGACATCCGCCAACATCGGCGAGATGCCCTCTGGAGTTGGCTGTCCGCCGCCGTCACCGGCCGGAGCTTCCGCCGTTTCAGCTCGGATCGTGCTGTCGATCGATGGCTGAGCTGCACCACCTGAGTTGCTGCGAGCAATCAACTCAGCTTGAGAGGACAGATTCAAATCGGGTTGGCCGCCTCCGGCAGCGCGACTCGCTCCGCCGCCGCTCACAACGCGCGTCGGCCCGAGATCGACTTCCACTTGCCCGGCTGTGGCGGTTACCGCGCCGCTCTCCGCGTTTGAATCCGAGCGTCTCAACGTACCACTCGCACTGACCGTTGTTGTCGCCGGCTCTTGCGAGCCCGCGACTGCAGCCGACTCGACCGTCGTCGCTTGAAGCGATGAACTCGGTCTCTGGCTGCTGGCTTGCGAGTGTCTGACCAATGCCGGAGCACTTGGTGCCAGCGCGGGTCCTTGCGGTGTGGACTGAGTCGCTTCCGCGCGGCGAGCCGAACCAGAGGCTACCATCGACGGACTGTCCGCAGCTTCCAAGGCCCGATCCAAATTCGCAGCTTGGCCCACTCCCGTGACGCCGCCCAACGAGCGAGTCATCGCGGTCTGCGAAGCTTGTGGCGTTGGAGCCGCTTCGCCAGCCGGGCCGCGAGCGGCCGATGGCGTGGCAACGTTGCTTGGAGAAGCTGCGACGTTGGCGATTTGCGAACTGCGAGCCGGGCTCGCGCTGGAAGGAGCGTTCGAGTTAACGGTCGGGACGCTCGACGCAGCCGCGCGACTGCCAGAAACGACACGCGCGGCGGCCGAAACTTGCGGGCCACCCGGCGATGGTTGGCTGTTGGCGGAAGAGGCTCCCGAAGTCGCTCGGCGAGCCAAGCCCGAGGAGGATGCCGCGACAGCCGCCGGGCTGCTGCTCGATGATCCCGAATTCACCTGAGTCGCGTTCGCGGCCGCCGTCGAAACCGAAGGCGGCGCGTTCGCGGTGCTTCGACTGGCAATCGCTGACCGGACGGATTGGGATACATCAGGCGTCGCTTCGCCCGCGCGTTGCCGATTCGCCCGAGCTGATGTCGCCGCCGTCGGAGCTGCCGGCGCGCGAGAGCTGCTCGGGCTGCCTTCGGCCAGCGCAACTTGAGGCGCAGTGACGGCCTGCCGTCGAGTCGATGATGCAGCCGCGGAGACCTCGGCCGTTTGATTCGACGACGTATTCGTGGAGGCTTGTGCCGCAGCGGCGGTCGCGGTAGCCGTTGGATCGCGGCTCGCCGATTGTCGAGCAACGCTACCCGCGTTCGGACTCGCAACTTCCGTCGGTGTCTGCTCAGCCGATCGCCGAGCGGCTTGTGCCGCTGCCTGTGTCGCAGGCGATGTTGTCGGCTCAGCCGCGGTCGGCTGTCTTTCACTGGCCGCAGCAGCCTGTGTCCGCGCGATCGCGGAGCTTGTTGCCTGCATCCTCGGATTTGCTTCCGAACTCGGGGCAGGCGAAGGGGCGACGGCTGCGGCAACCGTCGCTGCATCCGGGCGACTCGTCGTTCGCGTCCGTTGATTCGGAATCGCGATCGGCGTTTGGGCGATGTTCGGCTGTGGCGTTGATTGCTGCTCGCGCCGCGTAGCACGTGCAGCGACGCTGGCTGCGGGGCTCGGAGTTGGTTGCGCGACACGCTCAACTCGCGGACTGGTCGTCTCCTGTCGCCGAGCGGTTGTGTTCGCTGGCTGCACTTCTTGCGGTTGTGTTTGCTCGGCGGCCGACGGCATTGCGTTGGTCACAACCTGTGTGCGAGGCACGTTCTGAGGTGTCTCGACGCGACGCGGCATCGTCGGCACAGCAGCCATCGCCGGGTCGGGGCGAGTCTGCTCAGTGCGGCGAGCCCGCTGCAAAGTCGGTTGTTGAGCTTGCGTCGCGACATCGGGGACCGACGGCGTACGCTGCGCGTTATTCTCGGTAGCACGCTGCTGCAACTCGGTCTGTTGCGATGTCAGCGTGGATCGCTGCGACGACGCCTGTGCCGTCGGCTGCGGAGTAGCGATGCGCTTGTTCGGTCGAGGCTTCACTGTCGGAGTCTGGCGCGCCAACCGCGAAGCCGTCTCGGCCGCGCGGGGAGCTGTCTGGGCAGGCACTTGGCGCTCGACAACATTCGGTCGAACGGTGATCTCTGGCTCGGGCGTCGGCGTGGGAGGAGTTTCCGTCGTCGGCTCAGGCTCAGTCTCTTCGGGCTGTAGCTCCTCCATCACAATGTCTGGCGTCTCGGTTTCGACGGGGCGCAACAAATCTTGCTCCTGGTGTTGCTCATGCCGTTCCAACTGAACTTCATCGTAAAGCGGCTCGACGAGTTGCTCACGAGGCTGTCGCGAATCGGCGATCTCTTGGAACTCGACCCAGAATCGGCTGAAGATGTTCGTCTCGATCGAAACGATCAGGATCAGCCAGTGCACGATAATGCACAGCACAACCGAAAGCTGAATCCCGCGACGAAGCGTGCGACTCTCGACGTATCGCAACACCCAGATCGCGCAACAAACAAGAATCGGAATCTTGAAGATCCACAGCCAAGCGTTGGCATACCAGCGGCTGTCGTCGAACCGCATGTAGGCCAACACGGTCCCAACCAGCAACCCGCCCAGCACGAAGAGCGCAATCATCACCGGCCAGAACTGCTCGTCAAACGACGCCTCTGTCGGTGACTTGACCTTGCGAATTACTCGGCGGATCTTTGCCATGTTTGCTGAAGCAGCTTGTCGCTACGGATTAACGACCCTGACCGGCGATGTTCGTCATGTACTCTTGGATCCCCGCGCGTTTGCAGAGATTGATCGCTCGAACGACAAAATGGTAAGGGACGTCTTTGTGAGCCCGTACAATCACCGACTGACTGCCGGGATTGTTCGTTGCAGCACGGACGAGCACATCTTCTAACTCGTCTGCTTCTAACGTTTGCCCGTTGACGAAGTAATGGCCTTCCAAGTTGATGTTGATGAATAGCTCCTTCGGGGCGACAGTCACCGGAACTGCTTCGCTGGCGTCGGGCAGGGGCATATCCATCTCGCGGTCTTCCTTGTCAAAGCGACTGGTCACGAGAAAGAAGATGAGCAGCATGAAAAGAACATCGATCATCGGCGTTAGACTTAACGTCGCGACTGCTCTTCCCTTGTGGAGTTCAACGGCCATCAGTTATTCCTTGGTTGGAGTTCGCCTTTAGGCGGCCCGTGCCACAGACCGGCTGAAGCCGGAACTCCAACTCGATTACTTGGGCACGGGCGCTTTCTCAGTCATTGGTGGCGGCGGTGCGGCGGCCGCTCCGCTATTCGCTTCGCCATCACCCATCTGCCGGCTGAATCGAACGCGGCCTTCAAAGCGTTCAATCTGAGGCATTAAGTTAAAGAGCATTTCATCGATTTCGTGAAACAGCGACTGAATACGTCCTTCGAAGTGATGTGCACAGATCGCCGCCGGGATCGCCACGCACAAGCCACCCAACGTCGTGACGAGGGCGACGTAAATCCCTTCCGCCAGATACTCCGCCTTGTTCACGTCGGGCGTCAGCAATGTCGTGTTATGAAAGGCGCGAATCATTCCCCACACCGTTCCCAACAATCCCAGCAAAGGTGCAACGGCAGCCGCCAGGTTCAGCCAACGGACATTCGCAAATAATCGGTTGCCTTCGCGTTCGCTCGCTTCAGATACAGCGTGTTCAACTTCGCTGTGAGGCCGTCCAACCTTCAGCAACATGGCTCGCACAACATTCGCGGCGGCTGACGGATACTGCTGGCAGAGCTTATAGGCGCTCCGCGGGTCGAAACCGCCTTGCGGACCGCCAAGCTTCCCCAGCCCAGCGACCAAGCCACTGGGCAGCACCTTGGATTTTCGCAAGCCGATGAATCGCTCGATGACGACGGTCACCACCATGATCGACATCACCAGGATCGGGATCATGAAGAACCCACCCTGCACGAGCAGCTTGAAGATGTTGATCGATTCGCTATTCGCTCCGCCGCCGCTCGGTTCACCGCCTTGTGCGAACACAATTGGTGCGTCAATGCTGCAGACGCACGCCAAGACAGCACCAACGAACAGAATACGGAGCCACATCGCTTCGGAATCGCTAGTCGCGCGGAGTAACATGCAAGGCCTCTCTCTGAATTGTCCGAACTCTATTGTACTTGGCAAGGTGCGGACGTCATTCGCGTCTCTTTCGTAGCTTATCTTCAGCCTAAGGCAACGGAGCCGTAACCAAAACAACGCCCTCGTTGTGTTACACGAGTCTGCCGACCAGATTCGCCCCAAAGGGGCCGCGATATATCAGCCCAGGGCAGAGCGCAGCGCCGCCCTGGGTTAGGAGGCGATGAACGCCAGAGCCCTGAAAGGGCGAAATAAATGGGACGGCGTCGAGTTCGCATGTTGTTTCGCCCTTTCAGGGCTTGCGACATGGTGTTCGTCTACTACCCAGGGCGGCGCTGCGCGGCCCTGGGCTGGTATGTTTCTGGCCTTTCGGCCCGACGTGTGAAAAACAGCAAAGGCTTACGCCCCAGGCTACTACATGCCGCCGCTCCACGGCTAAGAGCGCACACAGTCAGTCGCCTGACCAGCCGTAGCTGCAAGCCAACGCATTCGGCTCGCCTCTTGTCGTCCTGCGATGATTCTCAACGTTAATAGCATAACCTACACGTATTCTCTAAGCCTCGCCTCTAGTTCATTGCGCCAGCTTGTTGAGCGCGGCGATCCGGTCCTGTGAAGTCTTCACTTTTTCGTGCTTCGGATGCCGTTCAACGACGTACTTGTAGTTCGTGACCGCATCTTGAATCAGCTTCGCCTTGCGAGCCGGGTCGCTCTCGTTGCTGACTTGAACTTCGGAGCAGCGGCCCGCTTCATACGCGCAGATCGCTTGCCATTGCTTGACCGGTTCGGCAGAGTTCCGGTCTCCGTAGCCGTACATCACTCGCTTGAAGGCCCGAACCGCTTGCGGGAACTTCTTTTGAGTGAAATGGACCTGGCCGATCATGAACTGAGCACGAGCACCAACGTGCCCGCGAGATTTCTGCACAGCCTGACCGTAGTCTTTGAGGGCGTCTTCCAGCTTGTTCTGGTTTTGCTTTGCCCAACCGAGCTCGTAATACGTTTCGGCCAAGTAAGGCGAAGTGGTGAACTTCTGCGGAATCTGGCTCAGCAGTTTTAGGCTGTCATCCCATTTGCCGAGCTGATTCGCACACTGACCTCCATGCAACAGAGTCATGACTTGCTTCTGCTCGTCGCCAGATGGCTTAGCGCTGGCCGCCGTAAACGCAGTCAAAGCATCCGCGTATCGCTTGAGCTTGAACAGGCTCTCCGACTTCATAAACGATCCGTCCGCCGCGAGCGCTCCGTCGGCGTATGCCTTCAACTGAGCGTCGAACTCGGCTAACGCGGCGTCGAACTTCTCCAGCCGGTACTGCGTCCAACCGAGCTTGTGCGTCGCGCGTTCAGTCACGTCGCCAGACTCGGCCTTCGTCTTGGCGGCGGTATAGAAAGTCACCGCCTCGGCATACTTCTTCTTGTCGTAGAGATCTTCCGCCACGTGCAAATTCGCTTCGCCTGACCATCGGCTGTCGGCGTGTTCGGCCGTCAGCTTAGCAAAGGTCTTCACCGCACTGTCGGCTTGGTCGCGGTGCTTGTAAGCCCAGCCGAGTTCGTAAAGAACTCCCGCCGCGCCGCTGTATTGTTTGTTCTCAGTGATTAGCGACTCGAAGGTGGCAGTCGCTTGATCGAACTGCTTCAGGGCTACCTCCGCCAGGCCGCGCTCGTAGAGTGCATCGGCCTTCTTAGGCTGCGCAGGATTCGACTTCAGATAGACTTGGATGTCGTTGATCGCGTTCTGATGATCACTCACCTGCCGGCGACTCATACCGCGACCGAAGTAAGCATCCGGGACGAGAGCGTGCTGAGCAAACTTGTCGATCAAGGCGGTGAAGCTAGTGACACTGACTGGGTATTGCTTCGACTTGAGCGCTGCCCAGCCTTTGCCATAGTGAGCGTATGGTGCAAAGTCGGAATTCGGCCACTTGCTGACAACGGCGTCGTAACCAGCGATCGCGCCGGCGAAGTCTCCCGCCGCATAGCTGTACTCGCCGAGTCGGAAATGGGCTTGGGCGAGCAAGACGCTCTGCGGAAACTCCGTGATCAACGTCGCAACACTCGCCTTCGCTGCAGCCAACAACTCCGCGTTTTTTTCGACGCGGTATCTTCCGTATTGAGCTCGCGACAAGAAGATAAGCGTCTCATCCGCCTGACGCCATTTCGCATCCGTTGCCAGCGAAGCGAGAAGCGCGGTGCCGGCTGCCTTAAAGTCGGCGAGTTGGAACTGGCTGGCTCCGATCAGGAAATGCCCTTCCGCCTTCTGGTCGGCGGCTTTCAGTTGGACAACGATCGGCTGGAGCGAAGCGACAGCTTCCTTGTGCTTCTTCTGCATGTAAAGCGATAGGCCAAGCCGGACTCGCCAGGTATCGATCTCCGCGTGGTCGGCGTGCTTTTCAAGTAGTTCGCGATAACCGGCCTCAGCCTCCGCGATCTTACCTTGTTTCAAACGACAATCCGCCGCCACGTACTTCGTATCCGCGATGAAGCGATCTTCGGGGTACTTCGCAACGAATGCGGCCGCATGCTTCAAACCATCGTCGTACTTCTCCAACTCCATGGCAGCAAACGCGGCGTTATAAAGGGCCTGCGGAGCCAGCTCGTGATCGGCGTGTGCGGTGGCAATCGCAACGTATTTCGTAACGGCTTCGCCGCGCCGCTCAGCGAGCTCGTACAGCGCATCCGCTTCATCGAGTTTGAGGTTGACGAAGTAAACACTCTCGGCCGCTGTGGGCAATTGCTGGCCGGCAAGGGCAGCGGCTTTCGCCGGCTCTTTGTTCTTCAAGTGGATTCTGCAGATCCAGTGAGCCGCCTCCGCCGCGTTGGCTTCGTCCGCGGCGACGGTCTTCTGTAGCCACTCAACAGCCTTAGCGAAGTCATCCGCCCGGTAATAGCTGCGTCCCGCCGAGAGGACAGCGTCTTTTAGGTAAGTGGACTGCGGAAACGTCGTTGCCAGCTTGACGTACAAGTCAGCAGCCGGCGCGAACTTGTCTTGCTTGGCTGCACAGAAGGCCTGTCTCGACAGAGCGTGATCGGCCGATGCAAAGCCCTGGACCGCGACCGCTTCGCCGAACATCTTCTCCGCAGCCGCGACATCACCGCCCTGCAAGACCGTCTCCGCCTTCCGCATGCGGACCTCTGTGGTCAGCGCACTGTCGCTGCACTCTTTCAGGAACAGGTCATAGATCGTGCCCGCTTCGGCAAATTGCTGAACTTCTTCATAAGTGACGCCCAGCGCGTATAAGCCATCACACCGCAGCGACGATTCCTTATGGTCGTCCACCAACCGACGATAGGCAGCAATCGCCTGAGGCTTCATGTCTTGAGCATAAAAGGATTCGCCAAGGTAGAAGAAGGCCTGGTCCGAGTACTTCCCTTTGGCGAACTGTTTGACGAGTGCGGCAAACGCTTCGACCGCCTTGGCGTACAACTCTGGCTTGCTGCTGGCCGCGGAATAGCGGCACCAGCCCAAGTTCAGGTAAGCATCTTCGGCGAGTTCGAACTTCGGATCTGCCTTCAGTACTGCCTCGAAATGAGCGGCCGCCTTGTCGAAAGCCTTGAGCTGCAAGTAGCAGACGCCCGCATAGTGCCGAGCCTTGTTGGCAAGCGGATCTTTCGCATACTTCTTCAGGAAGGTTTCCCATTCTTCGGCCGCCAGCCCGAATTCGCCGTTGTTCTGAAAGTTGGCAGCGTCCGCGTAGACATTCAGGGCTTCGGGCGTCGATTCCGCCGCGGCGACGTCTTGCTGCCCAACGGCGCCGATGCCGCAAGCCAAAACCAGAAGCATCATGGCCGCGGTGAATCGCTGTTTCATGGGAGTGAACCTCATTGGAATGCTGCTCCGTTGAGTTGAATTGGACGGGGTCTGGGCCAGGGAGACATCGCACGCGCAAGAGCAATCGCGTTGTGGCCGCAAGAGGTAGGCATGAGAAGCGTGACGGTTCCGTTTAAGACTGGCCAGCCTTACACTGGAAACTTCCCCACCAATTTACCGGTCTGACTCGCAAAAGGAAACCCAAGGGGCCGCTCCGCGCACCTTCTTCCACCCACCCAGTCAAGCCAGTTTCGCTCAGCCTGTCGATCGCCCGAAGTTCCAGGTATAGTGGTACAAAGCCGCCGTCTGGCTCGCTTTCCGCGTGCCAATAGCAAGTCACTTTGGCATTTCCCAAGAGAGCAACGGCCCGTGAGACGCGTCCTAGTAACCGGCGGATCTGGATTTATCGGCTCGCATCTGACTGAGGCTCTGTTGGAGCGTGGCGATAGCGTCACAGTAGTCGATGACGAATCGACCGGTTCCGCGACGAATCTGGCCGCTGTACAAGGCCACGAAAGGCTGACGTATGTACAGGGCTCCGTCGGCGAGCGGGAGCTGGTCGAGCAACTGACAGCCGGCATGGACGAGGTCTATCATCTCGCCGCGGCAGTTGGTGTCGCATTGATCGCCCGCAAGCCGATGGAAACCATCGAACGGAACATCTATCCGACCGAGCTGCTGCTATCCAGCCTGAGAACCCGAGTACAACGTGGCGAATCGGTGAAGTGCTTTCTCGCGAGCACCAGTGAGGTCTACGGCAAGAATCCGAAGGACACTTGGTCGGAAGACGACGATATCGTCCTCGGCCCGACAACCAAACCGCGTTGGTCGTACGGTGCGTCCAAGGCCATCGACGAGTTCATGGGTTTGGCAGCGTGGCGCGAGTACGGTTTGCCTGTTGTGATCGGGCGATTCTTCAACGTGGTTGGCCCACGGCAAACGGGTGCTTACGGAATGGTGTTGCCTCGCTTCGTCGATGCCGCACTCGCCGGCCAACCGCTGATCGTTCACGACGATGGACAACAAACTCGCTGCTTCGCGCACGTACACGATGTCGTCAAAGCCGTCCTCGCATTGATGAACACGCCAGAAGCTGTTGGTAAAGTCTTCAACGTCGGCAGTGATCAGCCAATCTCGATTCTGGAGCTTGCCAATCAGGTCGTGGGGCTGGCCGGCTCGGCGTCGAAAACCTGTTTCCAGAGTTATTCAGCCGCTTATGACGACGACTTTGAAGACATTCGCCGACGCGTGCCCGATCTGTCGCGTCTGAAGAATACGATCACTTACGAACCAGCCTTTACTTTGGAAGGGATCATCCGCCAAGTGATCGACGCCAAGAAAAACCAAGATCAATCATGAGCCAAGCACCGACGCCAGGTACAAGTTCAGCAGTCAACGCTCCACACGTAATCCGACTTCGCCGGCCTTGGCTTCGCGAGGCGGCAGCCACTTCAAATTCCAAACGCCTCACTTACACTCGTCGATTCGGCACGCCTGGCAACCTGACGACCGACGATTGTGTGGAGCTTGTTGTCGCTGGCGTTGATGGGCTCAATGCCATCTGGCTCAACGGCAGTCGGCTCGAAGTCGATGTGTCCGCCGGGCCGGTGCGCGTGGCGGTCAACCGCCGGCTTGCTGCTCGAAACGAGCTCAAGCTAGTCATCGACACGGGCCCGCAGGACGTCGAGAGCAATCGCGAGCCTGTGGTGGAAATCTGGCAGGACAGCGGCGCCGTACGCCTGGAGATCAGAGTGCGTCAGTGACCGTCGTCGTGTTACTAGAGCCTAGTCTTGGCCAACTACTGCGACTTCTGTGCTTCCAGTTGCTTTTTCATTTTTGCCTGCTGTTCAGGTGGCATGTGTTTCAGGCTCTCTTCGGCCATCTTGTTCATCATCTCCTGGTCCATCGGAGCTTCTTCGTTAGTTGCCTCGATCTCCTTGCTGCCTCTGCCGCAACCAAAGATGGGCAACGAAGCGACCAACAGACCGAACAAGCCTAGTTTCTTCAACATCAAGCATTCTCCTTACTAAGGGGTGTTTCACTGTCACTTTACAGAAGTTTGCACGTTCATCGCGTCGAGACGACGAATGGTGCTGTACCATGCCTCTGCTTCTCTCAAACATCCGAGACGTTCGTAAAACGCCGCGACTTCGGCAAGTCGCGTCGTGTCGTTTAGATCACTCAGAGCGTGAACCAACTCCACGTGGACGTCGGACTCCATATTCTCCTCGATCACACGAGCCTCCCTGCGAACTTGCCGGGCTTCGCTTTTGCGCCCAGCACGAGTCAGACAATTCGCCCAACGGTTGCGGAGTCGCCAATCAAACGGTCCCGGCCACTTCGACAAGGCCTCTTCGTAAGCACTCGCAGCCAAGCCAAAGTCGCCCGCAATCTCATCAAGTATCACGGCACGCCACTTCAGAAACTCATAACCTTCGCGCTGTGAAGGCCATTCTTCAAAGACAGCCTGGGCTCGGTCAAATTCTCCCAGGTCGATCAAGACGCCGATCCGTGTCGCCACAAAGAAAGCGTCTCGCGCGGTGCCGCCAACCTCTTGGGGCGTCTCTTCGAGAATCCTTGAAGCGTAATTCACGTCGCCTTGCTTTTGAAACCAGTGTGCAAGTGCGGCATGGGCCACCGAAGAATTCGGATCCGATACCTTGAAATGCGCCAAACGTCGGCCCTGTGATTTCAACGATGCTTCTTCTCCCGGTTCGAGGAAGCCCATCGTCCGGTCGAGATCGGCGTTGGCGGTCGTTGCGAACAACTGGCTCATGTACCACTCGCGCAAGCGATAGCCGCGTTCTTCGACGGGAGTTAGTTCGTAGAGCCGCCAGAAGGTATCCGCCGACAGGTGTCTTCGCTCGGTCTGTTCCAGGACCTTCCACAACATGTAGTGAGCGTCTCGCGACTCGGGCGCGAGTTCGATGGCTTTGCGGAACAGTCTCTCGGCACGTTCGGGCCGGCAGAGGATGAGAAACTCCAGACGCCCGGCCTGCGTGCGCGCCACCGCCGCCAGGTCAGACTCGTCGGAAACTCGCGCCAATTGCTCCAGGGCCGTCTTCGCGGACTGCTGGCTATCGATCGAGTCGTCCTTGACCCAGGCCTCCGCCAGCAGCAACCTCGCGCGGGCGTCGTTAGGATGCAATGCCAGGTAGCGTCGCGTCTGAAGTCTAACACCTGGCCAGAGGCCAAGCTCGACCAACTGCCCGGCCTTCGCGAGCGCTCGCTGAGCGCGAGCGATCCAGATACCTCCCGCCAGGGCACTACAGCAGATCAGGGTCGCTGCAATCCGAAGAACGGCACGCTTTGTTCCCATATCTGGCTACCCGTCGCTCCTCGGAGGCTGATGGGGTGTCAGCGTCCAATAGCGATCAACTTCCACGTCGTCCCAATGGCTCGTCTCGCCCGAGGACCAGCACACCTTCACCGCCACCGGGCCAGCGTGTTCGCCCAGTCCAAACAACATGCGCGAATCGCTGGTCGAAAGGTAGCTTCCGCCAGCGAGTACGTGCCGCACGGCTTTCTGCGTCCCACACGTAATTTCGACACGGCTGCCAACCGGCGGCATCCGGTCCGGCGTCAGCAAACGAAAGCCGACATAATGATGCGGCTCGGAATGTTGATTTCGCAGGAGTGCGAACGGCGCGTGAACATGCGTGACCGCGATATCGAGATCTCCATCACGGTCATAATCCGCTCCGGCCGCGCCGCGCCCCAGGTAGTGGCCCAGGAAGTACGCGCCGGCCTGATCGCTGACGTCTGTAAAACGAGCGGCCCCGTCATTGCTGAGGAGTTGTGGCCGCATGGGCCCCGGCTGTTTCTTAGGGCCCAGAACATGTCCATTGGCGACAAATAGGTCAACGGCACCGTCCAGATCATGGTCAAACGGGACTGTACCGAAACCTAAAGTCTCGAAGCTCGTCGCCGCGATTCGCGATCGCTGGCTCGTGTCCTGGAAGACAAGTCCGCCCAGATTGCGATACAACGTATTCTTCGCAGCGTAGAAGTGGGTCAGGAACAGATCCGGTAGGAGATCCGCATCGAAGTCCGCGCTGGCGACGCCCATACTCGCTTCGTTGTTACCGACGTGACTGACAGCACAGCCGGCCTCGGTTGCCACGTCTCGAAAGAGCTTCCCATCGCCACCACCGCTCTTGGTAAACAAGAAGTTGGGTGTCATGTCGTTGGCGACGTAGATCTCTGGCTCTGTATCTTCGTCCAAGTCGAGGACCACCACGGCCAAGCCCTTTCCCATCTCGCCAACGAGCCCCAGTTCCTCTGCCGCCTCGGTGAACGCTCCGTCACCATCGCTCAGGTAAACGCAATCTGGCTCTCCCTCATAGCTACCTGGTCCGCAATATCCAGGAACGCCGTCGTAATCACAGACGCGGTGGTTCTTGGGTGTCATGGCCACGTAATTGACCACATACAAGTCCAAGTCACCGTCAGCGTCGATATCGAACCAGGCGGCACTCGTGCCCCACTTGGCATTACCGGCCTGCGCGGCTTGCGTGACATCCCCAAACGTACCATCGCCGTTGTTATGCAGGAGCACGTTCGCACCGTAGTTTGTCAGGTACATGTCCGGGAAGCCATCTGCATCAAAGTCACCAACCGCGCATCCCTGGCCGTAACCTGGATCTCCCGTCCTGGAAAGCTCGGTCACGTCTCTGAAAGCGCGCGTCTGCAACCCTTGATACAGTTTGTTCGTGTGAGTCGGAATCGGAGCGCCTTCGACGACCTGACCATTCATTAGATACAGATCAACGATCCCATCGACATCGTAGTCGAGCCAGGCAACCCCGCCTCCCATGACCTCCGGCAGCCAGTACCGGTCTGGGATCTCATCATTATGCAGCACGAAATTGATCCCCGACGGTATCGCTACATCGACGAACTGAGTTGCATCGGCAGCACTTTTCAGTGCCACACTCGCAAGCGGGCTGACCGCAGCGGTTTCGGGGACCGTTTCGACGCTCGGGCGGGATTCCGCGTGCCCCGCGCAACCTGCCAAAAAGAGGATCGCCGAGCCACACAGCTCGGCGATCCCTAACTCTCGGTAATGCGATTGGTCGCTCACTAGTTACGGCAGGTTCAGAGCTTCACTGCCGGCGCGAGTGCCAGCAGCCCAATATACGTCCTGCTCGACCGTGTCCACGATGAACCTCACGGAACCGTCCGCCATCGCCATGTTGACGCCACCCGGGTGTTCGCTGGTTGCTGACAACAGTTGCGTACCGTACCAGTCACCTTGGCCATTATAGGATTGGCACGCTTTTTCATTGGGCATCATGGTGTGGTTGTAACCAGAACCAAAGCCAATGAATCCCCACGACCAAGAACCGCCACGGTCGCGGCGACCGCTCCAGTCCTTGCCTAAGCAGCTAAGGCGAATCTGCTCGGTGTTCGCGCCTTGCGCCCAATTCCAAACCTGTTGGCGGATCTCGCGGAGGTTGGTTTGCTGGCCACCCAGAGTTGGACTGACAATGATGAATTCCGAATAGAGCGCCGTGTTCGCGGTGCCGTCTACAATGCTGGCAAAATTGACAATCGGGTCATTCTCGTTAGCGCTACCTACCGTGCCGAATCCGCCAGCCCGCCGGAACGAGGCAACGCCATTGTGACGCCCGTTCCCAGCCTCAACAGCGTTGGGTCCGCGATGCGGTGCGTAATGGCTCGTGCCATTATTGATAGCGTAAGTGAAATTCGCCTTCCCATCGCCAAGTAAATTTGGATTGGATGGACAATTAAAGACCGGCAACCGGCCGCTCAAGGAAGCCGCACTTCCCTTGGGTCCCCAGCCGCCGCTGTAAATGTCGCCACCGTGCATATCAAGCTTGTCGTACTCGGAGTTCCGTTCGACATACGGCAGGATACGCACCTTGTCAGTAAACATCGTCCGTGTCCAACCGCCCGCGTGGGCTGACCAACCGTTGGAGATCGGAAAGGTGCCATAGGTGTCATGGTAGTTGTGAAACGCCAGCCCAATCTGCTTGAGGTTGTTGCTGCACTGCATCCGTCGCGCGGCCTCGCGCGCCGCTTGCACAGCGGGCAAGAGTAACGCCACCAAAATGCCAATGATGGCAATCACCACCAACAGTTCGACTAGAGTAAACCCGAACTGTTTTCTCGGAACACTCATAAATCGCTCCAGACTTAGCGGGAAAAGGATATAGATGATTAGACGTCGGAGTAGTGAGTGATTCTAACCAATCCAAAATCTCAGTTCAACGAAAAACTGCCTTTTTCGCCCTATTTGTGGTGCACCCCTCGCGGGGTGGGGGTAACGTTGATAGAAGCTTCAGCGAGCCTCTATCGAGAGAGCGGTTGAGCTTCCCTGATCTCGCCGCCAAGTTGTTGAATCGATTGAATCAACTGCTGCACTTGATGCGAATCACCAGTCTGCTGATAGAGGGCTAACAGACGCCCGTAGATTGCCATGTCAGACGGGTCCAGTGTTCTAGCGTGCTCGGCGCGCTCGATGGCAAGGCGCACCTCGCCTCGTTTGGCCAACAGTTCCGCGAACTCGTTGTGCACGCTGGCGGACCAGGGGTTGTTCGCCAGGTAGCGTTCGGCGTATTCAGCGGCAACAGCATCGTTACCCAAAGTCCGCGAGGCCAACATGAGCGAGCGGATTGGCCGCAGATCTCTGGGAGCACGTCCGAGGGCGCGTTCCCAGTAGTCGGCGGCTTCGGAGACTCGTCCCTGGATCCAACAGCAGGCAGCCAGGGCATCCAGTGTTAGCAAGTCATCGTTTGCAGCTTCGATGAAGGGGCGCAACAGCCGCTCCGCCTGCTTCGCCAATTCCACGCTCTTGAATTCCTCCGCCCGCTTCGCAAGAATCAATCCCTGCGCACGATTCCGCTCCAGTTCCGTGAGCGGGACCGCTGCAACGTCGAAGATCTTGAGCGCCGGATGTGGACTTGGCTCGTCCGAATCTGGCGGCAGCGTGGGCGACACGCGCTGAATCCGGTGGTCGGTCTGCGTTGTATGCGGAATGTCGCTCGCGCTAAACCGAGGCATATGGCAAGCAATACAGGATCCATCTGCAGGCAACTTCCGCTGAGCCTCGAGCGGCAACGCGCATCCCTGCTCTTTGTGACATTGCAAACACTGATCACGATAGACCTGTGTCTTCTCCTGCGCGGCAGGCACTGAATGGGCGTCATGGCATGAGATGCATGCCAAACGACCACCACTTTGCTGGAAACAACGGCTCTGTTGAAGCTGCTCCATGTGGCTGACAGCCCGTGTGCCGCCTCTCTCTTCAGCCGCGATGAAGACTGTCCAGGTATCTCCGATATTTTGCCCCGGCCGGAAGTCGCCATGCCGACGGCCGTATCGCAAGATCTGGTATTCGCCGAGCAGATGGCATTGGTTGCAAACTGCTTCACGCTTCGGACCGTCTAGCTTCTCAGGATTGACGATGGGATCTCCGGCGTCCAACTTCCCGGCTTGACGGTGGTCGATGTGAGCTTCACCGGGTCCATGGCATCGCTCGCAGCCGATCGAATGTTCGACAAAAGGCTGTGCGTCGTACTGGTGGTAGTTGAGTCCCTGGCTGGCTGCGTTCTCGAGATAAGCCATTCGCCCCGCGTGGCATTGCAGACAACGATCCAAAGCTTGTCGTGAGAATCGCAAGTGGTTGCCCGGCACATAGCCTGGCGCAAGATCCCAGCGCTTCCCCTCGGAATACCAAGCGATCGGCGACATGTACAACCAGCCGTCGCGATTCAAGACATAGGACCGGCCTCGGCGCCCTGATCCCATGGCATAGCGCACATTGACGGTCTGCTCGTAGACCGCCTGCTCCTCCTGATCGAGGCCCACTTCGTGGTGAAACACCCCTTCTGCCGTCTTGCTGATGCTGTAGCGACGACGTGCCGGCGTCTTGAACGAGGCTTCATCGTAGTTTTCGACAATTGGCGCGTCTAAGACCGGAAAGAGCGACTGCGCCATCGGGTGTTGTTGGTACTCGTCATAGACTTGCAGGTGGCACTCCCGGCAACTCGCACTCCCCACGTATCCTGCCTGCGGTGCAGCAGGCCTCGTGATCTCCAGCGTCTTGTCAGAGACAATCTTCAAGTCGCGTTCTGGTTGGCTCGGCATCGAGAAGAACATGAAAGAGACTGCGCCGAAGCTCGCCGTCGCGAGCGCGACGAGTACAACCCCGCGCCAAACACTTGTCGCCGGCATTTGCTTTTCTGTGTCGCTCATCACACGTTCTCGACGCCTCGCACTCAGCTACTCGGCGATACTATCTGGATCTTCTTGTAGCGTAATCAAGTACATATTGTCTGCACTCGACTTGCTGACAACAATCGTAAGTGGTGTTGTGTCGAAGGACGCATACTTCTCTGGCGTGAGGGGCGGCGTTCCGGCGGCAAATGCCTGGCCGTAGAGTGTGACGGTGACTTTGTGCTCACCAACGAAGGCGCCATCGACATAGTCACCGTCGATGTCCGTTTTCAAATCAAACCGGCCTTGATCGTCCAAGAAGCCCATGGCGCCGGGCAGTCCTTTCGATTCCGGTTTCGACCGCAACTCGCCTCCCCCCAGCGGAGCCCCACGAAACAGGACTTGGCCAGACCCGGCAACCATGGGAGGACGCAACAGATCATTTATCCACTTGGCACCATCAAAGAATCCGAAGCCGACCACAATCGCCAGCATCACGACTGTAATCGGTAGGACGATCACGAAGACCCGCCGCAGGCTGAGAATACTGGTCGTGGCCGGGGAATCGCTTGCACAGCGTTCCTCGGGTTCTACTGGTAAGGCACCATGTTCCTGAGAGTCTTCACTCATTTTTCTCTCCGACTTTGTGAACGATAGGAGCTTGCCCGGGTGCGTCTCCTTCAATGATGATGAAACGGCCACCTGGCACCAGCCCCTCGATCGTCGTTTCCTCACGGCTGGGCCAGCGAATCTTCAACTGGATGTTCGCCTCTCCCGGAAGAATCGCAAAGGTCTGGCGTAGATCACGAGCAGACAAGTAGCTCCCTCCTCCTTTGATTTGCTGATGCTTGGAGCGCCCACTCGTCTGCAACGTGAGAGTGGCTCCAGTGGCATCGCGGTTGCTCAGAACCCCCACCAATTGTACCTGGACAGCAAGGGCCCTCGACGCTGCGTGGTTCTCCAGCAGAGCCGGGCGAGCATCCTGATGGCTAATCACTAGGTCTTCGTCAAGGTCGTTGTCGAGATCAACGCAAGTCAAGCCACGGCCTACGTGTTGTCCTGAGAAGTAGTTGTTTTCCGCATGTTCGACCACCTCGAAGCGTCTCCCCCCGTTCCGCCACAACAACGGACGAACGGCATACGGCGCATCTTGTCCGAGCAAGTGGCGATTATCATCTACATGCCCATTCGTTACCACCAGGTCGGACCTACCATCTAGATCGAAGTCGCCGAAAGCTGTCCCCCATCCGACATAAGGCAAGCTCGCCGCTGACAGACCGTACTGAGCGCTTACGTCCGCGAAAGCAAACTCATCGGCGTTGTGGTAGAGCGTGTTTTGTTCCGCTTTGAAGTTTGTTACGAAAAGCTCTGGGCGACCATCTCCGTCAATGTCCTCAGCGTCAACGCCCATCCCGGCCTGCATTCCTCCCTTGGCATCATAGCCGGCGCCGCTCAACTCTGTGGCATCGCGATACGTCCCATCGCCGTTGTTGGTAAAGAGGAAGTTGGCGTTCAGATCATTGGCCACATAAAGGTCGATCCAACCATCAGCATTCAGGTCGGCCGCGATCACTCCTTGCCCCCGGCCAGCTTGTTCACCCAACCCCAGGGCTTTTGTTTGATCCGAGAAAGTTCCGTCCTGATGGTTGGCCAGCAAAACATCCGACTCGGCCTCGACGGATGTCGGACTACAAAAAAGTCGCACGCCCTTGCTCCGATCACCACAAAAGACATGGTCCTTGTAATCCCACTTTGCGTAGTTGCAGACGTATAAGTCCAGCGCGCCGTCCGCATTGGAGTCGAAGAATGCCGCACTGCTCGCCCAGCCATCATGATCCGCGCCGGAGACTATTGAGACTTCTTCGAACGTTCCGTCGCCTTGATTGCAATAGAGCATATTGGAACCGAAACGCGTTACGTAGAGATCGGTAAAACCATCGTTGTTGTAATCCGCTGCCGCGATGCCGGCACTGAAGCCAGCTCGCCCCAAGTTCGCCAAAGTCGTGACGTCAGAAAACTTCCAGTTTCCATCGTTACGATAAAAGCGATCGGTACGCGTGGCGACAGCGGCCTCGAGAGGAATGGACGTGCCTGTCGCGAAGTACAGATCTAGCTGGCCATCGCGATCATAATCCAGCGCACCAACTCCACTACCATTCGCAGCCGGGAACGGCTTGTCATCACCCACACCCGAAAAGTGCCGAAACTGGACGCCGGAAGCGTCTGTCACTTCGCGAAACCAAGCCGGAGAGTGATCCTGAGGCGGGATTTCGCTTTGCGCTACTGCCCCCGGCGTCTGCTCCTTGCCCGGGGGGTTCTTTGCATCACGGCATCCGAACGCAAACGCGGCGACTGACACACAAAGTGCTAGTCGCGGGAACTGCTTCGCAAGCGAATTACCAGGTGTCGCAGACACTCATACCTCTCAATCCGCGACCGACTAGAACTGCGTAATGGGCAGCCGCGTGAGCGGTGGAAGGGCAGAACGATTGCGAACCGCACTCGTTAGATCATCGACAAACGGATCCTTGGACGCCGACGTTACCGTGTCTAACACAGCTTCAGCCTGCTTCCAATTGCCAGCCGACGCAAACTCATGCGCTCGGATCACGCGAGCCCAGTAAGAGAGCGGAGCTTCGATCAGCAGGTTCTCGATGGCAACGGCTAGTTTTTCCCGCTCTCGCAAAGCAGCCGCTTTCTCTTGCCACTGCTCTGCCAGCTTCGGCTCCTTGCGCAAGATGAAGCAGCGTTGGAATGCGTAAGCAGTGCTGGCCTTGAGCGAGGGACTCTTTTCCAACGGCTTCAACCACTGCAGAGCCCCATCCGCGTCTCTTTCCTGAAGTCGTTCATTCGCCAGATACTCACGTGCCACGAGGTTCGATGGACTGATTGTCACAGCTTGCGTCCAAGCATCGACTGCCGCCTCGAGTTCGCCGAGTTCGGCCTGAGCAACCCCGAGACTGACGAAACCATCGGCCGATGGCAAGATGTCGATACTCCGTTGAAGGTGATTCACTGCTTCCGCCGGAGTTCCCGCTCCCAATAACATCCGCCCTAGTTCGAGAAACAACTCATCAGCTCGAACCTGCAGGTTCTTCGCCGCGGGAGCGTACTCAAGAACACGCAAGTACGCATCAGCCGCCTTTCGGTAGTTGCTAAGATCGCCCTCGATCGAGCCAATCAGCACCCAGCCTCGCGGCTCGTGGCTCGGCAACTGCGCGAACCGCGTGGCACTTGCGAGCGCGTCTTTGTACAAGCCAAGCTGGAGCCGGGCAGAAGTCAACTCGTAAAGACCGTCTGCGTTCGTTGGAGCCAGTTCCACGGCGCGCGTTAGGACTGGCAACGCATCCGACCATCGCGATTGCATCAGCAGCGCACGGCCGAGAGCGTGCAACTCCTCCGGTGTAGCAGCCCCCACATCGTCGAACAGTTGCAATGCCGGTTCAGGCCTTCCCATCGACACGAACACCCTTGCCAGCAGCGCTTTGGCTGTCGTGTTGGCCGGTTGCTCCGATAGGAAAGCCGTGACCAGCTGA
This sequence comes from Planctomycetaceae bacterium, assembly GCA_002726245.1. GTDB lineage: Bacteria > Planctomycetota > Planctomycetia > Pirellulales > Pirellulaceae > PBSM01. The sequence goes on along the minus strand of PBSM01000244.1, from coordinate 10,076 downwards.
TAGGCGCGTTCCGGGTCACCGCGGGTGAGCGCTTGCTGTGCCAACCGAAGATCGCGGTTGCGCCACTGAACCATTGCGCAAGCTGTGACCACCGTCGCTACGACGACAGATGCAACCACCAGCAGCCGCCTCCGCAAAGCTGCTGGGACTGTTCGAGCGACCGCGCCGGAGTCACCTTTGTGAGCCATGGTCAACGTGGAGCCTCATCTGACCAGACGACCGAGGGGGCAGAGAACTGAGAGCAGACATCAGACTGCAGAGGATCGCCCTGTCACTAGCAATTATGCAATCCGCTTCGAAACGATGTCCAGTCCCACGTCGCCAGATTTCCAGGCCCGTTGGAATCGAGCCACGATTGCCTACATTAGTATCTCGTCAACCCAGCCGTCCTCGCCTTCGATCCTTTGCGATGAACGTCCTTCTCGACTACATGCCGCGCGGCGTCAATGCCGGAAACTGGGTTTCCGCGTACACGCTGAGCGAATTGCTCCGCCAAACGCCAGGCGAACAGATCGTGCTGCCGATCTGCTCTGTGGGAACTCCGTACTCCGAATTAGCAAGTCTCGCTCGCTTCGTATTGCCGCCGCTGTTTCACGAAGCCCTGGATGAGGACTTGAAGCAGGTGATGCTCGCACAGATTCGTCGCTGCTTTCCGCATTATGAAGGAACGGCGGGCCGAAAGGCCAACACAACGTCGCTCGAAGTTGTCGAACTCGAAGCGCGAACGGTGCCCCCTCCGTGGAAGCCGCGTATTCTTTCGTTCAGCGTCGATACAGCGGTCGAGCAACACGGGCCACATCTTCCTTTGGCGACCGACACGATCCAAAGCTATGCAGTGCTCGCCCGTCTCGCAGAAGAAGTCGATGGATTCGTCGTCGGACCGCCCGTTGAATACGGCCATCTGACCTGGGGCTTGCCATTCGGAATGAGCATCGATCTGACGCCGCCTCTCGTGACGAGATACGTGACGGGGTACGCCAACGCGATGCAGGAGTGGCTTCAGCCGGAATACATGTACGTTGTCGATGTACACGGGTCGATCGTGCATCGCAACGCAATCATTAAGGGCCTGCAAGCGAGCAGCGTTCGGCATTGGTCTTTCCGTTGGCTGTACGACCCGATTTGCGAGTTTGCTGGCGATCGTGGCGATCAGCACGCAGGAGGTGTCGAGACCGCACTCGTCGAACGCGCGAACCCAGCGCTGGTCGATCGGAACTGGTGGCCGGATCGGATCAGAGAGTTGTCGGCCGAACAGTTGGACTTAGAGGCCGCTGTTGAGATGACACCTCACTTGGATTGGTTCATCAAACACGTCGAAGCTCACTCGCTGAACGGTATCGTCGGCGACGTGCAGAATTACTACCAAGTGGATGCGGAACTGATGTTCGAGCGGATGCTCGCAATCACCCGAGCCGATCTCGCTAAGCTAACGGAGTCTAACGAATGAAACTGGCATTGAGGAACGTCGTGTTTTCGCTTTTCCTGGGCTTGCTTGCGTTGGCAGGTTGCAAGCCACCACCCCCAGCAACGTTTCCCGCCGCAGCACCAGCAACGGCACCGCAAGCAAGAAAGGTCGCCTCACCCGTTCCGACTGCCGAAGCGAAAGCGTCTGTCGCTCAAGACCCAACTCCACCGGTGACCGAAGCTCCGAGACTACTCACGGAGGATGAGCTCGCTGCAGGTTGGATCGCGTTGTTCGACGGTGAGACGCTATTCGGCTGGAAACCGACGACCGACGCCAATTGGCGAGTCGAAGACGGCACGATCGTCGTCGATGATGGAAAGCCGGGGCTGCTGCTCACGACGACCACCTTCTCGGACTATATCTTGAACGTCGAATTCAAGAGTGCGAAGGGAACCAACAGTGGCATCTTCCTGCACACGCCCCCGGACGTGAAGGATCCGGAAACCGACTGCTACGAACTAAACATCGCGGACAGCGATAACCCGTTTCCGACGTGCAGCCTCGTGAAACGCGTGAAGACAGAAGGGGACTTCGATAGCGAAGACTGGCAATCCTACGAAGTTGTTGTCTCAGGCGATCAGGTCACCGTGTCACTCGACGATACGCTCGTCCTCGAATACATCGATCCCTATCCGCCTCATCGCGGCCACATCGGATTGCAACTGAATCAAGGACACGTCGCATTCCGGAACATTAAGCTCCGCCCGCTGGAAACGAAGAGCCTTTTCAACGGCAAGGATCTGACTGGCTGGAAGACCTATCCCGACATGGACAGCGAGTTCACCGTCAACGACGACGGCGAATTGAACGTCAAAAACGGAAAGGGGCAACTGGAAACAGAGGCTTCCTACGGCGACTTCGTGTTGCAACTAGAATGCATCTCAAACGCTGAGCAACTGAATTCAGGCATCTTCTTCCGTTGCATTCCCGGCGATGTGATGATGGGCTACGAGAGCCAGATCCATAACGGCTTCAAGGACGGCGATCGTCGCAAGCCCGTCGATTACGGCACTGGCGGTATCTTCCGACGAGTCGATGCGCGTCTCGTTGTCACTGACGATTTGAAATGGTTTCACAAAACGTTGATTGCCGACGGCCCTCACATCGCAACGTGGGTCAACGGATATCCAGTCACCGATTGGACAGACGATCGCAAGCCCGATGAAAACCCTCGCCGCGGTCTTCGCACCGAACGCGGGACGATCATGATCCAAGGGCACGACCCCGCCACCGACCTATCGTTCCGTAATATCAACATCGCTCAGCTACCATCTCGTTCTGAAGTCACCGACAAGCCGGAATAAGCTGCGTGACTTGCCTCGTTTGCTGTAGGTCTCTCTCGCCGAGAGAGACCTCGCGAAACAAACGGCTCGCAGGTGAGCAACGTGTGGCACCATACCTTCGGAAGTGCAGACAGATCGTGCGTTAGTCGTCCACCTCGGCGATGGAAAGCTACAAGGAACTGGCCCGCACTTCGTGACACATTTCACGAAGTATCGTGAAGTTTTTCACAAGCCTTCCGAAGATTGACTTTTGCATGTCGCGCAGCTTATGTTGGTTGTTCAGAGGCAAGAGCAACGGCCTGCGTTCTGCAAGTGCCTGAGCTCAAAGAGAAGGCGGCATTTGTCCAATAGCGCTCGTCGAAAGGACAGCCGATGCAATTGAAAGAAATACTAGAAGCCAAGGGCCGAAGCGTTCTAACCATCGAACCCACGGCTTCTCTGGCCGATGTCGTCACGAGACTGTGTGAACACAACTGCGGGGCACTTATTGTCTACCAAGACGAGAAGATCACTGGCATTATCTCGGAGCGAGATATTTTGCGAGCTATTGCGGAAGTCGATAATCCACTTGAAGAGATCTCGGTTAAAACGAGAATGACTCGCGACGTCGTGACGGGATCTCCGCAAGACAACATCAACGACACGATGGGCGTCATGACACGCAACCGCATTCGGCATCTGCCGGTACTCGACGAGGGCAAACTGGCCGGATTGATCTCGATCGGCGACATCGTCAAAGCCCAACACGAAAAGTTCGAACGCGAGAACCATCTGCTGATGGCTTATATACAGAGCTGAGCAGCACCAGGCAGGTCACGCTCGCCGAGCGTGACCGCGAAAACGGCCGGTTTTCGTCCGGCAGAAGTCGCTTTCGGCGAAAGTGACCTACTTTTCTCCATGTCTCGCCGTATCTGCGGCACAATAGAGCAGGCCTTACACCGTTTTGTGACCGAGGAACCAGTCTCGGCATCAAATCTTTGGTGTAGTCCGCCGAACTACTCAATTGTCCGCCACAGTCCTCCGTTCCAACCGCCCCTGATACCATTCCTCCTGATCCGAGTGCGATGTCTCTAAAAAGCACAACGAACGGTTTGTTTCTGCTTGTGGCATTAGCCGTCTGCGGTGTTGTCATGATTGCGATACCGTCTTGGATCGCGGGGCAGATAGAAACTGTGTCGTCGTTCGGGCCGGCATGGCTCGTCTATCTATATGTCACAGTCGTTGGTATCGGCGCGCTTATATTACTCGGCTGTACCGGCACGATTGTCTGGAGGCTCTGGCAGAGGACGCGTGCCAAACGCGTACGGCGAGACAAACGGAACCGCAACCCAAGCGAGTTGACTCGCGAAGAACGCGAACACGAGTTGGCCGAGAATCTCGCAACCGTGGAAGAGATGCGTAGCGATCTGCCAACGACAGACGACTTGCTTCGCGAGATCGAACCACTATCACGACAGATCGAAGAAAAGCGTGAGAGTCAGCAACTGGAGTTGGTTGCGTTTGGTGCAATCTCCAGCGGCAAGTCATCTTTGCTGAACGCACTCGCCGGGCAAGATGTTTTCCAGACCGATTTGAAGGGCGGCACGACGGCCCAACGAAACGAGATCGCCTGGCCGGGGATCGACAAAGTGACTCTCGTCGATACGCCTGGCTTGGGCGAAGTGGACGGCGCCGAGCGCGGCAGTCTTTCGGCTACCGCTGCTAAAGATGCCGACCTCGTCTTGCTCGTGGTTGATGGCCCGCTGCGCGAGTGGGAGTTTCAACTGCTCACGCAATTGGGCGAGATGGAGAAACGCGTATTGATCTGCTTGAACAAGGAAGATTGGTACGACGCCGCGGAACTGAAGTCGCTGCTGGGACAGATCCGCTCGCAGGTCAAGCAATACGTCGATGCCGATGATCTCGTCGCCGTTCGCTCTCAGACCACAAAGCGTCCTCGTGTGCGAGTTATGAGCGATGGGAATGAAGTGACGGAGATCGTCGATGTGCCGATCGACATCAGTCCGTTGGCCGATCGGATGATGAAGATCATTCGCCGGGACGGACGAGATTTGTTGTTGGCGAATCTGTTACTTCAATCTCGCGGCTTGATTGGCGAAGCAAGACAGCGAGTCGAAGACGCGATCGACCGGCGTGCTTGGGAGACCGTTGATAAGTACACCTGGGGTGCGGGTGGTGCCGCGGCGATTAATCCCTTCCCGATTGTCGATCTTGTTGCTGGCTGTGCCATCTCGACGAAGATGGTCGTCGATCTCGGACAGGTCTATCGGCAAGATATCGACATGCAGGCTGCGGTGACGTTGCTCGGCCAACTCGGGAAGAACTTGATTTCGATTCTCGGTGTGAGCGTCGCAACTCCTGCGATCGCCGGTGCTGTGGGCTCGCTCCTCAAAACTGTCCCCGGAATTGGAACACTCGCCGGTCAACTGGTTCAAGGGATCGTGCAAGCACTTGTCACCCGCTGGATCGGGGCGGTCTTCATCAATTACTTCAAGAACGAGATGAAGCAACCAGAAGGCGGCTTTGCCGCGATGGCTCGCCAGGAATGGGACCGGCTGACGACAATGGACGAACTTCGGAAGCTGGTAAGTGCGGCGAAGCAACATCTCAGCGGCAGTGACAAGGGCGGGAGATAACGCCGTGGCTGAAACGACCAAGTTGGAAGACGCGGACGAAGCTGATGCCCCCTCGACCGTCGATGACGAGCATTATCAGGAAGCGCTCAAGACGATCAATCAAACGCTCGATCGGCTTCGCGGTTGTTCCGATGATGAGCGACAAGTGTTGCAACGCGACTTGCGGCAACTGCAAGACATGGCTGGAAAGCTGCTGAGTGGCCGCCTCGAAATTGTTGTCTTCGGCGAGATCAGCACCGGCAAATCGGCGTTAATCAACGCGTTGGTCGGCCGTGATGTTGCCGCCGTCGATGTCCAAGGTGGATGGACGAAAGAGGTCTGGCAAGTCGATTGGGATGGATCGGGATATTGTGTCCCTGGTCTGGCCGACTCCCAAGTGGTGCTCGTCGATACCCCGGGCCTGAACGAAGTCGGGGGACAAGCGAGAGCCGACATGGCTCGCGAAGCGGCCGAGCGAGCCGACTTGATCTTGTTCGCCACCGATTCAGATCTAAACGAGACCGAACACTCGGCGTTGTTGACGCTGGCTGGAGTCCACAAGCCGCTACTCCTTGTGATGACGAAGAAGGATCTGTACACGCCGGAACAATGGCAACGCTTGATGGAAGTGCTGCGGGACGACCGAGTGGCGAACATCGTTGCAGCGGAAGATATCGTCATGACGGCGGCTGATCCGCGTGAAGTCGAATACGTCATCGAGTCGGCAAGTGGAAAGACTCGCTCTGAATGGCGAACGCCCGAGCCCGACATCATCGATCTGAAAGCCCGCATCCTGGAAGTTCTGGAGCAAGACGGCCTCGCCTTATTGGCTTTGAATGCCGCAATGTACGCGGCGGACAAGTCAGACCGAATCGCTTCGCTTCGCGTGCAGCTTCGTGACAAGAAGGCGAACTCGACGATCTGGACGTACGCGGTGATCAAGTCCGCGGCCGTTGCGCTCAACCCGATCGGGGGCGTTGACACGCTTGGGGGCACGGCAGTCGATGCGACGATGGTCTGCACGTTGTCTCACATCTATGGTTTGCAGATGTCGTGGACGCACGCTCGCCGATTGGTCACTTCGATCGTGAAAGCGGCAGGATGGGTGCTGTTGGCGGAGATCTCGACGAACGTCGCGGCGATGACTTTCAAATGGTTAACGCTTGGTTACGGAACCGTTGTGACCGCGGTACCGCAAGGAGCCGCGGCCGGCTATGGGTCGTATATCGTCGGGCAAGCCGCAAAGTATTATTTCGAGCACGGTTCGTCGTGGGGCAGCGAAGGCCCGAAGCAAGTTGTCCGCCGGATTCTGGACGAGACAGACAAGCAGTCGGTGCTCGATCGGCTGAAGGACGAGATCCGCAACAAGCTGGAACTGAATCCGCATGCGGAAGAGTAGTCCCGGAGCAGGCGCGAATCGCCCTAATTGGACAGCGCCACTTTGAGGTGTGCTGGTCCAGCGATTTTTAACAACCGATCTGGGTGGTAATCCTCGTACATCGATCCCCTCGGAGGTGTCATAAAGAATCGCTGGACCAACACACCAGGAAGAGGACAAATTGCACGCGATTCACGAGAATGTTCACTCGGTCATGACCTCACGAATTTCAATATTGAGTTAATCCACCGTCACATGTTGGTTGGCTGTTGCCTTCCACATCCGCTGGAACTCGGCAGACTTCTGGTCGTCCCAAAAATCCGTGATCACTTGGTTGTCATAAGCAGGCACAGGTCCGGGGATTCGTTCACCTAGCAGCCGCTTGAGGAAACGCAGGTTGTCAGTTGCGACAGGTTTTTCTGGGTCGTGACGCGCGTAGATGGTAGGGCCGTCCTTGTAACGAATTCGGACCAGAAACGGCTCATGTCGGGGCCGCTTCGCAGATTCGTACTTCGCGAGTTTCTCGCGGTTCAGAGTCACACCCAATCCCGGGCCCTTGGGCACTTCCACGTGGCCGTCGACAATCGGCATGGTTTCGTTGGTCACGTCGTCTTTCCACAGGCGAGCCAGGTTGACGTGATCGATCGTGGCCATCTTGAACACCGCCGCTTGATGCACCAGGAACGCTTGATTCAGTATGCCGCCGGCATTCTGCAACATGATCGGAGTGTTGGTCGTCTCCGCCACGGCAGCGGTTTTCGCCGCTGCGCCGACCGCGGCGTGCCCCGACATGAGTCCGTCACAAAGCCCTTTTACCATGAAATCGATCGGAGCATGGTGGACGAGGATCGGCAGTGAACTCATTTCGCGGATCTTCCGCCAACCTTCCGGATCGCTGGCCACGATCGGATCTTCGATCCGTCCAGTGATGGGGAATTGCTCCAACTTCTTGACGACTGGCGCGACCGCTTCGAACGTCGAGTTGGCGTTGAAGTCGTAGTGAACTTTGAAACCCGGTGGGGCAACCCGTTGCATGGCAATGGTTTGATCCACGACGTTCTGAATCTCATCGACGTGATACTTCAGCCAGCGATAGCCATGGCGCACTGCTTGGCGAACTTCGTCAGCCATTTGTTGAGGCGGTTGCGAAACCGTCCAGGCCGCTACGGGAACGCGGTCGCGCACTTTCGGCCCGACCAGCTTCCACGCCGGCCGCTCGAGGAATTTTCCCATGAGGTCGTACATTGCCATGTTGATGGGCAGCGTCTTGGTGTCACCAATCCAATCGAACGGGTTAGTCCCGACGTATTTCGCCACCTCGTCTTTCGGCCACCCTCGGCCCCAAGCTTCGCCGTACCCTTCCAAGCCTTTGTGGTTCGTCTTGGCAATGTAGACCGTTCGAAGCTGGATTCCCAAGCCGTGGTAGCGAAACAGCGTGCGCGCATTGAAGTCGTGATATGGCAGGAGAATCTCGTGCGTTTCGATCTCTGTGACACGCAGTGAGCTGGCACGACTCGCACGCCGCGCTGCTTCCTCCGTGCCACTGGCATGGAGCCGGTTGCTAAAGGACCAAAGACCCGCAACGCTGGCCGCTGCGGTCGACAAAAACTCGCGGCGATTGGACTGCATCATCTCGACTCACTCGCACTTCTTAGTTCGTTGATTGATGTGTTTGCAACTGAAATGCATACAAGACACTGATCGCCGACGCAAGCTACTTGTTGTGTTGCATGGCTGCTCTTGTCGGTTGAACGGGTGGAACAAAGGTGTTATGTCGATCATCGAGTGGATCCCGTGTTATGCTAACTAACTACGAATCGCTTGACTTAACCTGTCCCTACCTAACACTCTGTCGCGGTTCGTGATCAAGGAGTTAGGTCGATTGAGATGCCGAGGTGGTGCACCTGTGATCGCTTTTTTTCGTGGTGGATCATGGTGGGGACATGGGTGTGTTGAAGGCGGTGTTCTTGTTTCTGCGAGCCGTGATGATGGCGTGCCTCGGGTTGGTCGCAGAGAATCTGGCTCTTCGCCAACAGCTGGCGGTCTGCAAACGCTCCACTAAGCGGCCGGTGGATTAATGTACGTCGCGGAGGAAACTCGTGAGTAAATGGCAGTTGGCCTTGGAACAAAGCCAAGACCTGAAAGTAACACACGGGACGATCGCAGCAACCGCGGAAGCCGGACGGCAGGGAGCTGACCTCCGCTTGTTCCTGATCGCTTGCGACTACGAAGAGACGTTGTACTTTCAGCAAACCTATGCCGGCCAGGGCGACACCTTTGCCGGGTTGATGACCCATCATCATTCCTACGCGCATCGCGGAGCGCTGGCCGCGCAGCCGTACTTCAGCTTCTTCAAGTACGACACTTCCGGTACGTTCTCGCAAGTCAAGTGGATGCTGGATAACCAGACGCTCGACGAAAGCCAGCGGTATCAATACAGGGTCTATCGCTGGTACGTGTGTCATCGCTGGCAAGTCGCCTACGAACACGATGCTGACGGCAACCGCGTGTCGGGCGACCTGGGTGCATTGAAAGAGCACATTCGAGCCGGTCACTCGATCAAGGTTGGCGTTCGGCAATTGTTTGGTGTCCAGAATGACGATCCGAGTGGGCCGGACCACATCTCGTTTCTCGATATCATGCAGCCGCTCATTCAAGACGGACACGTTGGTGCCAACTGCGACTTCATCCTTTCCGGCGCACCGCAATGGCCGTTCACCTGGCGAGACGGACTGGCGGTTGGCATGGTTTGGCCATGGTCGTCCGGTGAGATGGTTTGTCACCTGGTCGAACCGGGTAAACTGCCGTTCAAGCGAACGACCGTCCGCCGTGCGATGCAGTGGCTGGTGGCCGACGATTCTTAGCGCATGTCGCCAAAGTCCCTTCTCACCTCTGGGGAGAAGGTTAGGATGAGGGGCAATAGCAAGCGGACCGACTTCACCCCGACCCCCTTCCGCAAGCGGTAGAAAGGTAGTTTGAAGAACGCGTGCGATGAGAAAACTACGAGACCTGAATGCTGTTGGCATGGTAAGTCGTCGATTACCGCTTAGCGGAAAGCAGCGTCTGGTGAATGTTGTCACGCGTCGTGACGGGAATTTGCGTGTCGAGCTGATGACAGCAAAGGGGCAGTTATCGAGGGCTACTCACGTGACGAGTGCCGATTGATCGCAGGCGACGAGGCTGCCGCCACCGTCGAATGGAACGAAGAGAAGACGATGCCCGACGCCGCGGCGAGAATTCGCTTGTATCTGAAACGTGAGCGTTACATAACGGCCCGTCTTTTCTCGTCGTTTATCCTGGGGTTATTTCCTGGGATTTTCGGTGAGGAGTTTGAC
>PBSM01000243.1 GCA_002726245.1 Planctomycetaceae bacterium | reverse complement strand
TTTATCCACATCTTCAGCCGCGCAGCGGCGACAGGATGTAGCCGTGGGCGTTAGCCCACGGAACATTCGCAACACGAACCCAAGCCCTGGAGGGGCGACATGTCCCCGTCTCACGAATGTCGCCCCTCCGGGGCTCTGCTTGTTCATGCTGTACTATTTCCAGGGGTTTACACCCCCGGCTACTACCTATCGTCCCGACGGGACTGAAGAGACAGCCATGATGAAACGCTGAACGTGCTCGCTTGTTTTGGTTGCGGCTCCGCCGCGCTATGCTGAGGCACGACTCGCGCTCCACTCGCTGAGGTAGTTGGCCAGCATCTGCCGTTTCGCCGAGTCGTTCCAGCCGAGTTCGGAAGCCATAATATCGCAGACCTTCCGCGCAACGGACTCATCGCCGCGTTGGCTCAGCGCGAGCCGCGTTCGTCGGCGTATCAGATCGCTGAGGGTGACTGGCATTTCAGACTGGCAACTGTGAGTGATGTCGCTGGCGAAGACGTCCGGCGAATCGGCGAGCCGCTCGCCCGCATGTGGTGGCCGCGTTTGCGGCAGCGGAGTTTCTTGTGTCCGGCAGCGAGTTCCTCGCACACCGAGGATCCGACACGCTCTATCGACAGCCTTCTCGCTGATCGCCCGGAATGTGGTGTACTTCCCGCCGGCAACGCTGAGCAAGTTCGTGTTGTGACGCACGATCCTTGCTTCGCGAGAACGGCTCGAAGGGCGTCGCCTGTCGGATCGAATAATCGCGCGCACACCGGCGAAGCTGGTGATGATATCGGATTCTCGTACGCTCACGTCAGGCGCACACAGACGCATTTGGTTCAGCAGGTATTCGACGTCGGTCTTGTCAGCGTGGGCCGCGCCCGGATCGCGATCGAAATCTGTGTCGGTTGTGCCCAGCAGCGAGGCGTCGTCCCACGGCAACAGGAAGATCATGCGACGATCGTTCCGAGACTGAAAGTAGATTCCGTGCTCACGGTTCACGCGCGGGATCACAAGATGAACGCCTTTCGTGGGACTCAGTGTTATTGCACCGTCGGATTGCGTCGCGAGCTTTGCGATGCGTTCTACCCATGGTCCCGTTGCGTTGACGAAGAGCTTGGCTCGCACTTCGATGTTGTCGCCCGAGACTTGATCCACCGCCTGCAGCGAGACGAGCCGCTCCCACTCACGTCGAAAGCCGGTGACTCGGCAATAATTGGCAACAACGGCTCCGTGCCGATGCGCGTCGGCAATGGTTTCAATACAAAGTTTGGCATCGTCCATCTGGCAGTCATGGAAGCGAACAGCACCTTGCAGGCCGCTGCCAGCCAGAGCTGGTTCCGCCGATGCGGCTTCGGAGGGAGAAAGTGTCTGATGAGCTGGCATCGCGTCGTGACGAGGTGTTAGCCAGTCGTACAGCATTACGCCCGTGCGGATCTTGCTGAGCGAACGGGTGTCGCCGTCGTAAACCGGCAGCAGGAACGACAAGGGACGCACCAAGTGCGGTGCCATCTCCAAAAGAATCTTCCGCTCGCGGCACGATTCGGCAACCAGACGGAATGCGAAGTGCTCCAGATATCGCAGGCCACCGTGAACGAGTTTCGTCGATCGGCTGGACGTGCCGCCGGCGAAATCAGATTGTTCGACCAGAGCGACTGACAAGCCTCGCATCGCGGCGTCGCGGGCAACTCCCGCGCCGACGATACCTCCGCCGATGATAGCAACGTCGAACTGGCGATCGGCTAAGGCCGCGATGTCACGTTTCATAAGACGCGTCGCTTCCACGAAAGCGCTCAGAATAGCAGCCTCGTGCAAATGAAACGAGCGGTGCGCGCGATGGGCTCGCCGGTTTGTTAGCCGGGCGTCTGGCTTGCCAGAACGTGCTCGATGGCCGACACGACGTGGGCGACGGTTTGCGGCTTAGACAGGACGGCGGCGGCACCAAGGCTCTCCAAATGCTGTCGCATTCCAGGGTACTCTTGGTCGGCGAGCACTACGACCGGGATCTGCTCCGTGTGGGAGTTGTCCTTCAAGCACTCAAGCATTCGCCCGCCACCGGCGTTTGTCATGCTTAGTTCTGTGACGGCGGCGTCAGGCTGCTCGCTCAGCGCGAGCCAATAGCCTTGCGTTCCGTTCTGGGCGGCCATGACCTGGATATCTGCTTCTCCGAAGTGCTGGGCCAGCTCTTCCGATAGGAACGGATCCTTGTCGATGACGAGAATCGTGCCGAGTTTTGGTGAAGAGACCGGGGTCACGGCAGCATTATCAAGGCTCATAAGACGGTTCCTGACAAGGTTGGCTGATTTGGAGTGCGATGACTTGCCATCGCTTTGGCTTTCGATGCGTTTGTCCGGCGAAATCAGCCCGTTTTGAAATGGAAAGCGGCGACAAGTCGCCGCACTCCAAAAAGCTCACAGCCTTGGAGAGGCGTCCAACTGTCGATGTGTACCACGGCCGGTGGCGGGATGAGATCGCAGAAAGGCCATCGAAAGTATACAACATGAAATCGGTGTCCTCGGATCACCGGCTTGAATTGGATTCAGTTTTTTGCGGCGACGTGGTCTCATAATCGGAGCGAGTTCTTGGAGGTGCCACAGAAAGTTCGCTCATTGTCTCGACTCTTCGCCGACGCCGTCGCGACGTGGCAGGAGGCGGACTTCCCGTTGAAACGCGGGAGATTCGCCGAACTCAAACCGCTTCTGGAAGTCATCACCGGCCGCCCGTTGACTGACAACGATTACGCCCGCCTTATTGCAGAATTGCTGACTTGCTGCAATACCACCGTCTCCGTAGGCTCCCCATTCGATCCGCCGTGCCAGCGCGACCTGTATCGAATTCTGGACGTCTTTGCGGGAGCAGGGATTGAAGCCTTGGCGGCAAGCGGCGAGTATGAGACCGCCGAAGACGCTGAGTTCGGCGATTCGGGTCTTGAGGAGTACCTGAGAGAGCACGCCCCTCGCCGCCGTGCGGAACTCGGTGTCTTCTTCACTCCTGAGCCTCTCGCACGGTATGCAGTTCGCAAGGTCCATGACACGTTACGCGAGAAGCTTGGCTTGGCCGACGGGCTGGCCGACACGACGACTTGGGCCGAGCTGAGCAAACGTCATCGTCTTCAGCTTCCGCGTGGCGCCGATCCGGCCGCGCCATTCGTTTCGATCCTTGAGCCCGCTGCCGGTTCGGGCGTGTTCCTCGTCGCGGCCATTGACTTGATCTACGAAACGCTGCACACGAAGTGGGAAGACGAGAGCCGTTCGCACCCCGAGGCAACTCGATTGTGGAACGATTACGTAGCGGGACTGCTACCGAGGCTGACTGCCTTCGAACTCCTTCCCGCTGCCTGCGCATCGGCACAACTAAACGTTACTCGTCGGCTTCTCGAAACCGAATATCGATTCAAGTCCGACGATCGGCTTTCTTGCTTTGTCGTCAACGCTTTGCTGGATCCCGCCGATCTGCTATTGGAATCACATCGGTTCAACGAGCAGACGACGGCAGCACTTGCTCGCTTGCATCGGGCGCTGGCCAACACGACTTATACGGTCGTCTTAGGCAATCCGCCGTTTCGCGGCGTTTCCGGTAATACGGTACCGTGGATGCAAAGGCTGTTGCGCGGTGAAGGCCCGGATGGCAACGAAGTCGCCAGCTACTACGACGTCGAGCGGAAGCCACTTGGCGAGCGAAAGCTGTGGCTGCAGGATGACTATGTCAAATTCCTGCGATACGCGCAGTGGCAGATCGAACGAGCCAACGTTGGTGTCGTCGGCTTCGTGACGAATCACGGTTACCTCGACAACACGACGTTCCGAGGCGTCCGCCATGCGATGCAGGAGACCTTCGATTCCATTGACATTCTCGATCTGCATGGCAATCGAAAGAAAGGCGAACGCAATCCCGACGGCGGATCGGATGAGAGTGTCTTCGATATCGAGCAGGGAATTGCCGTCGGCGTCTTCGCTCGGTCCTTTCAGTCCAAGACGTCTGACGTGTTCTATCGTGAGGCATGGGGTTCTCGAGACGAAAAGCTCGCGCAGATCAAAGCGCCGAACGGCTGTAAGCCGGCGCGGCTATCGCCCACGGCACCGCACTTCCTGTTCGTTCCATGTAGCACTCAGACGCATCCGGAGTACGAGGCAGGGCTGCCGATCAATGAAGTCATGCCTGTCAACTCAACAGCCGTCGTCACGGCTCGCGACAGCTTTGTTGTCGCGTTCACGGAAGAAGAGTTGCTTGCCAGGATGCGCGTCTTCCGCGATCTAGACATCAGCGACACCGAAATCCGCGCTCGGTTCTTCACGCGTGGGCGATCGAACAAATATCCGCCCGGCGACACGCGAGGCTGGAAGCTGACTGAAGCCAGGCGTCGGATGATGCAAGATCCCGATTGGGACAAGCACGTCCGGCCGTGCGACTACCGGCCGTTTGATCGACGCGTGATCTATTGGGCCGACTGGATGGTGGACTGGCCGCGAACTGACGTGATGTGCCATATGACACAACGCGAGAACATGGCGTTGGTGACTCGCCGCCAAGTACCAACATCGGCGGCTTGCGATTACTTTTGGCTCAGTAACTTGATCGCCATCGACGGCTTCGTGCGGTCTGACAACCGAGGTAGTGAGTCGGTCTTTCCGTTGTTCCTAGTCAGCGGCGATGAGGCCAATCTATCTGCGGACTTCACCCGCGCCGTCGAAGAGGCAACCGGATTGAAGTGGAATCCGGAAGCGACCGAATTGCACGAGGCTGCGTTCGGCCCGTACTCTGCGTTTTGCTACATCTACGCTCTATTTAACTCCGTACTTTACCGAACACGGTACGCCGCCGGATTGCGGCAAGACTTTCCGCGAGTCCTCTTGCCGAAAGGACTCAACTTGTGGCGGCGTCTTGCTGAACTTGGGAATCAGCTCGTGGAAGCTGTGTTGCAGCGCGACGTCACGTGCCGGCAGGGAAACTTTGCGGGCGGAGTACTCACTACTCAGTACTCCGTACCGGACTCCGACGTCGTCTCTGCTGGTGCTTTGGCTAGTATCGGCTCGGATGCTTTGCGGAACACGCCAGCCAACGAACCGCTATCGATTGCTCGCGGCTTTCCAAACTACAAGGACGGGGCGATCTGGTTGTCGGACGAAGGCCCATCGTTTCGGGTTCCGGAGGCTGTCTGGCGATGTCGAGTCGGTACCTACCAAGTCTGTCGCAAATGGGTACGCGACCGGAAGCCGCTGAGAGGATTCGACCTAGCGAGGTACGAACAGTTACTGGGCACAATCTGTAGGATGCAGGCATTGACAGCATCGATCGACGACGCAATCGCGACAGCCGGCGGCCCGGCAGACGCATTTCTCTCCTGACCGGCAAACTCTGCCTGAAACTCCAAGTTTCGTTAATCCGTACCACCGGCATAACCGAAATACTCAAAGCCGGAGCCTGCGCGCGAGTGCCAGGTCGCGAGTTCGTTACCAAACAGCGAGCGTTAGTAACTATGTCGAAGAAACGAAGTCTATTCGGAGCGTTTACGCTGGTTGCAGTCATACTCTGCAGTGCCGCCAGGAGTGCCGAACTGCGGACGACGTCCGGTGAACGCACGATCTACCGAACTGCTGTGCTCGACCGATCCGACGGAGTGGCCGAGGGCGCTCTGGTCTCACATAACGAGCTTCTCGGCGGCGAACTTGTAGCTACTCTTTGCCCGTCGTGCGGCGTCGCGGGCTGCGACAGGGCTTGCATTTCGCTGACCAATTGGTACGCCAACGCTGAGTACTTGTTGTGGTGGCGGCGAGGTATGGACACTCCGCCATTGGTGACAACGAGCCCACCCGGTACGGCGCAGGCGGCTGCTGGTGTTTTGCCCGGAGCCACTGTGCTCTTTGGCGGAGACAGATTCGGCGATGAGGCTCGCCCTGGCGGTCGGCTGACTCTAGGAAAGTGGCTCGACGATTATCAAACGTGTGGCGTCGAAGGGCGTTTCTGGATGTTAGGTAGCAGTCTCGTGAACTTCTCAGCCAACTCGACCGACTTTCCGATCCTCGCTCGGCCCTTCCGAGATCCCAATACGCTGACAAACCAAGCGACGCTGCTAGCTTTCCCAGGTTTCACTGGCCCCGGTAACGCGGCGGTCACAAGTGAGTCGGATGTACTTGGCGGCGACGCCTACTACCGCTGGCTGGTGATGGATACGGGGAGCACGCGTTTCGACTTCCTGGCCGGTTATCAATTCGCCCGCATCGATGAAGTTCTCAACATCAACTCGTTTTCGACAGCCATCAGTGTGCCAACGATCGGTCCGGGAACGACCTTCACAATCGCGGAATCGTTCACGACACGCAACGAGTTCCACGGCGGTCAGATCGGATTGTCGGCGAATTACGAAAACTGCAATTGGCGACTTGATCTGCTCGCTAAGATCGCGTTCGGGAATATGCGGCAAGCCGTCTCGATCGCAGGACAGACGACCATCGTAACGCCTGGCCCTGGCTCAACGACGAACGTGCAAAACGGACCTCTAGCCGGCGGCAACGTCGGGCGGTTCACTCTCAACGAGTTCGTTGTTGCGCCAGAGCTGGGAGCCAAGTTCCGCTACTCTGTTCACGAGTGTCTCGACTTGACAGCGGGTTACAGCTTCATCTATTGGAGCGACGTCGCTCAGCCGGGCGATCAGATCGATCCGCTGTTAAACGATCCTCCTTCTGCTTTCGTCTTCAATTCCGATTCCTACTGGGTTCACGGCGTGAATTTCGGGGCGGAAGTCCGGTTCTAACTCGAAGAGAAGGTGAGGAAAGATGGGTGAGAAAAGATAAAGGGCTGGCATTTTTGTCCTTCATCTTTTCTCAAGCCTTTCTTAAACCAATGGTTCTTGGCCTCCTGACGGTGATTTCTACAGACTCGCCAATTGCTATGTGATGTTGCCGAAACGGCTGCGGTTGAAAACAATACGCAGGCACCGGAGGTAGCCATCACGCTCCGCGTGATGAAAAGCGGCATCGCAAAACGACGTTGATTTGCGCATCGAGTTCAGACGGCAGCTCACGTCGTTCGCACTCCCGCCTACCTCACGCGGAGCGTGAGGGCTACGATACATCGCAGGAGCATCTTGAGTGGATATTGCACGTAACCCCACCCGCCTCGTTCACATCGGCTCAGCCACGATCGGCAGCGAGCAGCCGATCGCCGTTCAAAGTATGACGGCCACGCACACGCAAGACATCGCCGCGACCGTCGAGCAGGTAAACGCGCTGCACGAGGCCGGTGCCGATGTCGTCCGCATCGCAGTGGACAGCAAGAAGGATGCGGAAGCTCTGGCGGAGATTCGACGGCAAACGACGGCAAACCTATCCGTCGATCTTCAGGAGAACTATCGTCTCGCAGAACTCGTTGCTCCGCACGTGGACAAGATCCGCTACAACCCTGGCCATCTTTACCATCACGAACGCGAAAAGCCGTGGCAGGAGAAAGTGAAATACATCGCCGAGATCGCAGTGCAACACGATTGCGCGATCCGGGTGGGCGTGAACTGCGGAAGTGTCGATCCCGCCAAGAAGGAGAAGTACGGTGATGACGATTCGATCTCGCCGATGCTGGAGAGCGCGCTCGATCATTGCGAATACCTCGATTCGATCGGTTTCACTCGTTACTGCGTTTCGCTCAAGTATTCGGATCCGCAACTTGTCATCGAGGTCAACAAACGCTTTGCGGAACAACGCCCCGATGTCCCGCTGCACCTGGGCGTTACCGAAGCGGGCATGCCGCCGGATGGAATCATCAAGACTCGGATTGCCTTCGAGCAACTGATCAGCCGCGGGATCGGAGATACGATCCGCGTCTCGCTGACGGTCCCGAATCCGAAGAAGCCTGAAGAGATTGAAGCGGGCCGGAACATCTTGGCCGACATCGCTGCCGGCCGTGTGAGATCGGTCGTCGATTACGGTTTGAACACACTGAACATCATTTCTTGCCCAAGTTGTTCGCGTGTCGAAAACGAAGCCTTCATCGAACTGGCTCAACAGGTCAAGCAAATGACCGACTATGCGAAAGACCACGCGATCACGATCGCCGTGATGGGTTGCCGTGTGAACGGGCCCGGCGAAACCGACGACGCGGACCTTGGCCTATGGTGTGGGCCGAAGTTCGTCAACCTGAAGCGAGGAACGGAAGAGTTAGGCGCGTTCTCCTACGATGACATCTTGCCCAAGCTAAAAGAAGAGCTGGACAAGCTGATCGTTACAGAATCGGTCTAGTACTTCGTCAAGTCTAAAAAGTGGGGTAAGCATCCTGGGGGTGCAGGAACAGGCTCGCGCGCGTGGAGTGCATTGGAATTTGGGTTGGTGTTTTTGGGTGTGGGTCGAGTAGATTCCTCGTTGAG
>PBSM01000242.1 GCA_002726245.1 Planctomycetaceae bacterium | reverse complement strand
CCGCTCTGCCGCACGGCCCCAAACACCGCAAATTGTCGATGCTCTTCCAGGACCTGATTGCCCTCGCCGCGTGATCCCCTAAAGTGCAGTCCTTAAGTAGCCTCGCAATCACCGTTCCGCCGGCACTAGCTGATTGTAGCAAACAGCGACCGAGGCAACCAACGTAAGATCGTGGGCAACGAGCGAGCACTGTGCAACCGGGGACTCTTAAAGTAGCTATCACGCTCCGCGTGATGAAAGCGGTGCGGCAAATCAAGCTTATTTCTCGAACCGGGGCTGGAACTGATTGCAACGTCTTGCCAAGGTCCGCAGTTCCTCACGCGGAGCGTGAGGGCTGCTTTACGATTCGCCAGCAGCGGTGGATCCGCTTGTTGCGGAAGTCTTCGGGCACAGTCTGGCGGCTGATTTCGTGGATCTGCGTCGCGCGGACAAGTGATTCGTCGAACTTGAAGCGGCGGAAGTTTGTTGAGAAAAAGATCACGCCATTAGGTTTCATCCGCAGCAGCAAGCGGTTGAGCAGTTCGTCGTAGTGATGTTGGATGTTCCAATCGTCTTCTGTCCGCTTGCTGTTGGAGAAAGTAGGCGGATCGACGATGGCGAGGTCGTAGGTTTCCACCGCCGGGATCGTCTCGAAGAACTCGCGGCCGTCGCTGCGGATGAATTGATGCTGTTCACCGTGGAAGCCGTTGATCGACATGTTCCGTTGTGCCCATTCGAGGTAGTTCGACGACAGATCGATCGTCGTGGTTTGCACCGCGCCGCCACTGGCGGCATACACCGAGAACGCGCCGGTGTAGCCGAACAGGTTCAGAAAGTTAGCATCTTTCGCCAGATCGCGGACCATCGATCGGGTGAGGCGGTGGTCGAGGAACAAGCCGGTATCGACGTAGTCCGACAAGTTCACCAAGAACTTCAAGCCGCCTTCGTTGACCATTGTCTCGTAACGCTGATCCGCGAGATGCTCGTGTTGCTGCATGCCGCGTTGCCGCTCGCGACGCTTGAAGAAGATCTTGCGATGATCAACTTCCAGCGTCTCGCCCGCCGTGCGAACCATCAAGTCGAGCCAGTCGGCGTGTTGCGCGATGTCACGATCGTGAGGCCGTTCATACTCGGTGATGTGTAGATGATCTTCGTAGCGATCGACAATCAAAGGGATCTCCGGAATGTCGCGTTCATACACACGAAAGCACGTAATGCCTTGCCGCGTCGGCCAGCGGCGAAGGTGACGTGCGCGTTTCTTCAAACGGCTGCGAAACAATTCAGCTTGCTCGTGGCCTTTGTTCGTGATGCCACCAAAGACTGGAGCGACTCGTGGTCGCGCAGTTTTTGGTGTCGTGGTCGTGCATGGCTGTGCGAGGGTCTCCGGCGCCGCACATCCGGCTTGCTGTGCGAGGGTCTCTGACCCCGCACTGGGTTCGACCGTTGGGTCTCCGGCAGCCGGGAGACCTTCGGTCGCTGAATCAGCGAGGTCAGAGACCTGCGCTGAGCGCGAGCGCGGGACCTGCGCCGAACGCCAATCGCCGGGGCGCGGGCCATGGAACTGAAAGTAGGTGCATTCGATTCGGCCGTTGTAGAGTTTTCGTCGGCGATCGGCAGTGCGTTGAATTCGCGATTCAAAGTCTGGGTAAGCGGTCAAGATGAAGTGTGACCAAGTCGGAAGCCTGCGGAGAACTTCGGGAATCGAGTGATAGAGCGATTCGAGTTCGTGTTGCTCTCCCAAGCGTTCGCCGTACGGAGGGTTGGTAATCACGCACCCGTACCTACGTTTGCTCGTCAGCGACTCGAAGGGCTTTTCCTGAAAGTGAATCGCATCGGCGACTCCGGCTCGTTCGGCATTCTCTCGCGCCGCACGCAATACCCGTTCGTCGATGTCGGTGCCGATCAACCGCTCTTCCAACTCCGCTTCGATCAAGTCGCGAGCTTCGCTGCGAGCTTCATTCCACAACTCTTCTGGGATGTTCGGCCAATCCTCGGCCGAAAACTCGCGATTCAATCCCGGCGCGATGTTGCGGCCGAACATTGCAGCTTCGATGGGAATCGTGCCACTGCCGCAAAACGGATCGCTCAACGGGCGCTCTCGATCCCAGAAGCTCAACTGGATCATTGCCGCAGCCAGCGTTTCTTTGAGCGGCGCTTTCCCTGCGTGTGTGCGATAACCGCGTTTGTGGAGACTCGGTCCCGTCGTGTCGATCGTTAGCGTGGCTTGGTCTTTCAGAAGTGCGATCTCGATCTTGTATTGCGGACCAGTTTCCGGAAGCTCTGTCGTTCCATGAGCCGCCATCAAGCTCTCGACAACCGCTTTCTTGACCGCCCGCTGGCAGGCGGGAACGCTGGAGAGCTGAGACTTGAGCGAGCGCCCGATGACCGGAAACGCAGCATCTTTGCCAAGCCACTCATTCCACGCGAGCGATTTCGTCGTCTCGAACAGCGCGTCGAAGTCCTGCGCTTCGAAGCTCGCCATCCGGACCAGAACACGGTCCGCCGTTCTGAGCCAAAGGTTCGTGCGGCAGATCGCCGCGAGGTCGCCTTGGAACCGCAGCCAACCGGGGCTGATCGCTTTGCCTTCGTAGCCCAACGCTTCCAACTCGCGTTTCACGACTGCTTCAAGGCCGAAGGCGGTCGTGGCGATCAGATCCATAGTAGCCATCACGCTCCGCGTGATGATAGCGGTGGTGGAAAGATGGTTTGCGCGTGAGGTATGTTACCAATGTAGATGCGGTTTGACAGGCCGCTTTCCTCACTCGGAGAGTGAGGGCTACACTAGCTCGCGAAGCGGTTGGGCATGATCTGCGACAAGGTATTGCGGCCGACCGTTTAGGTCTTTGATTGTCGTGCCGCTCGCGTCGATGCCGAGGTTGTGATAGAGCGTCGCGTAGATCTCCGGGAACGTAACCGGACGCGAGACAGCTTCTCCCGCCAATCGATCCGTTGCACCAATCACCTGACCAGTCTTCATGCCACCAGCCATCAACGCACAGTTAACGCGCGGCCAGTGATCGCGGCCGACTTGTTTGCTGATCTTCGGTGTGCGACCAAACTCGCCCCAGATGATCACCGTGCAGTCCTTATCCAGGCCGCGCATGTGCAGATCTTCGACTAGAGCACTGACACATTTGTCGAACGGTGGGAAGTCTTCTTTCTCGCGGTTGAAGATCGTGTTGTAGCTGCCTCCGTGCCAATCCCATTTGCTGTAGTTCAGCGTCACGACGCGGGCACCCGCTTCGACGAGCCGCCTCGCTACCAGCAAGCTCTGCGGCACGCGCGGCGCGCCGTTGCCATCCATGAACTTGGTGGGATCGCCCGTGCCATAGCGTTCGACGATCTTCGGATCTTCCTTGGATAGGTCTAAGGCATCCGCCAGCTTCGACGAAGTCAGCAGATCCATCGCCTGAGCCGTGAACGTATCGATGCCTTCCAGCGTCGATGTGTTATCGACTTCGCGCTTCAGTCGATCAACGCTTTTCAACAACGAGCGTCGGTCACCGAGTCGGTCGAGCGAAACACCGTTAAGCACCATGTCTTTCTTGGTCGGACCCATCGGCCGGAACGGAGCTTGAGAGATTCCGAGGAAGCCCGGCCCCGGCTCGTTGTACGGACCGTGCGTACATTGGTAGCAAAGACTGACGAAGGGCGGCGACGCAGCGGCGGCTGCACCTTGGACCTTCGCGATGGCCGAACCAAACTGAGGCCAACCACCGGTCGGCTTTGGCTTCTTTGGATCGTGACCGTTGAAGACCTGGATCGCATCGTGACCAGCTTGCGAGCCGACGATCGAACGGATCGGCACGAACTTGTCCATCATCCGCGCCAGCATGGGGAAGGCCTCACAAATCTCGATTCCCGGCACGTTGGTTGGGATCGGCCGCCAGGGGCCGGCGACTTCGACGGGCGCGTTTGGTTTTAGATCGAACATGTCCTGGTGAGGGGGTCCGCCAACCAGGTAAATCATGATGACCGATTTGTGTGAATTGCGGATTCCCGCCGCCGCCTCGGCTTGCAACAACTGCGGCAACGTCAAACCTGCGACACCGAGGCTGCCGATCTTCAGGAAGTTGCGTCTCGACACCCGATCGCAAAATCCGTTGCTGGATTGTGTTTGGCCTTGCAGTGTTAGCATGCGAGCTGTCTCCAGAGTCTTGGTAAGCGGGTAGAGTATAGCACAACGATCGCCCTCGTCATAATGCATCTTGCACAGGGCATTCGTTGCGCGAGGGGTCGGGAGTCTTTTTCGGCCGTAGATATTCGATAAACACAAACTGCACAAACCGAAAAAGACTCCCGACCCCTTCCGCCGCGGCATGACGCGCGTCGGAACCCACTCCGCTGCCGCTTTCCTCACGCGGAGCGTGAGGGCTACATTGCTTAACGCGGCTCGTCCGTCTAGGTAGGATGTATTGTTGGTGAACCAACTTAGATAAGGAACTGAGCCATGCGACAAGTCGGCCGTCGCCGCTTTTTGTGTTTAGTCGCCGGCGCAACCGCTTCGGCGGGATTCGCGTCTTCATTGTTGCTCCGCGATCGGCGGCAGCCGGGAGCGGCAGAACTGCAGCGCGTGGAGCGAACATCGTGGGCGTTGGGTTCTGACGTCTCGATCGTTGCCTTGCACAAAGTCGAAGCTGTGGCGAAGACCGGTATCGATGCTGCATTTGCCGAGTTAGAGTTGGTCGAAGGGCTGATGAGCATCTACCGGCCAGGGAGCCAACTTTCGCAGTTGAATCGCAACGGGATCCTCAACAATCCGCATCCGTATTTCGTCAAAGTCCTGCAAGCTGTGCGCAACATGTCCGAACGCACCGACGGTGCATTCGACGTGACGATTCAGCCGCTGTGGGATCTCTACGCACAGGCCAAGAAACGCGGCGAGCTACCTTCGCAATTAGAAATCGAGACCACGCAGAATCACGTCGATTGGCGAAACGTCGAAGCGTCGAAGTCGCAGGTTCACTTCCGCCGGGAAGGCACGGCGATCACACTGAACGGCATCGCACAGGGTTTCGCTGCGGACCGCGTTGCCACGACGCTGTGTGCCCACGGCATCGAACACGCTTTAATCGACACCGGCGAGATTGGCTCGCTGGGTGCCAAGTCGGATGGTGATAGATGGAAGATCGGAATTCAACATCCCCGCAAGTCAGATGCTTACCTCTCGCTCGCCGAATTAGCTGGTCGGTGCTTGGCGACATCAGGCGATTACGCGACGACGTTCAGCCCCGACTTCAAGCATCATCATCTTCTCGATCCCCGCACGGGCTATTCGCCATCCGAACTGTCGAGTGTCTCGATTGCAGCCAACTCCGCCTTGGAAGCCGATGCGTTATCGACGGCCGTGTTTGTGATGGGCGCCGAGTCCGGGATGGATCTCGTGCGAGAGACACCAAGCATCGACGCCATGTTCGTTTTGAAAGACGGGCGAGTGCGAACGACTAACGGATTTCCGGCGAATACATGATGAGGTCTGAGTCCCGTAGGGACGGCATGTTGTAGCCGGGGGTGTTAACCCCCGGGAAGCGTAGCAATCGCACACACAAAGCCCCGGAGGGGTGACATTGTCAAGCAGCTCTTTACGCCTTCTGTCGCCCCTCTGGGGCTTCCATCCCGTTTGGGTTTCGTACCTGGGGCTTACGCCCCAGGCTATTGTCTCTCGCCGCTCCGCGGCTGGGGATGCGGACAGGACCCTTCAACGTACGCGGCACGGCGCGACGGCATTTCTCGTCGTATCCATCATCCTGGTGGCACCCACATCCTGTTTCGCCGAAGACCTTATCGAATTCCTCTCCGGTGCGAAAGCTCGCGGCACGATGAGGGAGATCCGCAAAGAGAAAAAGGAATTTGACTTTGAAGTGAAACTCGGTGGGCGATCGGTCGTGCGGACTTACACCTTCGACAAGGTGCATGCAGTGACGATGAACGGCAAGCGATTCGTCCTGAACAAGAAAACTGAGGTCGCTGACGTCGGCGGGGCCACGCGGCGAACGCAAGCTCAAGTGCTGGAGTTGATCGACACGGTTGGTCGCACGCCGCCCGATTGGTTCGAGTCGACTCAGCTTGATTATCCCAAGACGCTTGATCTCTCTCGGCCACTAAAGCCACCGCAAAAAGGCTGGAAGAATCAAGTCAATGTTGGTCAGTACAAGTGGGACATCATCAACCCAAATCCAAATCGTTGGAAGCCCGGTCTGCGTTTGTTTCATCACATCATGGCGTCGCACAAGAAAGAGCCGGCGTTGTTGCGACGCGATACAAGAGCGATCGCGGAGATGTACTTCGAGCTGTTCCAAGACTACCCGCGAGCTGCGTTCTGGCTGCGCCAAGCGAAGGTGCGAATGCCGGAGCCGCAGGCTGTGCATCTGGCTGAATGCTATTGGCAACTGGGCAACAAGAAGATGGCGCTGGAGACGATCAAGTCGCAGCGTCTGCCGATGAACGCGATCAAGCTGCTCGGCGACATAGGTGAGACCGACCGCGCGGCCAAGCTGGCGGATTCGTTTGGCCGCAACAATCCCAAGAGAGCCCACGGGCCTTACCTCTTGGGAGGTGATGCATGTCGGCTTGCCGGGAGGTACGACGAGGCGATCGAGTTTTATCAAAAAGTGCTCGATGCCGAAAAGGATCGCAACGAGAACTATGAGAAAATCTACGTCGGTCGCGCGCGCGACAGTATCGACGCCATCAACTTGTTCGACAAGGCTGATGTCAGCAAAGTTGCTGACGGCGTCTACAAGGCATCAAGCACCGGTTACACCGGCGCGTTGGAAGTCGAAGTTCGTGTGCGCGGTGGTAAGATCGCGACCCTCCGAGTATCGAGACACACCGAGAAGCAGTTTTACGCCGCGCTGACCGACACACCCGACCAGATCATCGCGAAGCAATCCGTCAAAGGCATCGACGCCACCAGCCGCGCGACAATCACTTCGCAGGCGATCGTCAACTCAACAGCGAAGGCATTTGCGAAGGGAAGCCGATGATGCGTGCAGGAAAGGGGACTGGCTCGTTGCGAGATCAAACGCGGTATCCTCGCAACCGCGGGAGGCACGGTGCCTGTCCTCTTCTCCTGCGATACGCGACGACTTCGTCAAGCTCGGTACACCGCACTCAGTACAGAGTACTCGGTACCGGGTACGCCGTTACAGAACTCGGCCGAGCCGTGTACCGTCTCGATCACTGCCGAAGCGATCGTGCGTGCTTCGGCGAAGGCTCTGGCACACGGAAATCACTAAACATTACGAGACGCATCTCGGAGTAGCAACATGCTCGCACATCGAAGTCTACCGGTTCTGCTCGTTGTCGCTTTGTTTGGCATCTGCAACGCAAGAGTCGTCATGGCGCAAGGCCTGGAGCACGTCAAATCTCACTACACCAAGTACGAGTACCGCATTCCGATGCGCGACGGAAAGAGATTGTTCACGGCGGTCTATGTACCCAAAGACGACTCGCAATCGTATCCGTTTCTGTTGAAGCGAACGCCGTACAGCGCGAGACCCTACGGCGCGGATCAGTACCCCGAGAACCTCGGGCCATCCGCGTTGTTCGGCAAAGAAGGTTACATCTTCGTTTACCAGGATGTACGAGGCCGTTGGATGTCGGAAGGCGAGTTTGTCCACATGCGACCGCATCGTCGGCAAAAGCAAGGCAAGGAGGACATCGACGAAAGCTCCGATACTTGGGACACAGTCGATTGGCTTGTAAAGAACATCGCAGGTAACAACGGAAAAGTCGGTATAGCGGGGATCTCGTATCCCGGCTTTTACACGGCGGCAGGCATCATCGACTCGCATCCAGCCATCAAAGCTGCCTCACCGCAAGCTCCAGTGAACGATTGGTTTGCCGGCGATGACTGGCATCACAACGGAGCCTTTTTCCTCGCTCATATGTTCAACTGGATGTCGCGCAGCGGTCGCGCTCGTCCAGAGCCGACGAAGAAGTACCCTCGGGAGACATTCGACTACGGCACGCCGGACGGCTACGAGTTCTATCGCCGCATCAAGACACTCTCCGAGATTGATGCCAAGTACCTGAAAGGTGACGTGGCGTTTTGGAACGAGACGTTGAAGCATGGAAGCTATGACGAGTTTTGGAAGTCACGCAACATCCGGCCGCACTTGAGGAACATCAAGCCTGCGGTGATGACCGTCGGCGGCTGGTTCGACGCGGAGAATCTGTTTGGAGCGTTGGAGACTTACAAGTACATCGAGGCTAACAACCCGCAGACGTCAAATATACTGGTGATGGGACCGTGGCGGCATGGTGCGTGGTCTCGCGACGCAGGCGATTCCTTTGGCGATATCCCGTTCAATTCGAAGACAGCCGAGTTCTATCGCGAGCACATCGAGTTCCCGTTCTTTCAAAAGCACTTGAAGGGAGAAGGCGATGAGGTGCATCCCGAAGCCTGGGTCTTCGAGACGGGAACGAACCAGTGGCGTAAGTACGACAGGTGGCCACCGAAGCAAGCAGAACTCAAGTCGTTGTACTTTCGCGCAGGCGAGCAATTTGCGATCGATGCCCAACCGAAGGGCGATGCCCAAGCGTACGACGAGTACATCAGCGATCCGAATAAACCGGTTGGCTACATGAGCACAATCGAGACCGGCATGAAGGCCGAGTACATGATCGCTGACCAGCGGTTTGCTACCCAGCGATCCGACGTCTTGGTCTACCGCAGCGAGCAACTAGAGGAAGACGTGACGATCGCCGGCCCGGTCGAAGTGGACCTGTTCGTATCGACTTCGGGCACGGACAGCGATTGGGTTGTGAAGCTGATCGACGTTTATCCCGACGACTATCCGGATGCGAAAGAGAATCCCAAAGAAATTCGTATGGGTGGTTATGAGCAGCTTGTGCGCGGCGATGTAATGCGTGGCAAGTTCCGCAACAGTCTCGAACGGCCCGAACCTTTCGAGCCGAACCAACCGACGCGAGTTCGCTTCACGATGCCCGACACCTATCACAGCTTCCGCGCCGGCCACCGCATCATGGTGCATGTGCAAAGCTCTTGGTTCCCCCTCGTTGACCGCAATCCGCAGCAGTTCCTCGACATCTACCACGCCAAGGAATCGGATTATCAGAGGGCGACCCAGCGTGTTTATCGGGGCGGCGACAAGCCGTCGCGGTTGAGAGTCCTAGTCCTCCCATAGCTTAGCGAAGTGAACCTCCAACCAATCGGTAAGACGCGTGAAGAGAGGCCGCACGAATTAATGAAAGAGCACGAATGAGCGACCCGATTCGTGCTCTTTCATTAATTCGTGCGGAATCTCCCT
>PBSM01000241.1 GCA_002726245.1 Planctomycetaceae bacterium | reverse complement strand
CGTCTCCAACCACCTGATTGCCATTTCACCACGCTCGATTTCACACGTTACCGAGTTCACTCATCGTCGTGATTGCTGCACCGACCGTCCATGCGAAACGGACAGACCTAAAGCGATCATCATCGGGCCATCTGCGTGCAGTCAAAGGTTCGCCAGTTCCTAGGAGGCTCCCCGACAGGCTTGGCCGAATCGAGTTCACTTTTGTTACGGACTGGTCATTCGTCTCAGGTTGCTCTCCACCTTGTCTCACGACAACGCAGTTACCACTTTCGACTACAGGCTGGTAACGGTAGCCTGGACGGGACTTTCACTCGACAATTCAAACGCCTTCACAGACGCACCGGGGGCCACTCTTCGAGCGGCCCTTCGATGGTGATGTCGCCGATCTCGATGCCTGGCTCAGGATACGTGTCTGCGCCCTTCCGAGTATCTCTAGTGCCGTAACACTTTGGCTGAAACGTACCACCGTGCTCGAGCAGTCGGTCCACAAACTCGATCGTCGTCCACTCGTCAGGTGGTACGTCGTAGTAGCCGACGACATGTTTTTCGCCTCTGCCGACCACGGTGTCTCCGCCGTAGATGCGAAGTGTGACTGGTTCCTTACTCTGGACCGCTCCACGATACGTGCCCGCAGGTGGCCTTTGACGTCCAAAGTTGACGAGATTCGTCGGGCAATAGCCGGATTGAAAGATCACCAGCCCTTTGTCCGTCTTGCGAAACATCTTGCCGAACTGCCGTGCCAGAAACGGTTTGCCGTCGTGCGTTTTCTGGTCAAGTAGATTCGTTGTGTGTTCGATGTACTTCGGTTGATTCGGCGGGCCGAATACAGCATCGAGTGCCACATCCGCCGCGCCGAGATACGCTCCGGCCGCTTCGGCCGACACGGTTAATCCTTCGCCGACATTATCGAATCCCGAAGACGAAGTATCTTCCGGCAAGATATCTTTCACACGGACATAAACGTCAAACAGGTCGCGGATCGTGTTTTCGTATTCGTTGCGGTTGAGTCGCCGCAATACGACGTCGCTGCGCGCGGCATCCGCCTCGGTAAGGGCCGCTGACAACGTCGCGAGCGATTTCGCCTTCTCGGCTTCCGCAGGTCGAGGCTCATCCGCGGGCGGCATTTCACCTGCTGAAACGCGATCGTGGATGAGAATCCAACGGCGTATCACCTCGGCATTACTCAAGTCACTGCCGAGTCCAGAGAGGTCCAACCCGCCCTCCGCATCCGCTCCGTCGTGGCAGTCGATGCAATGCGACTCAAGGAACGGCTGCAAATCGACGCGCCATGTCTCGGCGTGTGAAACAGAAGCGAGAGTTGCAAAGCAAATGAGACTTGCAACGAAACCAGCTTTGACTTCTATCTCTTTCATTACCCCTATCTTACTGTAAGCCACGGTCGAAGAGTGGAGCGTCTGAAGAGTCGACTTTCAGTCTTCTCCTTGCAACGCGAACCAAGCCTTTATCTGATAGCTACATCTGCATTTGGCGGAGCCGTCGGGAACCAACACGATGCCACCCGCCGGAACAGCATTGATCCAGCAACTCGGGCGGATGCCGCCAATGTTCTCTGTCCCTGCATCGCGGGTCAGGTCGATATAGCCGAGCGTGCCAGATCGGAATAGCATCAGATTGGCGCTGGCCGAGATCTGCCCACAGCCATAGGAACGGTCCAGGTTGAATTCAAGGGACTCGCCGGTCAGTAAGTCCCATGACGCCCCTTGGGCATAGACCTTATAGTCATTGATGAGCGGCCGAGTGTGGTAGTCAGCTTCGCGATCCCAACGTCGTTCGCCACTCGCTGTGTTTACCGCGGCAATGCGTCCCCCTATCTCCGAGGGAAGCTTGAAAAACTTGTGCCGAACCGCCTGGTAATAGATGAGTAGGACGCCGTGTTCCTCACTGACTGATACTTGCGTTCCAAAAACGTCTTCAGCCTGTCGCCATGCCACGGCGCCGGTACGTCTGTCGAGAGCGATCAACTCTCCGTCCGGATGCTCACCGGGTTTGAGCAATGGCCGATGCCGACCATCGCGACGCGCTTCGGTGATGAGATCCGCCATCGCTAGCGGCCGGTCGATCACGTACACGTGGTCGGCGTCGATCGCGACTGCATTGTTGCGAATCGAGTGCTGCGGTTCGAATCGCCACTTAAGCTTTCTCGTTATCGTATCGATGGCAAACAACAGGACGGACTCTGATCGCAGTTTGGTCAGTTTGTACCGAGGACTGACCTTGTGTTCGTCATTCAACACACTCCCGTAAAGCAAGCCATCCTTGAAAGCCAGATAGCCCCATGCTCGATTCTTTTCTTCCTTTTCAACCGGTGTGTGGAATTCCGCGACCTGTTCACCCGTCGCCAAATCCAACTGCAAACAACGATCGTCCGTCCTTACAAAGACACTCTCGTCGCTCAAACAGAATGTGCCGCCCGTTTCTCCCACACCGACGTCATGATGGATCCCATCGTAATCGCGCAAGTGCCCAGGCAGATCAAACGTCCACAGTTGGCGGCCATTGTACGTATCGATCGCACATAGCCCATCGACTCCGCCGACAACCATGTAGCCTCGATGAACCAGTGGAGTCGGTCCCTGGCCGTGACGATTGGGAATCTCGAATTCGACGTCGCGAAACCACAACATCCGCAGCGGACCTTTGATCCTGGTATCCATCGAACAGATGGTGTTGCCGGTGTCGCTGTTCTGATGCGTCCAACTGCCCGCGCCTCCAAGCTCATCACGTGTTCGGACCGTCATTTCGCCCAGCCGGCCAGTGCAAATCTTGCCGCCATACGGTCGTTGCATGCGAAGCATGTGCTCGTCTGCGACTTTGCGGAGCTCGTCGTTAAGCGAGCGCGCGGAGACAACGAGGTTGGCGAAGTACTTCGGATACGGTGGGCTATCGGGATTGGCTTGATGGACGGTAACCCGATCGCCGTAGAGTCCAGCTTCGTCCAGCTTGCGACGCGCGGCAGCAACCTTGTCCGCATCTTGCTCGACTGCATAGATCTGCAACTTTGTGCACTTTGCCAGTGCAATTGCCAACTCGCAGCCGCCAGCTCCGAGGTCCACGCAAAACCCCTCGGTGATGCCCGTCTTGCGAATGATCTCTTCCGCTGCCGATGCGTATTTCTCGTCGTGCGATCGCGACGGTCGAGCTTGGTCGGCAGTTGCTGATTCGACTTTGGCAAGGCTATCATCGACTTCACCATCGAAACAATAAACGATGCCGCTGTCGGTGCTCGCGATGATGCGACCACCCGCAGCCGCGAGACCCCGCACGTCTCCCTCCACGTCATGCGACCACCAAGTAGTTCGCTGGCGCGTGTAGTCCACGGCACTGACGCGCCCAGCCTCGCCACAGATGGCGTCTCCGCCCGCAACGATTAACTCAAGCACTTCCGCATCGCGTTGGATCAGGCGAACCTCCTCCAGCGCGCGGTACTTGACCAGGTCGCCCTTGCGATCGCGTTTCTCGGCGCCTTTCCAACGATATCTTGTCAGTGATCGACCAGTCGCCCACAACAGTCCTTCGGGCGTAGCCACCATGGGGCCGAAGCCTCTCTTCGCGGCCAGATCACCCGTCTTCTGGTCGAATAGAGCGCCGCCGTTAAACAGATAGCGATCCGACAGCATCGCCCAGGATCCGCCCGTCTGGCCGTTCTTTTGCAAATGGTAATACGCCAACTGGCCATCGGCTCGATGAAATGCCGCAGGTACGGCGCGCCCCGTTGGCACAAACAATTGGTCATCCGTTGCCAGGAGATAACCCTGCGGCGACACACCACTGCGTGATTCGGCCCCGCCGTGAGGCTGTGGAAGAACCAGCCCACCGGTGGCGTCATTTGTCCACTTCACTTCGCGGGTTTCCGCATCGATGGCGTGCAGGTAAATCCCGTCACTGGGCCAGATGCCTGCTGTGAAATAGACCGTGTCGTCGAAGACCACAGGCCCACCGCGCGCCGGCCAACGCGAAACCAAGCGTTCGTTGCCGAGAAGTTTTTCATCGCTCGGACCACCGCAGTGCTTCCATAGCAACTCGCCGTCGTCGGCTCGCAGCGAGTACAGCCAGCCATCGTCACTGACGACAAAGACTCGATCGCGCCAAGCAACCGGTGCGAAGCGAATCGGCCCATCCGTGAAGAACGTCCAACGCGGCTCACCAGTTGTGGCGTCCAACGCGTAGACCTTGTCATCGGCGGAACTGCCAAAGAGTACCAAATCGCCCGCGATAATAGGTTGAAATGCCTCGTCGAATTTCGTGCGCTCGGATGTGGGCCACGCTGTCCGCGGTTCGTGTGCGGCGCGAAAGACCCATCGCAACTTCAACTGATTTGGAATCGCTTCGGCCGTATAGCCGCTGCGCGCAGCATCTGCCCGATACATCGGCCAGTCGTCGGCCGCAACGTGCCGCACGGAACCACACGCCACAAGTAGCGTTAACAGACATCCAGCAAGAACTGTTTTCACGATAGCATCTCCTCGCTGCATATTAACATACGGCAAGCGGAACTGCTGATGAAACGCGGCGGGCTGGGGGCATGTGGTACACGCGGCGCGATCCACCCTGCCTGCGGGTAGTTTTCTGTCACTCTTCGCCGAGGTATCTCAGGTCGAACGCGACGAACGTGAGCTGCTTGTATCCGCCGGACTCGTAGAGCAGGCCGATGCGTCCGTCGGGCAATCGGGCCAGCGAAGAGTATGCTGCCAGGCCGGGTTCTACGAGCTTGCTGATGGGCCAGGTGTTCCCTTCGTCGTAACTAACTCTCACCGTCAGCCGATGTCGGGGACCACCCCAGTCAGCGGTCGGCGTTGCAGCAGGATTGGCGAAGACCAAGCGGCTCCGCGAGTCATCCGCGAGCCACGAGTAACGCAAGAGACTGGCCTGACACGTGGGCTCGATTAGCGTTGGATCTAACGTCGGCTCGCTCCACGATTGCCCGCCGTCGGTGCTGCGTGCGACGATACGCTTTCCGCCACGTGCCCGCTGCTTGCCGGTCCGCGCCCAATGGTTGCGAGCGTTAAGAATGAGGCCTCCGCCAGCGGTCTCGGCTACCTGGCACTCGCATAGCTCCGGCCCCACGGCGTTCCCCGCCTTCCAACTCTTGCCGTGGTCGTCACTATAGAAGACGTGAGCGTAAGGCGAACTGCCTTTGTGTTCGGTCAGTCGATGATAGGCGGGGATGACGATCCGTCCTCGTTGTTGTCCCTCGCGGAGTTGGATTCCGATCCCGGGGCCCACTCCGTAGAACTTCCACTCTGGTTTTGTGACTTGCTTCGTAATGTCTTTCGGCTCAGTCCACGTGCGACCATCGTCGTCACTGTGCATTGCCAGGACATGCTTTGCCTCGCGTCCGAAAATCAACCAAATTCGGCCGGTATCGTGATCGACAACGGGCGTCGGATTGCCGATCGTCGATTCACCTTCGTCATAGATGATCTGTTGCGGACTCCATGTCTTGCCGCCGTCGGTCGAGCGCTTCAAGAGCATGTCGTTGTTGCCAAGATCGGCCAGGCTTGTCTTACGCCCTTCGGCGAAAGCCAACAGCGTCCCCTTGGGAGAGACCAGCAGGGACGGGATCCGATAAGCGAAGTAGTCGTCTTCACCGGCGACATACACTTCGCTGCGGAAGGGCGGTAGTGCAGGCGGCACGATCGTGTTGGCGTTCTTTGGGAGTCCCGTGAAGAACTCAACGCGTTCCCATTCCGCTACGCCGGTTCCCGCTGCTCGTGAACCGAACACGACGTGGTGCCCCGAATCATCGTTATCGCAGGGCGCGCTCAAGATAAGTCGCTGCCCGACACGCAAGTTGATCGTTCTCGACTTTCCCTCGAATATCAATTCCCAGTCGTAAAACCCGTCCGGTTGGTCCACGGTGACACCACCTTCGACAGCGCCGTGCGTGCCCGTGTGCACCTTCGCCAACAACTGATCGCGGGCGCGGCCAAGTTGCACGCCAAAACGGAGACGCTGTGATTTGTCTTGTCTCCAGACGCAGACTTCCGTACTGATCGCACGTGTCGGCGTGTTTGTCTCGGCGGGGATGCTGACCCGCCAGCGATAGACAAATCCTTCACGTCGCGACAGGTCAAGCTGCTCGTCGGTAAGTTCGGCTTTGTAATACAGTCCTTCCGGACCAGCATCATCGTCATCTTCGATTCGCCAAGCGACTGCGCTCGACTTACCCAACGCGGCACTAGATTTATCGTGCTTCTCCGTCCAGCCCTGATTAACTGGAGTTGCAGGTCCCAAAAAGCGATGAGTCGGCACAGCATTAATCGTTGGCTGTTCCTTCGACCAGCACGACCGGTTTGCTAACAGGTAGGCAATGCCAACCAGCAATAGCGTGGTTCTATTCATCATTGTGTCTCCGCAACGCAGTGTCTGGCCACGTAGCGCGTCAGCCTCCCGCGACCGGCGCGATCAAGACCAGTTCGTCTCCATCCTTCAAGCTCTGATCCTCATGGCTTGCCAACGTGCCAACGTGGCTGCCGGCGACGGAGATGAGGCAGCTTGGAGGAAGCTGCTCGTCGTCGGAGAGGAGTTGATTGACGGCGTGGAGGGCGTCGTCGAGTTTCGCTCCGTCGGAGAGATCGATTTCTGACGGAAGACGCTCGGCGATCTGATAGCTACGACCGGTGTAGACGATTTGGATCTTCATGGATTCGGCTACCTCACACGCCAGCACAACACGCACACGACTCGCGGCGGCTTAGTTTGACCTTGGCGACATTCCCCTGGTAGCCATCGTACGTCAGCATCTGTCCCCACAGCGGCTTGCCACTTCCGGACAGAATCTTGATCGCTTCGAGAGCCGCCAGCGAACCTGTTGCGGAAGAGATGGCGCCGATGACGGGAAAAAACTCCTCGAACGGTGGCGGTTCAGGGTACAGACATTTCAAACAAGCCGTCTCGCCAGGTTTGACGACGATCAGCGTACCAGTTATTCCCCACTGTGCAGCGTCGATGAAGGGAATGCCAGCCTGGACGGCAGCACGATTGAGCCTGAGTCGCTCCTCGAACGTTGGAGGGCAGGAAATGATGAGATCGCATCGCGCAGCCAACGCGGCTGCGTCGGCGTCATCCGGCTCGTGGCCGATCACTTCGACTTCCACAAAGCGATTCATGGTGCGAAGGTACTCGCCAAAGTCCGGTGCACGAGGCTTGCCGAGCACACTTTCGGAGCCCAACACTTGTCGATTCAGATCCGGCGAGATCATCTTGCCACCGTGTGCGATGATCACACGGCCGACGCCCGCCATCGTCAAGTTCAGCGCCGCGGGTCCGCCCATTCCGCCTACTCGCGTGATCAGAACCGATGCGTTCTTGAGACGCTCTTGGCCATCGACGGAGAGCACGCCCGGTCCGATCTGCCGGTCATATCGCTCGAGTTCTTCGGGGCTGAGTGAGATAGCTCGCACTCCCAGTAGGTCACTTTCGCCGAAAGTGACCGAATAGTCTTTCGCCCGGCGGTTAAGAGGTCGCCAGCCGACTCCGTTAAGGTCTCGGTCAAGGTCACGCTCGGCGAGCGTGACCTACTTTTGCGTGACATCGACGTAACCGTACTCGCCTCCCGTGGCGGCTGCAAGACGCTGTAAGAAGTTGTTTCGCTTGGGCGAAGGCTGAGAGCCGAAGTGTAGGCAATGGATCGAAGTGCGTTCGCCCGCCAGCGCCGTGATGGCTCGCATCTCGTGGTCTTTCAGCCCCGGTTCGCCACCGTCGGTCAACAGGAAGATCACGTCTGGCTTCAATCGCAACACTGACATTAACGCGAGCGTGTGTTCGGTTGCTCCGAAGGCAGCCTTCGTGGCGAGGAAGTCACCGACGGCGGCTTTGTTCTCGTCGGTCGCAGATAGCAGTTCCCGTTCCTTCAGGTAGATGCACTTGTTGTGGTAGACGGCCACTTGGAAGCGATGCACCGGCTCGAGTCGTTTGAGAACGCGAACAAGTTCCTTCTCGGCTTCCAGCAGAACACCAAGTCCGCCGCCTCCCATACTCTTGGAGCGATCAATCAGAAAGACAAACGATCCACCGACCGCTTCCTTGCTTCCGAAGATCCCGAGGCTCGTCGTCGGGCCGCGTGCGTTGGCGGCTCGGAATCTTTCTTGTGCCTCCGCAATAATCGCAGACTCATCGACGCCGGGTAGTTTCGTGCGACGACCACTTACGGTCAGTCGCGGCGCGTCCGCCGATGCAACCCCGGCAAGCGAGATGTCGGCTGCGCTTGGCAGAGTGAAATCGGAAATGACGTACGAGTCTGGTGGCGACTCGCTTGCCGTGATTGCTTCCGACGCACGGTCAGAGTCGTACGAAGCCTCCGTGTTGTCCGTCGGCTCCGAGACCGTCTCGTCGAAGTACTCGCGAGCGACTTGATCCGTCTTCTTCGCTAACACGATTCCGGCAGGTCGATCGGGTTCGTCGATCCGATCAACTTGTACTGCACCCACGACGACGAACGACAACGCAAGCAGCACAAAGACGTGCACCACCATCGAAGCAGCCCAAGCTGGTATCGCTTTCGTCTGAGGTGTGAATTCGTGCTGTTGGTGGATCAAACTCGAATCCGGCTGCGAGGCTGTGAGTTTTTCAACATGTAGGCCGGAACAAGCGAAGCGCAGTTCCGGCGTCGCAGTGCTTTTTGCGATTTGGTCGCCGGAGCTGCGCTTCGCTTGTTCCGGCCTACAAATGATCACAACTCTGCGTGTGATGTGCGACTGTCGCCTTACCCGTCGAACGGCTTCTCGCTGCCAGCATCTCCTCCGAACGAGGCTCGGAACGCGCCGGCCGCGGCGCGAACGGTCTTGTCGGAGCCCGTCATTTTCAGGAAGTAGTTGCCTTTGCCATCGATAGCGAGGATCACGCCCAACATACGAGCGTTCGGCGTTGGTTCAGTCTTACCACGAATTGGCGGCCCAACCGGCTTTTTGTACGTTCCGCCGATCTCGACGATCACATACTCCCCGAACTTCGACTTGCCGCTGGTTGTCTTCGCCTTCCGACCTTCAGTAGCAAATTGCCCGATCCAACGATCGACATTGGCTTTAACGCCGCCGCCGGCACCGAACGCGAAAATCGCAAGCTCCGCGCCTTCCTTGTCACCTTCGACTGCCGGGATCGCGAACTGAGCCAACCGCAATCGGCTCGAAGGTTTGGATTGCTTCCAGTTGGCGGGCGTCTTCAGTGTGATGGCACCTACCTTGGTATCCTTCAGATCGTCGGCGGCAGCTTCGCGGTGGGCAACGAAAATAGCAAGGGCTAACAGAGCAACGTATGACTTGTGCATTTGGATTTTCCGACGGGTGGGGTGTGAAGGTAAAAGACTTGTGGGCGTCATTACGCACCAGTCTGGACGACAACGACGACGGTAACAACCAACAGAACAACAATCAACAGTCCAAGGACGATCAGAGGAGCAAGTGACTTTTTTCGGTTAGTTCCCGCAAGCACTTCAGTCGCCATCGGAGATGCGATCCGCTGGACGTCGCTGACCGCGAGAAAAGACGGAGCGGGATCGGCCGGTCTTCCGATGTCGAGCGACTCGGGGACCGGTTGCGAACCGCCGAGTGTCGGGAAGACGGGGCCGGCCATTTGCCAATCGGTCCACCCTTCGCGCCAAATCATTGAATCCGAGCTGACGCGTCCTTCGTCCACCCATCGCCGCATGACGTCGCCTCGGGCCGGACCGTATTGGCCACCGGACGGTGGTCGAACATACCAAATAGCTTCGGGAGCCTCCGCGATTGGGTCGCCCGACACCTGGGGAACGCCAATGTCCTGTTCAATGTCGTCCTGCTCGGTGTCGTCGCGAGACAGTGGCACAGCCAACT
Organism: Planctomycetaceae bacterium; assembly: GCA_002726245.1. GTDB lineage: Bacteria > Planctomycetota > Planctomycetia > Pirellulales > Pirellulaceae > PBSM01. The sequence continues at coordinate 13,961 of PBSM01000241.1, read as the reverse complement.
GAGCGGCGGTCGCATTGCCTTCCGATGCCGGGCGATATTTCGGGGCGTCGGCTGGGATTTGAGTTTCGAACGGAATCTGCACACGGGCGTCGCAGTGCGGACAAATCCCGCGTTTCCCCGCGAGAAATGCCTTGATATTAAGCCTTCTCCCGCAGTCGGTGCAGTAGAACCGGATTCCCATCGAACTGCCTAGAAGTCCTCAAACTGGCCGCCGCATACAGACTGTTCATTATACATTGGGTGGTGCTGATGTGAAGCTAACTCCAAGTGGCTGGGTTCCTTGCGACGCGAGCGAAAGAACCGTATATCTGCACTGAATTACCCGAACTGCCAAACTGTGGAAGCCAGAGGAGGGACATCGTGACCCAAAACGCAGAACGTGAGCAAGAACAACAAGAGGGCTCAGCCGAGCCAGCAGGCCCGCCGGAGATCGCCTTCGTCGGAGACATTACCGAAAATGCCTCCGATCTGACGGAGAAGTTGCTTGCCGTGCCGGAAGGCGGTGAGTGTACGTTGTACTTCGACTCGCCCGGCGGTAGCCCTTACTGTGCGCTGTCCATCACAACGCTCATGATCATCCGCGGCATTCGAGCGACTGGTGTGGTTACTGGAGAATGCTCTTCCGCGTCGATCTGGCCGTTGGCGGCTTGCAATCGGCGGTTCGTCACGCCCTACAGCGCCCTTCTCTTTCATCCGATGCGATGGCAGAGCGAGGAAAACGTTCAGTTGCCGGAAGCGGCTGAATGGGCCAGACACTTCGCCAAGCTCGAAGGCCGCATGGACGAGTTACTTGCGGAGTTATTCGGACTGCCGCTGGAACGGGTCTCCGAGTGGATGCGTCCTGGCCGCTACGTTTCGGGAACCGAATTCGCCGACGCGGGTCTGGCGGAAGTCCTTGACTTGGCACAGATATGCGCGGACAACCGGAAAGCGGCGGCTGAAGAGTCAACCGACTAGTGCTTCGTCAAAACTAAAACTTGGCGTTGCAGTTTCGTGGCGTAAGCTTCTAGCTTGCGATTCACCGGACGAAACACACGGCAAGCAGGATGCTTACCCCACTTGTTAGACTTGACGAAGCACTAGCTGCTATTCCCACGCATCGCAGATCGCCAGTAGCATACGTGTTCGTTCAAGGAGGACGCCGAGCATGTTTGCGAGTTGGAGATTATTGACGCTGCTAGCGGCTTGCAGTTTGTCGGGCTGCGGTTCGCGAGAGGCGACGATCAACGAACCGAAAGAGGCGCGAGAGTATGCCCTGTTGCCGCGCACAAGTCAGACGCACAATCGGGAATTGCAAGCGGAACTGGCTCGGCTCGAGGCGGAGGGCGCGACGCCGTTCCTGTTGGGGATGCCTGAGCCCAGCCACGGAGAACCGCAGACAAGGAAACTTGGATCGGCGATCGGGCTCTGGGTCTTCATACGTACGAGTTGATCCGCAATGGTTACCTGCTATCGCTGCTTACCAAAGAGGAAATAAGCGAGTACGAGAAGAAAGTTGGCTTGAAGGAGCTAGCCTCGGTTGTTCGCAAAAACGTCGATAGCGATGAACTCTTCTATCTGCAGGCCATGCGTGAGCTAATCGATGCGTGTCGGCAGCCCTTCCCGGAGAGAATAGAGGTTTTTCGGCAATTGGATCACGATCTGGGAGTTCTTCGTAACGGCGAATCGTATCCGTTCGTTGCTGATCAATTGCTACTGGTGCAGATCGAGCGGACGCAGCGTCTGCAATCCGTCGATCGTGCTCGATGTGAAGCCTGGCGGCTGGCGTTGCTGCTAGCACTTGGTAGCGAACCAGCAGTTGGCTCGAACTTGAACCCTCTCACCGGCGCGCCGTTCGTTGTGGAAGTCACAGCCGAGCAAGTGGTTGTGGATGCGATTGACAACTACGGCGACGAACAATCGGCTTTCGTACCAGTCCGTCCCGCTACGGCAGCCCGTTCTCCATTGCGGCGATAGGAAGTGCGCTAGGCACCAACGCAGGATAAAAAAGCTTCCGAAGCGCGAACGGAGCGGTATGTGCCTTCGTAGGAATGCGACGATGGCGGATTCGGGCAAGAATTCGCGGGGGTTCTGGCAAGCATCAGGCATCACCTCGATAACGGGCGATCAAGTCATGTCTCTTTCCAAGCACACACGAAGTGTTGCGGTATTGGACCGAGTGGCGGGAGCCTCACGCAGGCGAATCCGCCTTGTCGCAACTGCTGACTTTCTGTATTTCTATCCGCCGTTCGACGCACATTCTCCGTACGCCGAACGCTTTTCCGATCTGACGCGGCGATATCACGGTCGCGCCCCCCAACTTATCATCGGTCTCGTCACCAACAGCAGGGTTTCTCCTTGATGCTTTGTGGATACCACAACGTGTGGCTGATGCAGCGTGCGGCGTTGTCGCTGTTGATCTTGTTGCTGGTTGTTTCCAGTGGCTTTGCCCAGTTCGCGCCAGGCCCATCTCAGCCTCGGCAGACGCTGTTGCCTCCTTCGCGGAACGTACAGCAGGCGTTAGTGGCGGACGTCAGGATTACCGGCAACGAGACCGTCGAAATCGATACGGTCATCTCGTACCTACGAACGCGCAAGGACCGGACGTTCGATCCTGAGAGGTTGCAGGCGGATAAGCGAAGTCTTGCTTCGTCAGGGCTCTTCCGAGACGTACGGATCTATACACAGCAAACGCCACAAGGAATGGTCGTTACGTTCGAGGTGTTCGAACGTCCCACGATCCGCTACATCCTTTTTCACGGCAATCAGGGGATCGGCGATCGAGCGTTACTCAAGCAATGCGGTTTAGAAGTCGGCGACCCGCTGAACTTTTACGCCATAGGGGAAGCTCGACGCAAGATCGAAGACTATTACCACACACGTGGCTTTCCCAAGGCGGAAGTGACCGTTAGTGAAGGCAACAAAGCAGAACATCGCGGTGCGACATTCGGTGTCGCGGAGGGGCCTCTGCAACGCATTTCCAGCGTCGATTTTGTTGGTAACAGCTTCGTCTCCGACGGCCGGTTGAAAACGCAAATCAAATCCAAGCCTGGCTTCCTTTGGTATTTGTTCCGAGGGAAGGTAGACGAGAGCAAGATCGAAGGCGACGTGGCGCAGTTGACGGCCTATTACAAGGCGTTTGGATTCTTCAAAGCACGCATCTCGCGTCATCTGATCTTTGACGACCACCAGAAGTGGTTGAAGATCCGATTCGTCATCGACGAGGGGCCTCAGTTTGTGGTTCGCAATGTGTCCGTCGTCGGAAACGACACATTCAACAACCTCGATCTCGACCGGATGCTCGAACTGAAGTCCGGGCAGTTCTTCAATCAAGGCAAGATGGAGCGTGACGTCAGCGCATTACGCGATGTCTATGGTGGCCAGGGTTTCATTTTCGCGGATGTCAAAGCGGAACCGCGGTTCTCGTTTGAAGAGGCTGGGCAACTGGACCTGATCTACGACGTGAGTGAAGGCGACCAGTTTCGTGTAGGTCGGATCAACGTCCACATTGCCGGCGAGTTTCCACACACGAGGGAGAGCGTCGTGCATGATCGCATCTCGATCCGCCCAGGCGACATCGTCGATATCCGCGAAGTTCGAAACAGCGAGCGGCGTCTGAGGGCGTCGCAGTTGTTCGAGGCCGACCCGCAGTCAGGCAAGGCGCCGCGAATCGTCATTCGCCCGCCGGACTTGAATGACGCTGGCAGGATCGCGAAGCAACCAACCAACGGCACGGTTCGTGGGCAAAGTCCCGATGGTCAACGCATTCATCGACGACCGCAATGGCTCGACCTTGACATCTATGTTCAACCCGCCCGCTGAACTCTCGGAATTCCTGTCGGCAGGAGTGATTCGTTGATATTCAAACACTGTTTCGCCGGAATCTGCGTGACGACTGCGACTTTGTTCGCAGGGTGCGCAACTGCTCCGACGACACCATCACCATTGATGTCCTACTCGGCCACTCCTTTAAACGCTTTTGTGAGCCGCCCGCCTGTGACCGGCACACCTGTCGCCACCGCGCCGGCAGTGAATACTGTGTCGTTACCGAACATCGCGCCTGCGACGAACACCGCGCCCCCCGCGACACAAACACTTCCGCCTGTTATCCGCGGTCAGACCACGCCAAATCAACTGCGGCGGCCGAACTCGGTCTCTGCTGGCAGTGACGACCACATGCGACTCCCGATGTTGCCCGTCGGTGAGCCCGTCCTTCGCGGACAGGACTCACCTTTCGCTGCTCAGATGCAGCCCGGTTACAACCAATCGCCCGTTGAACGGCTGGCTCAGCAACCGCTGCCGCCGAATGCACAGTTCCCCGGCGTACTGCCTCCCGGCAACGCAGATCCCTTGGCTGGCCCCGTCGAGCCGTTGCCACCAACGGTGGACTTTGACGTCTTCGTCGAGGAAACCAGAACGGGCCGCTTCATGTTCGGCATGGGCGTCAACTCGGATCTTGGTGTGACGGGACAGATTGTTATCGACGAACGGAACTTCGATTGGCGCCGCCCACCCTCGAGTTGGCAAGACTTCGTCAATGGCACGGCGTGGCGTGGTGGAGGCCAAGGCTTCCGGATGGAAGCGGCGCCTGGTACGCGAGTGCAGCGGTATCTCATCACCTTCACACAGCCTTATCTTTACCTCGGCTCAGTCGCGACGCCGTTCAGTCTCAATCTGAGTGGCTTCTACTACGATCGAAGATACTTCGACTGGGACGAGCAACGGCTAGGCGGTCGAGTTGCTCTCGGTTATCGGCTAGCGCCTGACCTTTCGCTCAGCGGTGCGATCCGGGCGGAGAATGTCAACATTCACGATCCGCGCGTCATTGAGTTGGTCCCAGAACTCGATAGGGTGATCGGTGACAATGACCTGTATAGTGGCCGCACCACATTGACTTACGACACGCGCGACACGCCGTTCGCGGCAACGCAGGGACATCTGATCAAGCTGGGCTATGAGCAGGTCTTTGGCAGTTTCGATTATCCGCGCGGCGACATTGACTATCGGCAGTATTTTCGCGTCCGTGAAAGACCGGATGGCTCGGGCAGGCACACACTCGCATACGCCTTCCAATTCGGTTTCTCCGGCGAAGAAACGCCAATCTTCGAGAACTACTTTGCGGGCGGCTTCTCGACCATGCGAGGCTTTGACTTCCGCGGAGCATCACCCGTCGGTGCGGCCGGCGTGACGGTCGGCGGCCGGTTTCAGTTCCTCGGCTCGGTCGAGTACATGTTCCCGCTGACGGCGGACGACATGGTCAAGGGTGTTGTCTTCTGCGACTACGGAACTGTCGAGCGAGACATTGAAATCAACGCGGACAACTACCGCGTCTCGCCAGGATTCGGACTGCGGATTGCGATTCCCGCCATGGGGCCCGCGCCGCTCGCACTCGACTTGGCGTTCCCGGTCGAACATGCTCCCACCGACGACGTCCAGAACTTCAGCTTCTTCTTCGGATTCGGCAGATAGGTTGGCTAGCTGGCTCTACCGCGCGGACCACTCGGTGTAGTTGCGATAGTATCCGAAGTGTCTGGACCATTGCGGACGCGGCTTTGCTCCGAACCAGCCATACGAGTAAGTTCGAGTTTCGACGTCGTAGCCGTATCCCGGATAATAGCCGTAGCTCGGATGATGGGGCTGCGGAGCGACAGGCGCTCGCAAGATCAAGTACGACGGATGCTGGGCTTCGCTCGTTTGGGCTGCACCCGCGATCAGCAGCGCAGCTAGGATGAGGGCAAGTTGAATCGATCTCATGACGTTGTCCTTGGTCGTTCAACGGTGTCGAGAAAGTATGGGTGTTTCCTTATCCTCCTGATGTGGCCCAGCCGAAAATCGGCCCCAGCTTCCTCGATAGTTTCCCGGTAGTTCCGGTCGTATCGATTCTTCGTGTATGTTAGGCAACAACTGGCCGCGACCCATTTAGCACAGATTCGAGAGCATGGCGCAGCTAACCTGCCCGCACTGTCAGAGCATCTTCCAACTCGCCTTGTCGGCGCCGGCAGACAAGTTCACCTGCCCAGACTGCGGCGGGACGGTCATTAGCCCGACAGCACCGCCTGTGCGAAAGGTCTCTGCACATCAAGAGCCTCCCCTTCCAGACAATCCCGCACCGATGCAGGTCATCGCGGTCGAACCCGTTGCCCCACCGCTGGCTGCTGATCTGCTCCCTCCCCCGGAAATGAAGCAACCGGAAGTTGTAGCTCAAGCCCCTCTTGCAACAGTCGCTCCAGCGATCGATTCGCCGGACGAAGAGCGGAACTGGAATCGGCGCGCGTCACGGCACTATTCATTGGAAGAGAGGTTGTCAAAGCGATTCGTCAAGAACATCATCGTGTGGGTGGTGTGCGCGATCGTGCTCGTCTTGCTGATGCTCTTCTTCCTAAATCGCTAGTTTTGAAGTTGCGCATTTCCAGTCCAATAGGGACGACAAATAGTAGCCGGGGGCGCGAGCCCCAGGAAAACGGACAGCAGCAAGTGCCAAAAGCCCCGGACGGCCTCCGGGGCTTCAGCGTTGCTTTACCTTCGTTCCTGAGGCTTTGGCTGTGGCCGCCGCGCTAGGCTGAAGCATGGCCTACGCCTTCCGAGGCCTCGCCTCCTCGCTCCCGTTAATTGACCCGCGCGTAACCAGCCCATAGACTGTTCGGCATCGTGCCCTCACGCATCTGTTGCCGAAAGGATAGTCCGATGGTTGACGCACCTGGTCCGATCAAATATGGCATGTTCATCATGCCTTTCCATTCGCCCGAGAAACCGCTCGCTCAAGGTTACGACGAAGACTTGGAGCTGATCGTGCGGGCGGAAGAGCTCGGCTTCGACGAGTTCTGGATCGGCGAGCATCACACGATGAAGTACGAGACGATCGTGATGCCAGAGGTCTTCATTGGCCGCGCGCTTGGCGAGACGAGTCGCATTCGCTTGGGGGCCGCACCGGTTTGTCTGAACCTGCATCATCCGGCTCACGTCGCCAGCCGGCTCGCCTTTCTCGATCATTTGTCGAAAGGACGCTTGAACATCTGTTTCGGCAATAGCAGCGTAACCGCTGATCAGGAGTTGTATGGTGTGGATCCGAAGAAGGGCGGCGAGATGGTGCTCGAAGCGATCGACGTCATTCTGAAGCTGTGGGATTCCGATCCTCCGTATGAGCACAACGGCAAGTACTGGCAATTTCAACTGAAAGACAACGTGGATGAGGAGACATTGATCGGCTTCATTCACAAACCGCTGCAACAGCCGCATCCGCCGATCGCGATGCCGGGAATGAGTCGCAACTCATACAGCATGAAAGTCGCAGGGAAACGCGGCTATCAGCCCATCGCGCATTGTCTCGTTACCGGCAACGTTGTTGCCGATCAATGGAAGACTTACGGGCTGGCTGCCGAAGAAGCCGGGCGCGAACCCAACCGCGCGGAATTCAAGGTTTGCAGATCGATCTTCCTGGCAGACACGACGAAAGAAGCCGTCGATCGAACGCGAAGCAACTCGCTGGGTCAAAACTATGAGTACATCGGCAACTTGTTCGACAAAGGCTTGGGGCGTGGGATCTATAAGCGCGATCTCGACATGCCCGATTCCGAGTGCCAACTTGATTTCCTCATGACTGAACAGATCATCGCGGGCGATGTCGATGAGGTCCTGCGACGATTGCTGTTGCTGATCGAAGAAACCGGTACGTTCGGTACCTTAGTCCTGATGAGTTACGACTGGGATGACAAGGAGAGTTGGCTGCACAGTATGGATCTGTTCGCGAACGAGTTGATGCCGGCATTGAACAAAGCCGTCGGCGCGTCGGCAACCGCATGACCGTTTGTTCGACATTCCGATGGAAACATCGTTGGCGAATATGACAGACGCGAGCCTATCCGTGAGTCCCGGCGTCAAGCCTCCGCCCGCCGCGCTCTTATCCAAGAACCCGCTGGCGTGGCTGACCGTCTTTGGCCCGGGAGCCGTCATCGCGTCGATCACGCTGGGTTCCGGCGAGTTGATCTTCTCTTCGCGCGGCGGGGCACTGTTCGGCTATCGCATCCTGTTCCTCTTCGTGCTGATCTCGGTGCTGAAGTGGGGACTGGTATTCGCGATGTCCCGGCACACGATCCTGTCCGGAGTCCATCCCTACACGCGGATGATGGATTTGCCTGGTCCGCGCGGATGGTTTCCGTTGATGTTGCTGATCATCGCCTCGGTGACAACGCCTGTGTGGGCCGGTTTCTTTCCCGGCATCTTGGGCAACTTCACGTCTTGGGTGACCGGCACTCAGGAGCAATTCAACGGAGCGATCGATTACCTGTGGGGCTTGCCGTTCCTCATCGCCGTCGTGACTCTCTCGTTAACGGGTGGCTACACCGCACTGGAACGAGTTCAGATGGCAATTGTCGCCACGATGATGGTCTGCGCGATCATCTCCCTGATCTTGTACAAACCCGATTGGCTGGAACTTCTTAAAGGCGCGGTCATCCCCCAGCCGTACACCTATCCCGAGTGGCTCGCTGAGTCGCCCGTGAAGCAGATTCGCGAGATCGCCAACACCAGCGAGTGGGTTGAGACAACAAGATATGTGGGCGTCATCGGCGGTGCGGGCTTTGACTATCTGGCGTACACCGCATGGATTCGCGAAAAGCACTGGGGCTGGGCCGGAATCGGTGAGGCATCGCCCCAAGAACTCGAAGGGATCGCCGACGACGTCCACCATCCGGCGCGAATTTGGACGAGAGCACCACTGGCCGACTGCGCGATCAGTTTCGGACTGGTCGTGGTTTTCAGCGCCGTCTTTGTGGCTTCGGGTGTGATCGTGCTTGGACCGGAGCACGCGATCCCGACCGGCGACAACTTTCTGGAAATGCAATCTAAGTTCGTCACCGGGATTCATCCGTGGCTCAAGCCGCTTTACATCGCCGGTGCCTACTTGACGATGTTCGGAACGGCCTACGGCACGTTCGAAATCGGAGTCACCGTTTTTCGCGAGATCGTTCGAGCGATGACTCCTCAGTTCGCCGACCGTCACTATGCAAGGCTGAAGTCGATCGCCGTGTTGTGGTGTGGCGCGGGAGCCATGCTGGTTCTGGGATGGTCATTCGTCTACACGCTCACCGGCGGCGAAGATGCTCGCGTGTTGCTGAAGATCCTGACACCGGTTAACTTATTCACGGGCGTTTTGTCTTGCGGCTTGCTCTGTTTCATCATGCCTTGGATGGACTGGCGTTTCCTTCCCAAGAAGCTGCGGATGCCGGTCTGGCTGGTGTTGTTGAATGTCGCGTCCGGGGCGATCTTCCTTGGCTTAGGCTTGAAGGGCTATTGGGACAACCACGACGCCCTCGGGTCGTTCCTCGCACAGCGCTGGTTCAGCATCGGCGGGATTCTGGCGGTGATGCTCGTTAGCATGATGATCACCGGCGCACTGCAGTCCTGTCGCAAGAATGTAGAGTAAGCGCACCTAACAAGTAACAATAGACTGACAATAGCCAGATAGAACCGGAGACTACATCATGATGCGGAACCAAACATCATCAACATCGCAGACAATTAGATTCACTTTGATCGCATTCGGCCTTGGTGTCGGCCTGACCACTTTGGTGATCGGCGGAGCTGATGACGCGACGCCGATCGGAACGAAGTGGTGGCCGTCCGAATTTGGACCCGCGGATGAGCGCGGAGCCGCGAATCGTATCACGCCGAAAAAAGTCCTCGAAGCCCGCGACCTGATTCAAGACGGGAAGATCTATCAGCTTGGCCGTTTATACGAGCACGGCATGCCGATTCCCGGCAAGAGACACTTCAGTCTGACGATCCCCGGCCTGCCGACTGGCTTGCCGACCGGTAACAACCAAATGGTATCGAACGACGAGTTGGTCAGCGGCGAGATCGGGCAAGTCGGCACACAATTCGACGGGCTTGGCCATGTCGGTTGCCGCGTCAACGGTGAAGACATTTTCTACAACGGCTTCAAGTTGTCTGAGTTTGGGAATCCGTATGGCCTCGAAAAGCTCGGCGTTGAAAACGTCGGCGTGTTTCTGACGCGGGGGATCTTGCTGGACGTGGCAGCCATTCGCAAAGCAGACCGGTTGCCCAACGGCTACGTCATCAAACCCGCGGAGCTTCAAGCGTGTCTCGACACCGCCGACTTGGAGATTCGCACCGGCGACATGGTCTTGCTCCGTACCGGTCACGGCAAGCTATGGATGGAAGACAACGATACCTACGGCGAAGGCGAGCCTGGACTTGGCCTGGCCGCCGCAAGATTCCTCACCGATCGAAAGGTGGCGTTGATCGGAGCCGACACGTGGGCGATCGAAGCCGTGCCGCATGAGAGCGATGAGTTGTCCTACCCCGTGCATCAATGGAATCTCACTCGCCATGGCGTTTACCACCTGGAGAACCTCGACTTGGAGGAGCTCGCCGCGGACAAGGTTTATGAGTTTGCATTTATGTTCAGCCCGCTTCGCCTTCGCGGCGCAACTGGTTCGCCCGGCAATCCGATCGCTGTGAGATAGTCCTGCTCTGTCCCCTCTCCCTCTGGGAGAGGGTGAGGGTTAAGGCGAGGGCCTCGAAGAGGAGCCATGAGTCAACGATTTCCCCATCAACAGATTACTGACATCGGTGCGGCGTTGTTTCGCGCATGCGGTGCATCGGAAGACGAAGCACACACAGCCGCGAGCGCCCTCGTGCAGAGCAGCTTGATGGGGCACGACTCGCACGGCGCGATGCGCATTCCCGAGTATATCGGCCATATCGACGATGGCTCGCTTAAGCCAGGAACGCCGGTCGAGGTGAAACGAACTAGCCCGACGACCGTCGAGATCGACTGCGGCTACGGCTTCGGAGCGGTTGGCGGCGAGCGAGCGATTCGAACTGGAATCGAGATCGCGCGTCAACATCGAACGGCATGCGTAATCACTCGGCGCTGCAACCACGTCGGCCGGCTTGGGGCCTACGTGCAGATGGCGGCCGACGAAGGGATGATTGCCCTGGCGACTTGCAACTCGCCAATCTACGGCCACTTCGTCTTGCCCTTCGGAGGCCGGGAAGGTCGGCTGGCGACGAACCCGATTGCGTACGCAGTGCCAACGGGTGGCGACCCAATCGTCTCGGACTTCTCCACGTCCGTCGCACCCGAAGGGAAGATTCGCTTCTACCGCAACGAAGGCAAATCCGTGCCCGACGGCTGGATTCAAGATGCTGAAGGCAAGGCGACGACGGATCCGAATCTCTTCTATGGTCCGCCGCGGGGAGGTATCTTGCCGCTCGGCGGAGCAGCAGGTCACAAGGGATTTGCCCTTGGCTTGCTGGTCGAGATTCTCGGAAGTGCTCTGGCGGGAGTTAGCTCGAAGGACACCGAGGTCTTTGGCAACGGTGTGTGCTTCATCGTGATTGACCCATCTGCGTTTTGCCCGCTCGATCGGTTTTGCGGGTTAGTCGATGAAACGCTTACTTACGTCAAGTCATCACCTCCTACTCCTGATTTCGAGGAAGTGCTGATTCCCGGCGAACTGGAGTTTCGGACCAGACGACGGCGGCTTGAGGAAGGAATCCCCATCGATGACCCGACATGGGACTCGATCCATCAGCATGCTAACCGATTGAACGTGGTAATTTGACGTTGTTTAACTTAACCGCAAGCCGGAGGCGTGCGCTCTCGGAGGCGTGCGTTTTCTTTCGACCACGGTGAAACGCACGCCTCCGGCTTGCGGTTAAACGATATAAGGAAGCAGAAAATGTATTGCAGCACCCAAAAGTTCCGCGAAAAGATGAACGCCGGCCAGCTTTGCCTTGGGCCAGGCATCACGTTCGCCGACCCAGCCGTTACCGAAGCGATCGCGCCGCTGGCGGATTTTGTCTGGATCGATCTCGAACATAATCCGACGAACCTGGAAACGATGATGGCGCATCTGATCGCCGCGCGCGCTGCCGGAACGATTGGCATCGTTCGCGTGCCCTCCGGCGATCTTGGCTGGATCAAGCGTGTGCTCGATTCCGGTGCTGAAGGGATCATCTTGCCACAGGCACAGTCTTACGAAGAGGTTGCGGCGTTTGTGTTAGCCTGCCGCTACCCGCCCCTGGGCACGCGAGGCTTCGGCCCTCGAAGACCTACAGACTACGGCCGGATTGCGGCGGACGAGTACGTGGAGACTGCCAATCGAGAGCTATTCGTCGTAGCTCAGATAGAGAGTGCTGGGGCGCTGAACGTTATCGATCGCATCGTCAAGATTGAAGGACTCGACTCGCTCGTCGTCGGCCCCTACGATCTCTCCGGGTCGCTCGGCATGCTGGGGCAGGTCGATCACCCGAAGGTGACGGACGCGATCACACGCATCGTAAGAGCGGGCCGCGAAGCGGGTTTGTATCTCGGCATGGGAATGGGAGCGACGCCAGACTTCGCCGTCCACGCCGCGAAGATGGGCGCGCAATGGGTCCAAGCCGGGAACGACTTTGAGTATATGAACGTGTTTGCAAGTCGCTTCTATGATGATGTTCGCGCGCGATTGGAAACGTCGTGAGGGCTCCGCACTCGTTTTTTGGGCTGGCTGCGTCGTGCACGAAGTTCCGATTGCCCGGTCGTAGGGATCGTGGCAGATGCGAGCTGTCCACTGCAGTCTGCCCGCTCGAGACGCCGATGGGACAAGATGCCCCTCGCTCGGATGCGATGCTAGTTATGGCTGGGATGCCTGAACCGTTGGTGTTTTGGAGCCCGCTCGATGCCACGCATTCCCTCCCCGCTCTCCGTTGTCGCTGTCATCGCGTTCTCTTTTGCAGCAGATGTTGTCTGCGCGGAGGAGTTGCCTGCACCTCCGCCACGCCCAACTTTGATGGGCTTGGAGGAAATCCATGGCTTCCGCTCGCCTGACATCAAGAAGGAGGCACCAACGCCGGAAGGAGAGTTAATTACGGAGCGGTATCCCAATCGCGCGGTCAAACTTCAGCGTTACGTCGTTCAAGACGCGGATCGCAATTATGTGAACCATGGTCCTTGGACGATGATGGATCCCGAGGGCCGTATCATGGCCCAGGGTGAATACCAAAACGGCAAGCGGCATGGGTCATGGATGCGTGTGATGCCCGATTTCGGAGCAGTCGATCCACAGTTCCGTGCCCCCTTCACATCGCAAGCCGAGTTCAAAGACGATAACCTGCACGGCGTTTGGACAGTGACCGACGCACAGCAGCGGATTGTCGGCTCGTGGGAATTCGCTGATGGCGAATTGCACGGCACCTCGACGACCTGGTCTCCGAATGGACAGCAGCGACGTGAGATGAAGTTCAAGAAGGGCCTGCCCGACGGAGAGGCCACTGCGTGGCGACCGAACGGACAGGTTTGGGGCAAGGAGTTCTTTCGTGACGGAAAGCAACTTGTGCCTGTCGTCACGTGGCATGAACGGAAGCAAAAAGAATCCGAAGGTTGGCTGCTGCGCACCAACTTTACGATCACTGCGAACGTCGATTGGTGGAACGGCCAACTTAAAATCGCCAGGAACGAGACGGAAGGTGAAGACGTCAAGACCGGCAAGTGGAACGAGTGGTATGCTAACGGAACGCAGGAATTCTCCGGTGCGTACGATCAGGGCAACCCAACCGGCGAACACACCTTCTGGCATGAGAATGGCCAGAAGATGCTCGTCGGCAGCTATCGCGAAGGCTTGGCCGATGGACGCTGGACGCAGTGGCATCCCACGGGGATGAAGCAGGAGGAAGGGAGTTACGTCGCGGGTGTAAAGTCAGGCCGCTGGACAAGCTGGGGAGAAGATGGCCAAGTCGCCAGTGTTCAGGACATGACCGGCGAAACGGAAATCGCCAGCGACGAGGATGATCCCGTCTCGCACAACGTGTCGCGAATCTCAGGGCCGGAGTAATTATCGGTCTCTCTCGCCGAGAGGGACTCGAACGCGTTGAACTGTCGTCCGCGCTAAGTCGTTTAACCGCAAGCCGTCCCTGAAAGAGTTTGAACTTGAGGACGGTCTCCGGACTTTTTTAACACACATACATTTTCGTTGTGG
>PBSM01000240.1 GCA_002726245.1 Planctomycetaceae bacterium | reverse complement strand
TTGCGAACCCGCATTATCGCAAGCTGGAAGCTTACGCCACGGAAAACCGGACAGTTATTTCCAGAACGATCCTAAACGAGTCGAGGCACACCATGTACTGGAATACATTCAAAGTCGGCGTGAAGAACTTGCTGCTGCACAAGCTGCGCAGCTTGCTGACGGTATTGGGTGTGATCCTTGGCGTTGGGTCGGTGATTTCGATGCTGGCGATTACCGAGGGCTCGAAGAAAGAGGCTCTCGAACGCATCCGCCAACTTGGAGCCGACAACGTCATCATCCGCAGCGTAAAGCCGGATGTTGGTGGAAACGAAGACGAGAGTGCGTCCGCTCTTTCGCAAAGCGCGAGCCGCGTCTTGGAGTACGGCTTGAAGCACAAAGATCTCGAGCGTCTGAAGCGGACTTTGCCGACGATCAAAAAGGCTGTGCCAATTGCTCTCATCGTGCAAGAAGCACAACACCAACATCGCAGAATACCCAACTCGCGAATCCTGGGGACGACAGATGAGTTTTTGGGAGTCAAGAATCTTGAGCTCCGCCGAGGCCGATTCATCACCGACGTTGATGTACGCAACACCGCGAACGTTGCCGTTTTGGCGGCCGGAGCGGCAGAGCGGTTGTTCAAGTTCGAGGATCCGATCCACAAGACCGTGTTATTGGGGACCGATGTCTATCTGGTCATCGGCGTTCTGCGGGCGCAAGGCAGCGGAAACGCTATGCCCGGCGCCGTCGGGCAGCGCAACTACAACGACGACATCTACGTGCCACTCAGTTGTGCCCGACATCGCTTCGGAGAACTACAGGCGATTCGCAGCGCGGGAAGCCGCAACTACGAAATGACACAACTCAACGAGATCACACTGGCGGTGAAGGATTCGACGTTGGTCAGCCAGACGGCTGCGATGGCTCGCAAACTGCTGGACCTCTCGCATCAGCATCAAGAGGACTTTGAGATCCAGGTCCCGTTGGAATTGTTGCGGCAAGCCGAGAAGGAAAAGCAGATCTGGAATATTGTGCTCGGAAGCATCGCCGGCATCTCGCTGCTGGTCGGCGGTATCGGTATCATGAACATCATGCTTGCCAGCGTGACCGAACGGACGCGCGAGATCGGCATTCGCCGAGCACTCGGAGCGAAACGTTGGGATATCACCTACCAATTCCTTGTCGAGACGATCTTGCTATCGTCCGTTGGCGGCTTTCTCGGCGTGCTGCTAGGGATCGGATTGCCGACCGCGGTCAGCCATTTCGCCAACCTCGAGACCGCGATCAGCATCTGGGCGATTGTGATTTCGTTCGGCATCTCCGTCTGTATCGGAGTGATCTTCGGGATCTACCCGGCTCGGCGCGCAGCATTGATGGACCCGATCGAAGCACTGAGGCACGAGTAGCAGCTTCTCGATGAAAAGCCTCATCTCGCCACTTTGTTTGTTCCTCGCGATCCTGATGCTGATCTTCGGCTTCGCTTTGGCGTCGGTCGAAGCTCCCGAAGAGGGAATCGAGCTGCACCGCGCACGTGTTGCCGGCGACGAAGAGTACGAAGCGGTACTCGAAGCTCAATTGCAACAACGACGCTTTGCCCGGACTGGCCTGTTGGTTTGCCTGTTCGGAGGCAGTGCAGCGATGACCGTTGCCGCGTTCGTTACGATGCGATCGGGCGTAAGATGACGTGAGGAAAAATGAGGTGAGAAAAAATGATGGAAATAGAGACGGGTGAGGGTCACGTTCATTTTTTCTCACCCCATTGTTTCTCACTTCAAATCAGCTAAGGTCTTCCGAATCAGATTCGTAACGTAAGACTTCATCCGGCCATTCGCTTTGGGGTCCTTCGTCGGCAGCTTCCTGATCTGGTCAACGACACCAGCCGCGTTGCCGTCCAAAAAGTCCAAGGCGTTGACGGCGTACATCGACGCAAAGATTCCGTTCTTATCGGCGGGGGCGAGTTCGAGAAGCACAGGGACGGCTTTCGCGATATCAACCTTGTTGCCATAGCGGCCAAGCGCCTCGGCCGCGGCAATGCGGACGTACGGCGATTCATCTTCGAGAGCCCGATGCAGCAAGTCGCGCGAACTCGAGACGCCGATCTGCTTACGCATCAACAATCCCATCACGCCCCAATAGCGAACCGCGCTGTCTTTGTCCTGCAACGCTTGCATTAGCTCTTCGAGGAACTTTGGTTCGGACGAGCCGATCGACGACGCTTGCTCCGCGACCGCCATGATGCGATCAAAGGGGTACTTGCTGGAGTCGTGTCCCATCTCGTATGGCGTTGATCCTGCCGAACGCGAGTGAATCTCGCCTTCTGGCAAGAAGCCGACATCCTTAATGTCGCGAGCAAGGTCTTGCTGAGCCTTGCGCAACTTCTTCAGAATGGCCCGATGCTCGGCCGACGCTGCGAGGTTGTGAACTTCGTCCGGATCCTCTTGCAGATCGTAAAGCTCTTCAGCCGGCTTCTCGCGCCAGAAAGCTGACTGCGCCTGATTCAACTTGCCATCGTCGAACATCTGCTTCCAAACGCGAGTCGTCGGTGTCTGGAACATGTACGCGATGTACTGTCCGTAGGCCTTATGAGGCATGTAGTTTCGGATGTAGATAAAACGCAGATCGCGGATGCTGCGAACCATATCGAATCGCTCGTCCATCCGGTCGCGGAAGCCGTAGATGTACGGCTGCGGCTCGGTCGCATACTCGCCCGCAAACGCATAACCTTGCATGTGTTCCGGCGGCTTGATACCGCAAAGGCTGAGCAAGGTCGGAGCCAGATCAACGAAGCCCACCAACCGATCCGTTTCGCCATCCTCAAGATAGTCGTCAGGCCGCAAGTGTTTGAACTTCTCGGGAATGTAAACGATCAGCGGAACGTGAAGACCAGAGTTGTAGGTCCAGCGTTTGTTCCGCGGCATTCCGCTGCCATGATCGCCGTAGTAGAAGACGATTGTATCTTCCGCCAGACCCGCCTCTTCAATCTCTCGCAGGTTCTCACCAGCCAACGCATCCATTTCCGTCAGGCGATCGTAATACTGCGCCCAATCCTGACGCACTTCAGGAGTATCCGGATGATAAGCTGGCACGCGAACCTGGGCCGGATCCTGGACCTGTTTGTGCGGACGTGTTCGCAGCTTACTCTCGTGGCTGGTCGTGTGATTGAAGATCGCGAAGAAGGGTTGTCCCGGCTTGCGGTTCTTCCAATGATTCGGCTTGTCCCAGACCTGGCCAGGCTTCTCGAGGTTGTAATCCTCCTTGCTCTTGTTCGTGCAGAAGTAGCCCGCTTCGCGAAGATACTGCGGGTACATTTTGAAAGCGTACGGCAGCCGCGTCATACTTCGCATATGCTGCGCACCGAGCGACGGAGGATACATGCCGGAGATGATCGTTGTCCGCGCGGGAGCGCAGACCGGCGCGGTAGACCAACAGGCACGATAGATCATGCCGCGTTCGGCGAGCGCATCGAGGTTCGGAGTCGTCGCATAGTCGGTGCCATAACAACCGAGATGCGGGCCATTGTCCTCGCTCGTGATCCAAAGAATGTTGGGACGCGGCTTCTCGGCTGCTGCCGCCAACGTGGAACCAACAACGACCAAGAGAACACAGAAACTGCAACGTCTCATCACATACCTCACGAAGTGGGCCATCAAAGCTAGAACGGAACATTCTAGTTTGTCACGAGGCGTCCCGCATCATGGTTGTGTCTTTTCCTTTCACAACCTAACGCATGTGGTACAATCCCGGCTTACGGATCGATCTCTGACCCACAAGCATTAAGAAAATGGACTTGATGATGACTACACACTACTTAAGGACTCGGATCTTGCTGATCGGCTTCATTCTGTTGCCGCTGGCATCCACTCTCGTCGCTCAACAAGACCCGCAGCCCCAAGAACCGCAACACCGGGCCAAAGCCGACGTCACGTACGTCTCGCGGTCATCGCTCGGGAAAGGCGTGACCCAGGCCCAGCTTTCTAATGGCATGGTCGTTCTCGTCCGCGAGAATCATGCGGCACCAGTCGCGACGGTGCGCTGCTTTGTTCGGAACACTGGCAGTGCGTACGAGGGGCGTTATCTCGGCACCGGCATCAGCCATATGCTGGAGCATCTCGTCGCACTCGGCTCGACGACCAAGCGGCCTGAGCCGGAGATTCAGAAGCTCGTCGATTCGATGGGTGGCCAGACAAACGCTTTCACTTCGACCGACATCACGGCGTATTACATTAACTGTCCGGCAAACCGCACGGACCTGGCTATCGAGCTGATCGCCGAGAGCATGCAGTACTCGCTGATCCCCGAAGACGAGTACATCCGCGAGATGGGTGTCGTGCAGCGCGAATTGGAGATGGGGCAGGCGAGCCGCGATCGCCAGCGTTACCAGGCGATGAAGGACTTGATCTATCAAGAGCATCCGATCCGTCACCCAACGATCGGGTATCTGCCTGTCGTGCAGAGTGTTGATCGTTCGGATGTGATTGCGTTCTACAAGAACCGTTACGTCCCGCAGAACATGGTCTTTTTGGTTGTCGGCGACGTCGATACCGATCACGTGTTGGGCGAGGTCTTGAAAGGCGTCAAGGAATTTCAGCGAACGACCGAGCGCGGAGTTGTCCTTCCTGTCGAGCCGGCACAGGCGTCGCCGCGCTCGAAGCGACTCGAAATGGCCGGCGAGACGACCCACTTCAGTGTCGGTTGGCCCACAGTCATGTTGCAGCACCCGGACTTGTATCCGCTCGACGTGGCAAGCTACTTGCTGGCCAATGGTGACAGTTCACGTCTCGGTTACCGCCTGAAGATCGAACAGCCACTGGCCATCGCGGTCAGCAGCTCGTCCTATACGCCGGGATTCGTGAAGGGTTGGTTTGACGTCAGCGTTCACTGTCAGCCCGACAACACCGAGGCTTGCCGCAAGGCGATTTTCCAGGAAATTGAGCGGCTGACCAGCGAACTTGTCAGCGAGAAGGAACTGAAGAAAGTCAAACGCCAGAAGGCCGCCGAGCACGTCTTCGGTCAGCAGACCGTCACTAGCCAGGCCGATTCGCTGGCGACGAGCTTCGTTTCGACCGGCGATCCCTTGTTTGACGATCAATACGTGGAAGGCATCCAAGGCGTGACCGCCGAGCAGGTGCGCGAGGTCGCTCGTAAGTACTTCTTGCCTGAGCGACTCAATACCGTGCGGATCGATCCCATCGGCAGCGGAAAGCAGGCGGCCGAACAAGTCGCTGAATCGACCGAGTCGCCTATCATGCGGAAGGAACTCGCGAACGGACTGACCGTTCTGCTAAAACGTCACGCCGTGACACCGACGGTCAGCATCCAAGCCTTCGTGAACGGTGGTGCGTTATACGACGACTCGAAGACAAGCGGTCTGGCCTCGCTCGCCAGCGGGTTAATGGAGCGTGGCACCAAGAAGTATACGGCCCGACAGATTGCCGAGCACTTCGATTCCATCGGCGGTTCGTTTGGGGTGAGCAGCCAGAGAAGCACGAGCTTCCTGCAATGCTCCGTCTTGTCGGACGATTTCGACTCGGCGCTCGACTACACGTATCAAGTGTTGTTCAAGCCGACGGTCCCCAGCGAAGAGTTTGACAAGCTCAAGCAGCTACAACTCGCACGGATCGCGGCTCGCAAAGCGAACCCTCAAACGGAGATTCTTGACTTCTGGTCAACGCTCGTTCCGTCGTCATCGCCCTACGGGCGCACGATCCTTGGTACGGAGAAATCTGTTTCAGGTTTGACCGTTGATAATTGCAAGGCCTTCCACAAACGCCACTTCACTCCCAACAACATGGTGCTTGCCATCTTCGGCGACATCGACGTCGATGCGACTCTGCAGCGACTCGAGCAGAGTTTCGGAAAGCAACCTCGCGGCGAGGCATTACCTGCGTTCACAACCCCCGGCCAGCCGAAAGCACGAACGGAGCAGACAACCACGGCGCAGCCTGGCACCGCGATGGTGCTGATCGGCTATCCGGCCGTCAGCGTATCGGATCAAGAGACACGAGCCGAAATCGCCGTGCTGAATTCGATCCTGACGGGCGGGTCCGGCGCCGGCGGCCGGTTGTTCAACGAACTGCGAGGCGAGCGGTTGGTCTATTACGTCTTTGGCATCGAGCTGACGGGGCAGGCTCCCGGTTACTTCGTCTTCATGGCGCAAACTCGTCCTGAAACCTTGGACGAAGTCGTCAAACGCATCCAAGACAACATCGCCAAGATCGGCAAGGAAGGCGTTCCCGAAGATGAGTTCAAGCTGGCGAAGCAGAAGCTGATCGCAGCCCACTCGCAACGCAACGTCACTCCTAGCTCACAAGCTTTCCAAGCCGCCATCGACGATCTGTACGGACTTGGTTATGCCAACGACAAGCTGTACGACGCCCGCATCGAGAAGGTAACCGTTGACGACGTAAAGAACCTTGTGAAGAAGTACTTCCAAACGCCGATTATCGCGACGTCGATACCGGCAATGTAGCCATCACGCTCCGCGTGAGGAAAGGGGAGTAGCACGGGGTCGGTCCTACCTCGTGCTCGGCAGGTAACACAGTCGGTTTGTAGCGCCGCTTACATCACGCGGAGAGGCTGTGAAAGAATCGACGTGGGGCAGGTTTGCAACCTGCCAATCCCGCCAAAACAAAGCAGGTTGTAAACCTGCTCCACAATTGTTCCACAGCCTCGGAGCGTGATGGCTACTTTAAGGTGAAGCGACGTGTCCGTATTAATGGTCTTGTTTGCAATACTGTTGGTCGCAGCGGCGCTTGCCTGCTGGGCAATGAACCTGGTCGGGTTGCCGGGGAACTGGTTCGTTCTATTGCTGACAGTGTTCTACGCGTACCTGGTGCCAGAAGATCGGCGAGTTGACGTGGGCATCGTGATTATCGGGCTGATGCTTATGCTGGCGATACTGGGCGAGGCCGTGGACTTCCTTGCCGGAGCTTTTGGTGCAACGAAAGCAGGTGGGAGCAAACGTGGAGCGGCACTTGCCTTGTCGGGTTCCTTGGGCGGTGGCTTTCTCGGCTTATTCGTCCCCATTCCGATTCCGTTCGTCGGGTCGGTGATCGGAGCTATTCTCTTCTCGGGTGTCGGTGCTTTGCTCGGAGCCGTGCTTGGCGAACTGTGGAAAGGCCGCACCGTTGACGAGAGTCTCAAGGTTGGCCACGCGGCATTCTGGGGAAGGCTGCTTGGGACAGCCGGCAAGATCATAGCGGGCTGCTGGATGATCGCATTGTTGATCATCGGTTTGATTGGCTAGCCGTTCCGCCACTCGCGCCAGACTAGTTGCGGGAAGACGAATGCGTCGCGCGCGTAACGCTTCACCAGACGTTTCGGCTCACTCATCATTCGGTGCAGCCATTCAACGCGCATTCGTCGCATCCAACGAGGCGCACGAGCCTTTTCGCCGGCGAGGAAGTCGATCGTAGCTCCGACGCAGAACGCCACCTTCGCGCGCAGGCGATCGCGATGTGTGTGAACGTAGACCTCCTGTTTCGGAGCACCAAGGCCGACGACTAGCAAATCCGGCTGTGCCTCACTCACCAACGAAATGATTCTTTCGTTCTTGCCATCATCTTTCTCGAATCCCAGCGACGGGCTGTATACGCCGACGATATCAACATGCTCGCATCGACTCCTGATGTTCGCTGCCGCGCGATCTCCGACCCCATCGGCCGCACCAAGCAGAAAGACTCGCAGAGCCTGCTCCGACGTCGCGGACTTCGTCAGCAGAGGAAACAAGTCCGAGCCAGGCACTGTCTCCGGTAACGGCTTGCCGAGGAAGCGCGATGCCGTCACGACAGGCTAGCCATCAGCAAGCACGAGCGACGCATCACGATAAGCTGCTTGTAACCCCTCGTGATGTTGAAGCAACACTGTGTGATCAACGTTGGGCGTGACGACGTAGCGGCACTGATCGAACTCGGCGGCAGTCCAATCCTGGAGGACGCTCACTGTCTCGCGCATCGACAGCACGTCGATCGAAACGCCAAACAAATCGACACGCTGCCACGCGCCTTCCATTGATACCGGTTGTTCATCGAGAACCGTGGTCATTGTCATTCTCCGATGTCTGTGAGCGACTTAGGATCGTTCTGGAAATAACCGTCCCGTTTTCCGTGGCGTAAGCTTCCAGCTTGCGAACCCGCATTATCGCAAGCTGGAAGCTTACGCCACTTATTTCTTGAACGATCCTTACGCCCCCGAAGCAGCCGCGACAGGCACACGCTGACGGGCTACTGGTCGTTGTGAGTTCGTTGCCCCTTCAATATGCGGCGTGAGCCCTTGACAGACGCCTGCGACGAGAAACAGAAGCATATTCACCATCGTGATGATGCCGATGTCGTGGAACATTCCGTTCACGCAGTAAACGATCAAAAGCGCCAACAGCACAAGTCCGTGCTGCCGCGCCCAAAGAGGCGCGTGTTTGCTCGTCCACAGTTGCCAAGCGTTGTGCGCCCATAAGCCAAGTGTCATCAGCCACAAGCCGAGGCCAACTAGCCCCGTCTGCGTGAGCAGAGCGAGGAAGACGTTGTGCTGAACGTAGGGTCTGGCCAGTTCTAGCGGCAACTCGCCGGTCCAATCATCGAGGTGGTTCACATCAACTTCCTTGTATCGACCGAATCCACAGCCGAAGAGCGGATAGTCCTGAAAGATCTTCCAAGCAACCGTGGCCAGGATTGGCCGCATTTTTCACCGACTGTTCCATATCGTGTTGACTGACGTTCGCATCGCGCTTGAATGAGTTGAGCTTATTCCACTTCATCGCGAGCACCGGCACTCCGGCGAGCACCATGGCAACAACCATCGGCACACGCCACGATTTCGGAATCGCCTGCCAGATGATGAGCAACAAGCCCAGACCAGCACCAAGCCAGACACTTCGGGTTAGCGTGAAATACACACCAAGGAAGATGACCCCTGCGATACCGATCATCACACCACGGCCAAGCCGGTTCAGGTGCGGCCACCACCGCACAACGCCGAACAGCCCGGCGCTCAAATACATGCCATTCCCGATCGGGTTCAGGAATGGCCTCGACCGCGTCCAAGAAACTCTTCGTATGAAGAGGAAGCAATGTACTTCGGAAAGACGAACGACCACATCTGCCGTGTCTCGGCGAATCCGGTCACTGCTAGGTAGATCGCGAAGACGCTGAGAAATCCGAAGACGGACCAAAGGGCGCGTTCGTCGAACAGTGAATGCCGTACGATCCAATAGACGACGACCGACAACAGGTAGAAGAAAAGGAGAATCGGCGCCGGCTGAGCGCCGTCAAGCTTCCAATTGTAAGCCAATGTATTCCCGGTTCGTTCGGGCGCTATGTCGAATCATATCGGCAGCGTGATCAGCTCAAGGGTTTCCTGCGACAAACGCTTTTGGCGACAGGCTTGCTGACGATCCTCGCGACGGCATGCATCCTTGCGACGCCAAGCTGGATCGCGTGCTCCTGTTTGGCGATGCGACTCAATGGCAGCTCGTGTGGCTCTTAGCCGGCGTTTTGGTTGCCGTTCTCTGCTTCAACGTGCTGGCCGAGTAGCTGACCGCGCTGCGATTGGTTCGCGTCGTGTCGATGATGCAGGTGGCGAGCAGCATTGGCTTCGGTTGTATTGGAGTCGGCTTGCTGTACTTCACAACATTGCGCGAAGAGGCCGTGATGATCGGTTACGGCGTTGGCTCGCTGCTGGCAGCGCTGGGCGGAGCCTACGCGGTATATCGCTTTTGGCGCTCAAGCCCACCCGCAGCCGAGGCGTTTGAAGCCGACACGATGTGGGCCAGCTGAGTCCTTTCGCGTCTTGGATCTGGCTGGGGAATCTCGTTGGGAATCTGTTTGAGGCAACGGACCAGTTCATGCTCAAACAGTTCTCGGCAGTCGATCCGCTCAGCGCCGACGCGTTAGTCGGTCAATACTATACAAGCCGAGTCTTTCCGCTGCTGTTGATGTCACTGGCGTTCATGGTCGCCAGCAGCTTGCTGCCGCATCTGATCAAGGATTGGGAAGCGGGCCGTCGCGACTTGGCCATGCAGAAGATCAACCGGGCGGTGAAGTTGACGGCCGTCGGTTTTACTGTTGGCGCCGCGATGTTGTTACTCGCGGCTCCCTTGATCTTCAGTTGGGCGTTTGGCGGGAAGTACGACACCGGGCTGAAAGTCCTTCCCGGCACACTCGTCTATTGCATTTGGTTCAGCATGCTTTTCTTCGCGAATCGATACCTGCTGTGTGCCGAGAATGCGAGGGCTGGCCGCATCGCCTTTGCAGTTGGGTTGGCAGCGAACCTCGGGCTGAACTATTTCCTCGCGCCAAGGTTTGGCTTAGCGGGCGTCGTCTTTGCAACAGGAACCGCCAACGCGGTTGCCTTAGCGGTCACGTACGGCATCAGTTGGCGAGTCGGGATGCAGTGGGATCGCGGCATCGTGTTCGCAAGCCTGCTGCCGCTGGCGCTTTGCCTGGGCGGTTGGCAAGCTTTCGTTGTTTCCATGTTGGCGTGCTTTGTCGGTTGGCGAGGCGGTTGGTTATTTGCCGAGACTGAGAAACAAGCACTTTCAGAAATGCTGCACACACTCGTCCAGCGAGCACGCTCGCTGGACGAGTGTGTGCAGCGCAAATCGAAGGGTAAGGGAAAGATGTTACGAAAGAAACAACGATCATTAACGTCGCGTCTCGACCGGGGACCGTTGCGGACGATGTTCGTCATCAGCAGCATGCCGGTCGGCGGGGCGGAGACGCTGCTGCTGAACTTGATTCGCCACTTCGATCGGGAATGCATTACTCCGGAGCTCTGATGTCTGAAAGAGCTCGGCCCACTCGGCGAAGTCGCCGTGAGTGAGATCCCCGCCTACAGCGGCTTGATTAACGTCAAGTACGACTGGCGCGTGCTAGGGCGGATGCGAAGACTGATCGACGAGCGACGCATCGACGCCGTTATTACCGTTGGCGCGGGCGATAAGATGTTTTGGGGACGCCTTGCTGCGTGGCAAGAGGATGCACCTGTCGTCCTCGCCGCGCTGCATGCGACTGGCTGGCCGGATACGATCGGCCGACTGAATCGACTGCTCACGTCAATCACCGACGGATTCATCGCCGTTGCACATCAGCACGGCCAACACTTGATCGAACATGAGCGATTTCCCAGGAGAAGGTGCGAGGGATTCGCAACGGCATCGACGCCTGCCGCTTCCGTTCCTTGCCCGACAGCGGCATCGCGATTCGTAACCGGCTCGGTATCCCGCGGAACGCGCCGGTCTGTGGTATCGTCGCGGCGCTACGGCCTGAGAAGAACCACCTGTTGTTCTTGCGAGCCGCGTCGCTCGCGAGCAAGCAGGCTCCCGATGCAGACTTCGTGTTGATTGGTGACGGGCCGGAGCGACAGAAGCTAGAACAGTCCGTCGTCGATACGAAGTTCGCGGGCCGCGTACACATGCTCGGATCGCGCAACGACATTCCGCAACTCCTTTCTGCGATGGATGTGTTTTCGCTGACCTCGCATAACGAAGCCAACCCCGTTTCCATTTTGGAAGCGATGGCGTGCGAAGTGCCTGTTGTGGCGACTCGCGTCGGCTCAGTTGCCGAATCCGTCGCGCACGAATCGACCGGCTTCCTCGTCGATCCCGGCGACGCCGATAGCTTGGCAAAGCACTGGTTGCAATTATTCGCTAACAAAGAACTAGCGATGAGGTTGGGCACCACCGCTCGCGAGAAAGTGATCGCTCAGGGTTCGCTCGACAAGATGGTCGAGGGTTACACCGAATTGATCTCCGAGATCTACGACCACAAGTGCCCGCCGGGATCGCTCGCGGCCCCCGCTGTCTCTAATGCTCATGTGACGACGAAGTAGTCGGTCTTCGCACCTCTCGACCCACTCCCGCCGGGGAGGCTGTCAGGCTACGATGAGTTTGGGTCTGGAGGACCGCTTTGGTCTGGCGAAACGAGGCATTGTGGAGGCCACGCTTCTTTATTCATAAACGGCGGCGCATGTCTTTAACGGCGACAGGACTCTCGATCATCGCAAAACTGATTGCCGGTTCGAGCGTGCGCTGGGTCGATTGCCAGCCAGAAACGTGCCAGCGAGTTTACTTCGCGAACCACACAAGTCACCTTGATGCGGTGGTGCTGTGGTCGTCACTTCCACGCCAGGTTCGAGTGCTCACTCGGCCCGTCGCTGCGAAGGACTACTGGGACAAGAGCGCCTTTAGACGTTACATTGCCGGTTCGCTAAACGCGTTGTTGATCGATCGCGAGAACATCAAGGTTCATCGCAGCCCCGTTGAACTGATGATTCGGGCGATCGGTGATACTCACTCGCTGATCGTGTTTCCCGAGGGTGGGCGAAGCGTGAGCGATGAAATCGGTGAGTTCAAGAGTGGTTTGTATTACCTCGGCAAGAAGCGTCCTGACTTGGAACTTGTGCCCGTTTATATCGA
Source organism: Planctomycetaceae bacterium (assembly GCA_002726245.1). GTDB lineage: Bacteria > Planctomycetota > Planctomycetia > Pirellulales > Pirellulaceae > PBSM01. The sequence goes on along the minus strand of PBSM01000240.1, from coordinate 40,421 downwards.
CAATCTGAATCGAGTTCTGCCGCGGGGCGAATTCCTGCCCGTGCCGCTCTTGAGTTGCATTACGATCGGGCCACCAATGTGGTTGGAGACCGGTGAATCGAAGATGGATTTCCTCAAACGCGCGTGTGACGCCGTGCAGCGCCTAAAAGATCTCGAACTGGGCAGCTACGACTAATGATGCACTTTGCGGACGCACAACTTGAACCGCTTCTGGCGTTGCTGAACACGGCGCGCTGGATGAACATGCCGACCTATTGGCTAGTGTTCGTCGTGATCGCGTTGCTGATCGCTGCATCGGTGATTGGCCAGACGTTGAAGCGACAACCGGAAAACGTCGTGAATCCGGCGCTGCTTCGAACTTTCAACAATCGCGTGCGAGCATGGTGGATGATGTTCGCGATTCTCGCCGCGGGATTCTTGATGGGAAAGACCAGCACGGTGGTGTTGTTCGGCTTCGTTTCGTTTTGGGCTTTGCGCGAGTTCGTCACGATGACGCCGACCCGACGCGCCGATCATCGCACGCTGTTTTGGGTCTTCTTCATTTTTACGCCGTTACAATACTTGTTAGTTGGAGTGGGTCGGAGTTTTGTCGATCCCGCCGCTGGCACGACGGCCGCGATGTGGGCCGATGGACTGGTGTTACGGGGGACCGATCTTTACGGCTTGTACAGCATTATGATTCCGGTCTATGCATCGCTGTACATTCCTGCCCGAATCGCGTTATCGGGTGATTCACGCAGGTTTCTAGAGCGGTCTGCCAAGACTCAATTCGGATTGCTGATCTGCGTCTATTCGCTCAGCTACGCACCCGCGCTGTTGGACTTGGACTTTTTGACATTCAAGGCCGCTCCTGTTGAAGGCACGCTCGAGACGACGGATCAAATCGAGACTCGTGTGGCACCGCGCGAGGACGCGTCGGCCGAGACCGTTACTAATCAGCCTCCACGTCGGCAATGGTCCGAAGGCAGCGCGCCGGGATTGCTGTTTTACTTCGTACTGATCGTCCAGCTTGCAGATGTTTTCCAATACGCGTGGGGCAAGTTGCTGGGGCAGCGTGTGATTGCATCAGACATCAACGCGAGCCGAACCTGGGAGGGATTCTTCGGTGGCGTACTAACAACAGCGATCGTGGGATCGTTGTTGTGGTGGGTGACACCGTTCCGCATTTGGGAAGCAGCCTGTATGTCGCTTGTCACGGCGATCATGGGCTCGGCGGGAGGCATGACGATGTCAGCCATCAAGCGCGACCGAGGCGTCACCGACACCGGCACGCTTGTTCAAGGGCATGCCGGTGTCTTAGACCGCATCGACTCAATCTGTTTTGCCGCGCCGGTCTTCTTCCACCTGACGCGGTATTTCTTCTCGGACTTCAGTTGAGAGTCTGAATCGTACCGAGCGCCGCTGCACTGCGAGCAGCGGCAGTAGTCAAAGAGCAAGTCCTCGGACGGCGGGCTATTCCTTACCGTACGTTGCCGGATCAATTGCTCCTGACTCCACGCCCTTTTCGATGGTTGCCGTTGTCTCTTCCGGTGTCACCTCCGGAGTAGCCGAGGACGTGTCAACACTAGGGCCGCAACCAACTGCGAGACCAAGGCAGACAGACAGCACGAGCAACGTGATTCTTTTCATTTGAGATCCTTTCGTAATTGCCAAACGCTCACCGACGGTGGTGAACTCCGAGCATCATATACGATCCAGAGCCGCAACAGAATATTCCGTGTATACCGATTTTGGACTCACGGCTTGCGGATGAGCCGAAAAATCCGAGTCCGGGGGGCGTCCTACCTCTTGCTCGGTGTTTTCATCTAACTAACTCTCGCGAAACCCGGACTCACGGCGACTTCAGGATCTACGGAGCTTGCAATGGCAAAAACGGTCTCGGCGCTGGAGCTCCAGGTAACCACTGCCTCGCAACAGCGACGCGCAACCTCAATCGTTGATCAGCTACCCCAAACAGGTGCCTGCTCTGTCCTGCAATTATCTTATTTCTTTATTGTTGACTTCGAATTCTTCAGCTCTTAGCTTATGGAAGTGTTCTAATTCGTTCGAGTTGGTTTTCACCTGCCGGTCTATTTCACCTGCCCGGTCTAATTGTCTTACAATTTTCGTTCTTTCTCATGAGAGGGATGTGTTATGATGACTTTCCGTGAGTGGAGAGCTGGATCCCGGCGTAGGGGTTTCACGCTCGTCGAATTACTTGTGGTGATTGCGATTATCGGAATCTTGGTGGCGCTATTGCTGCCGGCGGTACAGGCGGCGCGCGAGGCCGCACGTCGTATGAGTTGCGGGAACAATCTGAAGCAGATTGCGCTTGCGCTTCACAACTATCACGACACTTACAAGAGCATGCCGACCAGCCGTGGTGGACAGCTCCAAAACAACGAGCCCTACAGCGGTAATTTCTATCCTGGATGTCCAGGATGGTTCCAATCCTCCGGTTGGAGCTGGCGCGCATTGATCCTGCCGTACATGGAGGAAACGCCCCTGCACGATAAGCTAGACTTCGACTATGTAAAGGACACGACCTGCTATCGTGGTGGGGGCCCAAATTGGTCGAAGCAGTCCAGAGGTGATAACCCGAACACGACACGCATTTCAGCTTATCAATGCCCCAGCGAAGCATGGCCGGAAGGTGCGAACGCTCCGACGAACTATGGCGGTGTCTTCGGGAACACAGCGAATAACTTTGGTCCGCTTGCGACGCAAGGCATCTTCGGAGGAAGCAGTGGCGTCAGGTTCCGGGACATCCAAGACGGGACCGCGAACACCGTGATGGTCGGCGAGGTCTACCGGGGCGTGCCGGTGGTTCGGACAGGCGGCGGTCCTGTCATCAGCCAAGGTAACCGGTGCGATCGTTGGGTCGTCGAGACGGGCTGGTGCGGTGTCGATACAAGCTATCCGCCGAACTACTACAAGCACGGCAACGGTGCAGACTGTGCCCCGCCGACGACCGGTCCGAACATGAACACGTCGGTCACCGCGCTTCCCGGCTGCCCGTCCAAGGACTGCTGTCCCGACACGATTAGCTGGAATGACAATCACAACAACGGCAATTCCGGCCGACGTCCCTTTTCCAGCCTGCATCCGGGTGGAGCCCAAGGTGCCTATGGCGATGGATCTGTGAGGTTCATCCCGGAAAGCCTGGACACGCAAGTCTGGCGTAACACCGGCAGTCGGTTCGGCAAGGAGGCTCAGGCCTACACCGGTGGCTCGTAAGCGACTTCTGGATCATAAAGCCAGTTCGCTGGCGATTTCGTAACGAACTCCGCCCGGTCGCTTGGCAGCCGGGCGGCTTTTTTTTGGTAACGGGTTCGTTGGATTGTCTTGCGTGAGATGTGAGGGGGGCGGGAGTTTTTTTTGGAATAGAGCCCACGATTCTGGGGAGCTACCTTCGACCGAACAAGACTTCCCACCTCTACCAGCAATTTCGGTATGGCTGTTGAGATCAGTCCAGTGATTACCATGGCTACTCGTCTGTTTTCGTTCGGTGTTGGTTGGTTGTGCCTGGTAGGATGTGCGCCGAGCGAGCAGAGGTCGCCTCAGACCAAGGACCCGGCAACCAAGCCGCTCCGTCCTGCAGCGGTTGCCAGCGATTCCCGCCAAGAGTCCCGCGCCGAAGCAGGCCCGTTTCAGTTTTCGGAGGTTGCTAACTCATCTGGGCTGCGATTTCGCCATCATTCTCCTCTAACTGAACAGCGGCACGTTCACTTGAGTATGGGTTCCGGTGTTGGATGGATCGATTTCGACCATGATGGTTGGCCGGACCTCTATTGCTGCCAGGGAGCAACCTATTCGACAGATGGTAGGGCCAGCCGAGTAAACGATTTGCCCGCTGATTCGCTGTTTCGCAACCAGTCCGGCGACTCCTTTCTCGTCGTTAGCGGGCACACCGGTTTGAGCAATACGAACTACTCCATGGGGATTGCGGCGGCGGACTACGACAACGACGGCTTCACGGACCTTTGCATCACAGGCTACGAACGAAACTGGCTCTATCACAACCAAGGTGATGGCACGTTCACCATCGTGGAGTTTCCGGGTCAGGCCTCGCCTGGGCGCCTAAGCGCAAGCTGCGCGTGGGCTGATGTCGATGCCGACGGCGACCTTGATCTGTTCATTGCGAACTACGCGAAGCTTGGTCCCAACAACTACCCCATCTGCGACTACACAGGGGCAGGCAAAACAATCCACATCGTCTGTCATCCGAGTTTCCTAGAGGCTGTGCCGGACTTGCTTTACCGAAACATGGGTGATGGCCGACTTGTCGAGTTCTCCGAGAAGGCGGGCACCCGGGCCGGGGAGGCACGCCAAGGTCTTGGAGTTGTCGCCGCGGACCTGGATGCCGACGGTGATACTGACTTTTATGTCGCCAATGATACGACTGAGAATCATCTTTGGCAGAATCAAGGGAGTGGGCAGTTTGACGAACGGGCTGGCGACTCCGGCACTTCAACGAACAAGCATGGTGCCAGAGAGGCGGGTATGGGCGTCGCTATTGGAGACGTTGACGGAAACGGGACGCTCGATCTCTTCGTCGCCAACTATTTTGATGAAACAAACACTCTCTATCGCAACGAAGGCGGCCTTCTCTTCACAGACGTTACGGATGAAATGGGGCTGGGAGCGCCAAGTCGACTCCGCTTAGCATTCGGGGCGTCCTTCGCCGACTTTGACAATGACGGCTGGCTCGATGTGCTGGCGGCCAACGGCCACGTACACGATCGTTTGCACGAGATTGGCCGAAGCGGGTCGTTCGCTCAGTTACCCCAAGTTTTCCACAATGATCGTGGATCACGGTTTCGAGATGTTTCGACCTCTGCGGGACCCTACTTTCGCGAGCCGCACGTGGGCCGCGGGACCGCCATCGCGGACTATGATCGCGACGGAGATGCGGACGTGGCGATCAGTCAACTCAACAGTGAGGCAGCTTTGTTACAGAATGATGTGGAAGGTATTGGCGATTGGTTGCAGGTGGAACTGATTGGTATCGAGAGCAATCGCGATGGCATCGGCGCGGCGCTGCGGATCGATCTTGGGGATCGAGTGCTCGTTCGCTCCGTCCAGGCCGGCGGGAGTTATCTTTCCTGCGAGGAAAGAACTGTGTTGATAGGTCTCGGCTCGTTAGACAAGGTACGCGAGGTAATGGTTGTCTGGCCCGGCGGACGACGAGAGTCATGGAACGACCTGCCAGCAAACCGCCTGTGGCGTTTGGCGGAGGGAACTGGAACGGCAGCCACCTCGAAATGAGCCTTAGTCACGATTCAAAGCATGTCTGACAGTGATGCCAAAACTCGCAAGCCGGCACAACTTAAGCGGTTAGTGCTTGTGCTGGCCGTCGTCGCTGTCCTCTGGGGTGCTGCGACGCTCGCGCGCATGCTGCTGCCACCTGCGCCGTTGATCCTGGCACGAGAGTCTCTCGAAGTGGGGCAGTTCGATTTGGCGATTGAGCATTACCGGCGGCACTTGGCAAAGTATCCCGACGACTGGGGCGTTCACAGTGAGTTGGGTTTGGTCCTGTCCGAGGTCGATCGCCCACAGGCCCTGGCGGAGTTTCGCAAAGTGCCCTCAGATTCGGAGGCGTATCTCGACGCAAGGCGTCAAATCGTCGGCATTTGCCTCGCCACGGAGCGATTCGACGCAGCGGAGAGAACGCTACTCGAGTTGACGGAACTAGCTCCGAACGACTGGTGGCCGCAGTTGACGCTTGCCGAGTTGCATTTCCGCCAACGACGTCCCGGCGCGGCGTTACCGTACGCCAAGAGGAGCAGTGAGCTCAATCCGGAGCATGTAGCGGCTCACTACTTGAACGCAGAGATCTTGGACGATCTTCAGCGGCCCGCCGAGATGATCGCCCCTTTGCTGAAGGTGCTCGACCTTGAGCTAGACAATTACGCGGCGCACCTCAACCTGAGCTATGCGTATTCTGAAGCTGGCCAGGGGGAGCGTTGTCAGGAAGAGGCGGAATGGTGTTTGGCACGGAATCCCAACGACATCCACGCCTATCGCTTCCTGGCTCTGTCCTTGCGGGATCAGGGGAATCGAGAAGAGGCGATGGAAACGATCCAGCAGGCTTTGACGCTGGCGCCGTACGATCTGGAATGCAGGCTTGTCGAAGGTGAGTTATTGCTGTTTGATCGCCGCGACGAAGAGGCATTGAAAAACCTTGAACCGCTTTATGAGCATTACCAGAACGATCGCCGTTTGGCCGCGCTGCTTGCGCGCGCGGCTGCTTCCGCTGGCCGGACCGAGAAGGCGGAGCGATACCGCGAGCAGGTTCAGAAGCTCAGCGGGCGGTAGTAAACAAGGTAGCTACTCCGTGGGTTGAATCTTGGAAATGGCCTCACGGACAAAATCTCGCAGATCTTTGGCGGGATCGTCCAGCAGCTTGGTGAGCGTCGGTAGCGTCGCAGCCGCCTCGGGACCAATCCCGGCCAACGAAGCGATCGCGAAAAACTGCGTCTCGGGATTTTCAGACGTAGCAAGCTCTGTGAGCTTAGCGACCGCTGGCTTGCCACTTTTTCCTAATCGCCCGAATGCTTCAGCGGCTTCCCAGGGCGACTGCTTCCCTTGCAACACGTCAAGAAGGACTTCGAGGCTCGGATTGGGCTCGCCTGTTACTTGCCACAGTGCTCCGGCCGCTGCGGCTCTCGCGCGAAACTGTTCAACCTTCAGTGCGGCACGAATCGCGTCGGTGCTGCTCTTCGCGAATGGCCCGAGTTCGCCAAGTGCGATCACGGCGGCACGCCTGACGGGCTGGACCTTGTCGTTCAAGAGTTTCACGAGTGGAGCGATGACCCTCTCTCCAGCGGCCGGGCCGATCTGGCCCAGAGCATCCGCGGCGTTTCGTTTGACCGACGGGTTGCCGGTGCTCAGCAGCTCGATCAAGGTCGGTACGGCGGGTAGGGCGGCCGGCGCACCGATGGCTCCGATCGCTCGGCAGGACCAGTACTGTGTGTGAAAGTCTTCGTGCCGAAGCGTTTTGGCCAGCGTTGGCATGGCGGGAGCAGAAGCTGGTCCGATTGCCATCAGTGCGTAGATGGCAACGCGCCGCGTTGCCCCGTCGTCCTCTTTTGCCAACTCGTGCAACGCGGGGACAGCCGCCTTCGCCTCGGCCCCGATCCTGCCAAGCGCCAACGCGGCGCAACGTTTCACGAGAAGGCTGTCGGCTGCCAACCTTGGGACTAGCCGCGGCGCAGATTTCGGGCCCAACTTGCCGAGCGCATCTGCCGCGTAATAACAAACCATTCCGCCAGCGAACAGCTCGCCGTCATCTTCGAACGCTTCCAGGAGCCGAACCGCGGCGTCTTCATCATAGATCCCAATCCTTCCGATCGCCGTCGCGGCGGCGCCTCGCGTGTTGGGGCTTGTGTCATCCAGAGCCTTCGACAGTGTGGCAATCGCTGCCTTTGCGTCGCTTCCCAAGTCGCCAATCGCTTCCAGCGTTTTCGGGCGTTCGTCCGCGGACGCCGATTCAAGCGACTCCAATAGCTTGTCTAGTTCAGCCGGCGGGTCGGCACGTCCGACGGTGCTCGTCGCAGAAATCAGTAGTGCGCATGCAGTGACCATGGGAAGGTGTCGCATAACGTAGGCTCCTTACACAGTGAGAGTCGGCGGAAACGCGAACCAAGGCATGCGTTCAGCATAGTGGGCCAGACCGTGCCGTGGAAGATCGCACGACACGCGCGTGGCAAGCGAGATCAATCAAGCAAGCGCGTTTACGAGTTCGCGGGACTTCGCCAGCCACGAAAGACAGACACTGGCTGGCAGGAAGACGGTGACACTCACAACGACACTCAGCCCCAGCGGATAGAACTCGCCAGGCGAGGCATTCAGTGCGGCGAGCCCGCTCCAAGTCAAGGAATCAGGAACAAAGAACGCATAGTTGACATTGTTAGATGGCGAGGTGACCGCTCGAGTGATCAACAAAGCCCAGACGAAGCTCGTTGTAGAAATCAACCACGTTTCGCGAGGATACCTACCGTCGCGGATGAACACGATGAGCAGAAGGGGCAGCAGAAACAGGTGATGCGTCGTGGCCAACCGGGTCCACTGTCGAAGGGACACCACGTAGCTGCTAAGTCCGAATGGGAACTCACCGTTGGCTTTCCAACACAGAAGATCGAGAATCGACAGCATGTGAAGGATCACGATGTTCGTGAGCGCGATCGAAGTCAGCATTCCAGATCGAGTTAGCAATCCAAGGGCGGCGATTCCTAGCGAGATGTGGCAGAACCAACAGAGTTGCTCGACTCGGCCAAGACTCAGTTTGACAACCACAATTAACGCGATCTGCACAAGCAGCACGAGTCCCAACACCAAACGGTAATGCCTGCAGGCGAACAGAGCAACACTCACTTGCCACCACCTCCGCCACTCTTCTGGCCGCCGCCGAAGTTGCCGAGGCTCGACTCGTTCGAGTTGTTGATGAGGTTGTAGAAGTCTAGCGTCTCGGCCTCGCTGCCGATAACGCCGACGCGCACTCGCAAGCCTCCATTCGTCGGGTTGTACCAGTACGGGTCGAGGCGTCGGTCAGAATTGTTGAAGCTGGATGCGTCTTGTTCAGTGTAGTGTCAAGCTGAACGGTATTGTCTAAGGTTTCGGACTGTGGGTGACGCGGAATCTTCCCACCGACAAACCACTCCTCCTTGATCTCCGCAGGCGCTGCCCGGGACTGTTCATGCACATCGCATCGAGGTTGTCTTGAAGCGTTACGGCCATCGCATCGTTGTAGGAATAAGTCACTTTACCAATAGCGATCGTTCCCAGGATCCTCAGGATCAGTACGACGATCACAACCTCGACAAGCGTGAAGCCTGCTGAGCGGACGTTGTCCCGTCAGTTTGAGCTTTGGGGAAGCATCATGGACGATTCCAAAATCGTTACAACCTCTACAAAGGTGCGCGCACCGGCGCACCGTCCCTAGTTCGGTACTCAACACTACGTCCCCTCCGGTGAGTGGTCAAAAGGCGTCGGAGGTCTTCCAATGGCAATGTGTCGGGTGCAGGCCGGCATTTGCTTGCATTTCGGTCCCATGCAAGGTCTGATGGGCGAACAGAAAATGGCCCAATCCGGAGAGAGGATATGCTTCGCAACGTCGCTACAGCACTTTGGTTAATCGCGATCAGTTTGGCCGCGCAGGTGGGAGTCGCGGCGATCGCAGACGCTCAACGCCTTCTCGAACAAGTCGATGCCGGCCGCGGTATCTGTGTTGTCATTGCGGATTCAGAGCCAGAAGTGGCGATCGACTTGGCGACGAAATCGGACTTCATCATCTACGTGTGCTCCAAGAACGAACGCTACCTGAAGTCACTGCAAAAGGAGGCCTATGAGGCGGGTCTGCTCGGCATACGTTTGTACGTTCAGCCCTTGGCTTCCGACGGGATCCACTTGGCAAGCAATCTCGCGGACGCGGCGATTGTCGTCGGTGACGGCAGCGAAAAACTGCTCGCTGAATTAAGCCGAGTCACTCATCCTGGTGCGAAGATCGTCTCCGGCGGAGAAGTAAGCACGAATCCAACGCGCGACGGAAGCGACGACTGGAGTCATCCGTATCACGGTCCCGACAACAATCCGCAGTCAACCGATACAGCCATCGAAGGGCCATACCTGACACAGTTCCTTTGCGACCCATGGTACGTACCGATGCCTCAGGTCACTGTTTCCTCGGGCGGCCGATTGTTCAAAGCGTTCGGGCACATTGCACTGAAGGAACGCGAGTGGCCCTGGCTGAACAAGCTAGTCGCCGTCAATGCGTACAACGGCACGATGCTGTGGAAACGGGATTTGACTCCCGGTTTCATGATTCATCGAAATACACTCATTGCCACCCCAGACGTCTTGTACTTCGGCGACAACGAATCGTGCAAGCTGATCGATGCAACCACGGGCGAAGTCCGCGACGAGATACGCATCGCGAAGGAGATCGATCCCAATGGTGTTTGGAAATGGATGGCGATGGAGTCCGAAGTGCTTTACGCGCTGCTGGGCCCCAAGGAGCCGATCGACAAAGTGATTCGAGGCGATCGCAAAGTACCCGGCTGGCCGTGGAAAGACTTGGGCGACGGCTATGCGTCGGAATACGCGTGGGGTTTCGGACGCACGCTGATCGCGATGGATCCGGCTACGAAGAAGGTGCTGTGGACGTATCGCTCCGACGAACCGATCGACAGCCGAGCCCTATGCGTATCGACCGGCCGCATCTTCGTTTACTCGCATGGTAAGTACTTGGCATGCGTCGAGGCATCCTCTGGCAAAGAGCTCTGGAAGACCGACGACGAGAAACTGCTGGCTGCGATCGGTCAGCACGATCGTGCGCAGACCGCCAGTAAAGGCTTCGCGAGCAGCGCCTACGCGAAGGCGAATGAAAAGGGCGTTTACTTCGCCGGACCGCAGCGCACGAATCTTGTCGGCGTTTCTGCCCTCAGCGGATCGCTCATGTGGAAATACTCGCACGGGAACTTTCAACTTGTGCTGCGCGACGACGCCCTGTATGCGATGGGTCGCATGGAAACGAGTAAGAAGTTTGAGTACCTAACTGGCAAGGTACTTGTGGATCTCGATTGCTATCGTGGCAACTGCACGCGCGCTACGGCAACCACCAACAGCATCTTCACGCGTGGTTATCGCCACACCGGCACGATGCGATTGGATGTCGCCGGCAACGATCCGCGGCGCATCGCATTGATGCGCCCGGCTTGCCAGGACGGAGTCATCATCGCGAACGGACAGCTTTATTGGGGTCCGTGGATGTGCGACTGTAACCACTCGTTGATCGGGATGATCAGTCTCGCGCCGAGCGGCGATTTCGACGCGAAACGGCCACCAAGCAATGCGGATCGTCTCGACTCTCTGGCCGAACGAGCCAGAGTCGGACTCTCCTCGGACGATTTCGATTGGCCAGGATATCGCGGAGGCGGCGCCCGTGCCGCAGTCAGCCAACGAATCATCGCGGACGAGGTCGAAGTACTTTGGCGGCGCGAATTCGCTAGTAAAGCAGAGCCGACCGCGCCGATCACAGCCGGAGGCCTCATCTTCTGGAGCGGTCACGATGGCGTTGTAAAGGCGGCTCACGCGAACAGCGGCAAGACTGCGTGGACGGCGTTCACCGGTGGAGCTGTTCGCTTCTCACCCGAGTTCGAATCAGGAAGACTCTTCGTCGGCTCGGGCGATGGCCGCGTGCATTGCCTCGAAGCGGGATCGGGTCGCGCGCTGTGGCGGTTTCGCGCCGCGCCGGCCGACCGCAAGATCCTCGTTCATGGCAAGCTTTTGTCCAACTGGCCAGTCGGGAGCGGCGTGCTTGTCGCTGGTGGAACGGTCTATGCCGCCGCTGGTATTACCAGTTATGACGGAACGCACGTCTACTCTTTGGACGCCACCACCGGGCAGGTCAATTGGCGGAACAACACATCGTCCGAGTTGGCGGGCGAAACGCGAGCAACTGGCGTCAGTGTGCAAGGACACCTCCTGCTGCATAAGAAGAAGCTGTATTTGGCTGGCGGGAACGTCGTCTCGCCGGCAGTCTATGACCTCGATGATGGTCGCTGCCTGAACACCATTAAGAGCGAATGGATCGATTCTTTCGGAGAGTCTGACCAGCGTTTCCCGAAGAACGGCAACTCGAAGATGTTCCACCGTTCACCTCGTGGACGCGAGTTGTTCGTGGTGGACGGCGAAGTCCGCGTCTTTGACCAACTGTTGTACTCACCTCCCAAGTACGGTCCATCCCGTTACTTTGGCGGCCACTTCCTGCAAGCCGGATCAGACAAAGTGATCATTCGCGGCACGACGAATCGTGTCGTTCGATTGTCGCATCTGAAAACTGACAAAGGCGAGCCAATCGGAAAGTGGCAAACAGAGATGTTCCGTGACCCAACAGCTCTCGCGGTATGCAAGAACGCTGTGATCGTCACGGGCAAGTTAGCCGCTAGATCCGAAGAAGCTTCTTCCCCGAAGTACGCGATCACCGCCTTACGACTCAACAACGGCGAGCCACTCTGGTCCAAGCCACTCCCCTCCGCCCCCGTTTCCTGGGGACTCGCCATCGACCGCGCTGGACGATCGATTGTCACACTGACTGATGGAAGTGTCGTCTGTGTTGGTCCGTCGGCTGGCTAGAGTTCCGCCTTGCGCACGCCTTGGTTTCCTATCTTTTCGCCGCATCGACTCGGGGGGATCTTCTGCGATACTCCGTCGGTTGAGGCAAATCTTCTCTAGCGCTGTCGGACAGCCAAGTGGTCGAAAGGGGCTGCCAGGCGGAAGGATAAACACCGCGGGTCGGTAGCCGCGTAATGGCGGTATACAATAGCCTGGGGCGCAAGCCCCAGGAATTGAGGGCTGCGCGATCACAAGCCCCAGAGGGGCGATATAGATCAGCGCCGTTCGTCTCATGTCGCCCCTCTCGGGGCTTCGGGATTTTTCTTTTCCCGTTTTCCTGGGGCTTACGCTCCAGGCTACTATATGTCGTCCCTACGGGACTGCAAGCGCAACTTCAAGACGCGTTAGCGTCGGGTTTCGGGGCGTAGCGTCCGATGTTTCGCTACCAACGGCTAGCGCCGTCGGCGCGAAATGATCGAACCCGCCGCTCCATCGTGACGCCTTGGTTCGGCTTTCTGTTGTGCGTTCGAATGACGCCGCGTCACTCGGGTATCCCAAGCAACTGCGCAGGATTTCGTCGGGCCATCAAGTCGATGGCATCATCGTCGAAGCCGGCTTCGCGCAGTCCTAGCACGAAAGCTTTGACGCCGTCAGTGGGAATCGGATTCAGATACTGACCAAGATCCGATGCCAAAACGAAGTGTTCCGGGCCAACCTCGCACATGGCTTTGGCGTAGTCAGCAGTCGTGACTTGCCGCCAGTGGCGCATGCTGGCCAGATGCGACTTTGGTCCGGTGATGTTCGTCAACCACACGCATTCGAGTTTGGCTCCCATCGCCGCCGCTTGCTTCATCTGTGCGACGTTCATTCCGATCGGGTCCGCCATGGCGTGCGTGACAAGCATCTTTGTTACACCCGCCCGCCGCGCTGCGCGAATCAGGATTAAGCATTCCTCCGCCGATGAGTGTCCCGTTTCGAGTACGAGATCGTGTTGCGCAACAAGCTCGAAGATCTCTTTCAATTCAGGAACAAGCTCGCCGTCCCTGACAACAGGCACGGAAGGCCGTTCTTCGTCGAACGCTCTGACATGATTCTCCGCATCGAAGGTCGGTAGCCATACGACTTTGCCACGACCTCCCGTGAAAGTCACCATCCGTCGGATCGCCTCTGCGTTCAGCCCACCTAATGCACGATTGAGAACGACGCCTCCGTAACATCGTTGGCCAGTAAGCCGCTCCGCGAGGAAGGCGCGATCTGCCGTCATCGTGAAATGGTTCTTTAAGACGAGCGCGCCCATTCCGCGATCCTTCGCGATCCGAGCGATCTCCAGATCGGTGATCGACCGTGTAAAGCTATCCGGGCCCGAGTGCACATGGAAGTCGATCAAACCCTTGAGCGGATTACTTGTCAACGTCGCTGGCTCTTGCCCAAGTGCCGGGTTCGCGGACAGACAACCGGCAACGTAGACAAACGATCGCAGGCAGCTTATTGTCATGATGATCTCTCCAATCCAGGCAAATCTGTGATTGTACTTCTGGAGGACAGAAGATGCGAAAGCCCGTCGAAGTGACGCTAAACAAGCCTGACCGCAGTAGAGCAGTCGATTTGGTTCTATACTCCAGCCGGCTAGATCTTGCGCTTCGTTTGTTTAACCGCAAGCCGGAGGCGTGCGCTTCTCTTTCCGACACGGAAGCGCACGCCTCCGGCTTGCGGTTAAACGAAATGCTCAGATTCTCACCGGCCACGGTATAGTAGACTGCGTGATTGTAGTCTCCTCCAGCGAGTACATGGGTAGAACTGGAGTAATCGCAAAGCGAAGCATCTTGAACTGATACCGACTCGAGAGTAGCCCAGCAGAGTAGTCACTGGATTGACCGACGCCGAACTAATTCGCATGTCACAACAGGGTGACCGTGCAGACGCTGTATGAGCGTTATCTACCGACGGTCTGGCGGTTTGCGTATGCGCGGGCATTCGGTGAGCGGCATGTGGCGGAAGATGTTCAAGACAAACCAGCGGGGGATGCTACGAGCGCGCCCAATATAACTCCCACCGTCCGTTACGGTTGGAAAGCCGGCAAGACGTACGCCTATAACTTCTCGATCGAGTCCAAGATCGGCGAGGACAAACACACGTCAAGCGGCCGCGTCACGTATCAGGCGGTCGATCTGGAAGGTGGCACGCGCGCGACAACTCCCGTCGAACATGCCACGGGCAGCGGATTTGTCACCACTACCGAAGGGCATCTGGTAACCTGCTCGCATGTTGTCCGCGGCGCGACGCGAGTCGATGTGAAGTTCGGCAACAACACGCACGAAGCGGAAGTGCTCGCCCTCGACAAGCGGAACGATCTTGCGTTACTCAAGATCGAGGCACCCGACTTGGCCGTGTTGCCTCTTGTTGATTCAGCCGCCGTCGAACTGGCTCAAGACGTTCGCGTCGTTGGCTTTCCGCTGCGGATGTCCTGGGATCGAGCATCAAAGTGACGCGAGGAACGGTTTCCTGTTTCGTCGATCAAGAAGACGATCGTTTGTTCCAGGTTGATGCACCGATCAATGCCGGCAACAGCGGCGGCCCTGTCGTTAACGAACGCGGACACGTTGTCGGCGTCGCCAGTGCGAAGCTTTCTGGCGAAGAGATCGCCAACGTGGGCTTCGCCGTGCCAATTTTCGAAGTCCACGAGTTGCTCGCTCGTCACGGAATTGATTACGACCACGGAACGGCCGGCGATGAGCTGGAAGGCCCTGAATTGGCACGTCGAGTGACGCCCGCTGTGGCGTTGCTGGAGGTGACGATCGGAGCTGGCAGCGTTGGCTTAGAGCGCCAGATGCAGCTCAACTATTCCGCGACCATGACTTCCAAAGACCGTCCGAGCACCCCAACCAACCGGTTCGATCCGTTCGGCGGGCCTTTTGTCCCAAGAGGCCGGTTTGGTCCGCGTGGCTTTGGTGCCTTCCAAGTGAATCGACCAAAAACGGAGCGAGGTAAGCTGCAAGTTGACGTCATCGGTGAGACCTATGAGACGGACTTCGATCTGGAATTACCTTTCCTTTTTGGGCCGGCGGCGTTGCTATCGATCGATCCTCTGGGAGAAGAAGGCGAGACATCGTGGTATCAACAGCGGACGATCTCGTTGCTGCGGACGCAAGAAGAGCAACAAGACAACTCGCCGTTCGGCCCTCGGTTGCATCGGCCACCCTTCTTTCACGATCCCTTCGCCCCACGCGAAGAACCACGAAAAAAGGTGGTTGGCGTGACGTCGGCATTCGAACGCTACGATTACGAACTTGGCACCGTGACGACTGACACGAGTACGGTCAAGAAAAAGTACAACCTGAAGACGATCGAAGACGATGTTGATCCGAAAATCGGGATGACAGGCAGTGGTGAGATTGTCTTTGACCGCGCCGAAGGAGTGCCGAACAGCTCAACCTTCAGCGGCACTTTTGAAGTGACGGCGGACAACGTCACGCTAAAGATCCCGGTCACGTTTACTTATGCGGCAACAGATCCCAATCCGCCCGCTCCGAAACCGGCTCCGATCGCCAAGAAGCCCTCCAAGCCCATCGATCGGACGTTAAAGCCGGATCAGATCGATGGCGTCCTTTGGCGTCTTGCCTCGGGAGACCAGAACGAACTGCGAAAGGTATTGTCGGAGTTAACGCGCGCGACACCGGGCGAGCGGCGAGCAGAAGTTACTCAAGACATCGAGCATCACCTGAAACATAAAGAATGGCCGATCCGTCACTTCGCCGCCCGTGCCCTCACTAATGGGTTGTTAAGGAGAACACGACGGCTCTGATCTCTGCTTTGCAAGACAGTGATTTTGTAGTCAGGCGCGAAGCGATCAAAGCCCTCGGAAAGGTGCCCGACAAGGAATCAGCCGAGGCGATCGTCTCGCTTTACGGAAAGTCGGCCCATGACGCGAAGGCCGCTCTGATCGCGATCGGTCCCTTCGCCGAAGACGCGACGTTGTCGCTCTTGCAAGATGCCCATTGGGTGCATCGCGGTGAAGCGTGCGAGATCCTCGGCAAGATCGGCTCCGCGAAAATCCTCGATGCGTTACGCAAAGCAGAGAAGGAAACGAATGGTTTGGTAAAGCACCGGGCTAGAGATGCCATTGCGGCGATCGAACGCCGCTCGGGGGAGGCCCCCAGTCCGGAAACAAGTTCACCTTCCGAGATGGACAAGAG
Source organism: Planctomycetaceae bacterium (assembly GCA_002726245.1). GTDB lineage: Bacteria > Planctomycetota > Planctomycetia > Pirellulales > Pirellulaceae > PBSM01. The sequence continues at coordinate 24,135 of PBSM01000240.1, read as the reverse complement.
GTATCGTGGACCGGGTGCCGTCGGAGCGACTGGTCGGACCATCAACAGCGACACGCAGCTCTTCGTCGGGCAAATCCTCTTAGTACTCGACTCGCGCCAGTGGTATCCGGCCGACATTCTCGAATTGTTCCCAGACGGTCGCGTCAGAATTCACTTCCGAGGCTGGAGCAGCACGTGAGACAGAACTGTTGCGCGCGCGTCACTCCAACTCGCCCCCGCCGATGTAACTCAGCCGAAGCAAACGGCTCAGTCATCGCCGTCAGTTTCGCCTCAGGCGAATCGCCTGCCAGCAACCGCGGAGCAGCGTACAGCAGAAGGTAGTCCCGAGGAAGTGTTCCGGGCGTTCCTGCTCGCCCTCACTTTAGTTGATCGAGAGACCGCCAAGCAGTTAATCGCTCCCAACACAGACAACGAGATCCTCTGGAAAGCCAGCCCGCCAGCCGAGATCGCAATCCCCGGCCTCAAGCAGTGGGCGAAAGAGCTAAAGATTCGTTCTTTGCGAGTTGGGGAAACCGTCGAGTTGCCAGGCGGTAGGAAGCTTACCGTTTCCGAACGGCACGTCATCGACGAAAAAGCGATGTTAACGTGGCCGAACAACCCCGTTCCCTTCATCATGCTAAAGACTGCGGATGGATGGCAAGTCGATGCACGAACAATCGTCGCGGCACGGCGAGCGGCTGCGCAAGCCAAAACGAACGAATAGGAATTATCCGGCGGTGGCCACAGCCAGCAATAAAACGCTAGTTCTCGCTGAAGTCCGGTGGAAACGGACGAAGTGGAGGCAGTTCTCCGGTCGTGCCGTTCAGTTGTTGTAGCCCGTCCATGAGCAAGTCTACGCGAGCATCGACGTTCCACTCCTTGAGGAGTTGATGTTTGACCTCAAGTTCAAGCGGAACAGTGAACGCGACAATGTCCGCGAGCACTCCCAGCGGCAGCTCGGTGCCCATCAAGGCTTCGAACTGCTCCTGTGCCGCGGGCGAATCGGGAAGGAACTTGCGGAAGCAACGCAACAGTTCGCGTTGCAGACCAGACCGACGATTCGCACCCGCCTTGGGGTATAGGTCTTCCAGGATGACCACCTCGGCGCGGCGGAACGCGTCGTCCGGCGGGAGCTCGTTGACGATGGTCGCTCGCCGGACGCCCATCAACAGTAGATTGTATTTGCCTTCTTCAACGGGAGTGTGTGTAACGACTTGGCCAACGCAAGTGATTGGGGAGACTTCTGGGCGACCATCGTAATCGAGTTCCCAGCCAGGCTGCAGCAAAGACATCGCGAGCAAGCGGTCATCGGCTAACGCATCCTCCAGCATGCTGCGGTAACGCGGCTCGTAGATGTGCAATGGCTGCACAACATGCGGAAACATGACTAAATCCGGCAGCGGAAAGAGCCGCACCGTACCGGAGAAATCGTCGGGCATGCTGGCGAGATTGTCGATTTCCCACATTGAGTAGGGAGCAGGGAATGGGGATTAGGGATTAGAGTTGGCGGGGGGCGGGTCGAGACGGATTTCAGGCAGCAGGTCGGGAACCAGTTCGACTCGCGGAATTTCGTCCTCACATGCCAATAGCTCGGCACAGCAAGCTTCTAACTCCGACAACAGTTTCGTGAGGTCGATTCCCTCGTACGGCGAATCGTATTCCACCAAGTACTTACGGCATGTGAAGTATAGCTTCTTCGCGCCACGTGTATTCCCGTTTCCGAAATGGTGCAAACAGACGGCGACTTGGATCAAGCCTTGATAGAACTTGCGGGATGTCCCTTGGTAGTCCTGCCACAGTTCTTCCCAGGCATCGTGCGCTTCAAAATACTCGCACTCGTTAAAGAAGTTAACGCCATCGACATAGTAGGGGTCGTAGTCGGCTGCCTTCTTGTTCATCAGCGGAGAACGCCTCGTCGGATAGGCTTCGGACCACATGCCCTAATCGCGACTGCTTAGAGAGATCACAATTCGTAAGACGTACCAGAACAGCAAGGCGACGGATGCGAACAAGCCGAGCGAAGCGGCAACGTATTGGTCTGTGCGATAGTGGTGCAGGATGTTCGAGGTGTCATACAGAATGTAGCCACCCGCAAATACGACCATCGCTCCCGAAAACCAAAGACCGAGCGACCAGCCAAAGATGGCCCCACACACGATGAAACCGATGGCCGCGAAGCCAGCAAGCATCAGGTAACGTCCCATCCACGAGAAGTCGGCTCGGGTGAAGAACACCACCGCAGTCAAGCCTGTGAAGATGATTCCCGTCATAAGACCGGCAGTTGGAATCGCGTGCTCGTACTTTGAGCCGATGAACAACAGAGGAATGAAGATCACTGCCTCCGCCACCACATAGAGGCCGAGGCCAAAATACTGAACGGACAATGAAGTCGATGACCTTGCCCACCGCTCCGCAATCCAGCTCACGGCCATAAACGCGCCCAGCACGATCAGCCAGTTCCACCGGCTGGAACCGAGCCTGGTCAGTACATCAATCATCTGCGCATCCGAGACCAGCGAGAAAACGATGGTCTCGATGAGCGCAAACAGCCCAATCGCGCCCAGCAAATGCGTGTAGGTGCGTCGGATGAAAGTGGTACGTTCCCATTCCTCGGCCAAAGCGACAGCGTGAGGCGCGTAACCGGGATAGGATTGTTCTGGTGCGTAACTCATTGCAGCCCTTCTAGAAACTGACTTCGAGGAATTACTGAACTCTAGAAGTCGCAGTGAAATGAGTCAAGCGCACAAAAGAGCCTTCGTGGCAGCCCGGTACGAGGGCGGCGGCTTCAATCCTCGATCTGCAGCTTGATTTCGTCTGAGTTCCCTTTCAACTCAGGCGCGTACATCGCGTACGCTAGCGCGGGAAGAGCGCTGAAACGGCCGGGAATCTCAGCTCGCAGGCGGTAGGAGATGCTGTGCCGCCCGCGCGCGAGTCGCCGGACGAAGAACGAAACGCGATCGTCACGGAACTCGGCGTACGCACCGAGAGCGTTGTTCGTGTAGCCGCTGCGGACATCGACCGTTTCAAAGCCTGCAGCTTTCATGTCTTCGAAGATCAAATACTCGTAATCGTTCTTGCTCTCGATCACCAGTTCGACCTCGACAAGATCACCGCTCTTAAGCATGTCGAGATTCTCAATCGGCTCGCGTTTGTACTTGTCGATTCGTTGTTTCAGGACTTGTCCGCGAGCGCCAGCCATTTCGGCTACCTTGTCGTCCTCAACCAGCTTGTAGTACCGGCGATCGACTTTGACTTCCAATCCAGCTCGCGTGATGTGATCTTCCAGAGTGAAGTTGGTGAGATAGGCATTGAAGTAAACGGGACCGTTGCCGCGGCGGCGAATCTCGATGACGTGTTCGCCGTCGGTGACTTCTTTGCCCGAGAGCACGAACTTGTTGTCGAATGTGAACAAATTCTCGCCGGTGATGCGAATCTCCTTTTGCTTCTCGCCGTCAACGAGCAATTCGACCGTCATATCAGGTTGAGCTTCACCACTCGCGCGGATGTAGTCGGCAAACGCTTCGACGCACAACGCCGTATCGCGCGTCGAACGCCAATAGGTCGAGTGTTTGCGGTTGTTGAGCAGATACTTCACAAGCCGCGGAGCTGTCTCGCCCTCTGGATTGATTCGCGAGAGCAGCTTTAAGTAGTAGGCATTCGCCTCGGTCTCGTCGCCATACCAGTACCACCAATAGCCACCTTCTGGCATCCGCAAGTACGCCGTTTCGTTCTCTTCGTCCTGGACGAGATACTGCTCGATGTTTCGCGTGATCATCTGCAACTTCTCATTGTCTTCAAGCCTGTGCAGCGCCAGCCCGAACATCGCTTTCGAGTAGACCGCTAAGTCATTGCGGTCGCGATACAAGAAGTCGCGCATCTCAACACTGTCTTGTCCCGCATCGACCAGGATCATGTACACGAACGCATCGACGTTGTCCGCGTGGTTCTTCCACGGCTTGATCTCCCTCTTCGCGTTCTTCAGTTTTTGTAGCTCGGCTGCTTGATACTTCTTGAGCCAAGTGATGCCGTTGTCAATCACATCGGGCACGATCGCGACATCGTTCTGCTCCGCAACTTGCAAGCCATGCACGACAACAGCCGTCGTGTGCGGATAGCTGTGCTCGCCCCAACCGCTAAACCAACCCCAACCGCCGTCGGTCAACTGCATGTTCGTAAGACGCTTCACACCTTCGCGAACCATCATGTCCAGCTCAGCCTGATCGAAAACCGGATTGCGATCGAAACGCTGCCATTGCAGAGACCGCTGCCGATCGTCACCGATTTCCTGAGCGTTCAAGTTCGTTCGCTTCGCGCCAATCGCTTCGAGATCGAGGTTCATTTCGAGCAGCGTCTTTTGTGTGATGACAGTTGGCAGGAAGCGATTGAGCGTTTGTTCCGTGCAGCCGTAGGGATAGTCGGCGAGATACGGCAACGCATCGACCATCGCGGTAGCCAGCGTCGGCGAGTAGCGGATCTCCAGTCGTGAATCTTCAACACGCCGCTCGGCCGGCACGTTGATCGTGACTGTCGCCGATTCATCTTCCGGTCGCACGGTGCCAGCCCACGAGTCCGTCTTCAGCATCCCATGCACGTGACAAGGCAGCTTCATCTCGACCGCGTCCGACTCCTCGTCGGTCAGCGCCTGCATGCGGATCGTCGCCATCCCTTCTCGCAACACGCGCACTCGCCAGTCAACTCGCTGTTCACCGTTCGCAGGCACGGTGACCTGCGTCACAAGAGCGTTCATCGGTTCCAGTTCGTCAGCCGGCAATTCCAACGAAACCGTAACTTGCTTATCGCTGGCAAGGTAGTTGTGTACGTTCGCCGACAGGACGACTTCGTCTTTCTGCACGAAGAACCGCGGAGCTTGAAGCCGCACGATCAGATCTTTCCGGGTGATGACTTCCGCTTCGCCGCTGCCAACTTTCGTTCCATGCCCCATCCCCCAAACCTTGACCTTCCACGTCGTCAAGTTCTCCGGCATCTCCAGCGCTACTTCGGCATGCCCTTCATCGTCGGTATCGAGCGTACCGACCCATAGTGCGCTGTCGGCAAAGTTGGTGCGCACAGTCGGCTCGACGAGCGTCTGTTCCAGTGGCGCGGCATCAGCGATATCGAAATCAACGTCCAACCCGATACTCACGCTTGGTCCTTCCGCCATTGATTGCGAAGCCATCGACATTCCTTCGGCCACTGCAAGACGGTCAAACTCGAAATCGTCATTAAGAAGCATGCCCTGACGAAGACCATCCCGGCGAACCTGCATCTTGCCGTCTTTTGCAAACACGGACAATCCTTTTAGTTCCTCCGCAACCGTGCTACCGAAGACGCCAACAAAGCCCATCTGCTGTTTGTTCGGAAGAGGCTGATTGCGGGTGAAGCGATCAAGACTCGTAAACTGCGTTGGTTGGTGCTGCCGTCGCCACTTCCAGAAGAACTCCTTGATATCCGCGACGTTGGAACCACCGGAGATGTATTCCAAGGATTTGTCATAGATGCTGACCGCTGTTGTCCCCGCGAAGTTCTCGCCGTTGGCTTCTGTTACGTGCAGCGTGACTTTTGCCTTCTCGCCGGGCTTATAGCTAACGGAGTCCGGTACGACTGCCACGTTCAAGACGCGTTCTTCGGGCGGCACAACGATTTCCTTGGCGTCACTATGCACTCTGCCGTCGGCGACGGTCACCGCTTCGACAAAGAAGTTCGGCATATCCCTCTTGACGATCACAATCTCTTCGACGGTGCTTTTCCCGCGCAGCCGCACGAGCTTCGGTGGGAGATAGACGCCATTCGACGGACGAACAAATAACAAGACCGAGCTACCAATGCGATCGGTATTAATCTGCAGCTTGACGGTTTCGCCGAGCTGGTACTCGGCTTTGTCGGGAATCAGCTCGATGTTGTTGAAGCGGTAGTCGCCACCGTCGAAGCCATTGCCCATGACCGTCAAGAGATAGCCGCCTTCGACCTTGTGCCCTTCCGCGTCGATCAACTCGCACGAGATGCGATACTGGCCGTTGGTGTGTGCTGCCAGATGCAGGTCGGCTGCCCCTTCGTCATCCGTGCCAACCTTCCAGCGACCAACCTCGAACTCCTCGGGTTCGCCGTTGTCGTCGTAGGCGATCTGATACAGCTTGACCGATCCGCTGGCTTTGACCGCGCGATTGTCAAGCGCCTGGGCGAGGAAGTTCGCATGGATCGTGTCGCCGACGCGGTAGTAGCCACGATCGACCCATGTGAAGATCTTGTACGGTTGCCGTGCGACGAGCACGTTCCCCTGCCCGACGATCGTCCGACGCGACTCGTCGCGCACCTCGGCGGTAATGCTGTATTTGTGATCGCTGTCGCCGTGCATCTCCTTGGCCAGCGCGGTATCGATCTCAACCTCGACGATTCCCTCTTCGCCGATTTCCACTTCGCGTTCGGCGATCACTTCGGGTGGATCGTGGCCGCCGTGCCACCACCAAGGCAGCGGCCGCATGCAACCAACCCACTTGTACCAGCCTGGATACCACGGATAGTCATAGCCGTACCACCAGTAGCCCGGTCCGTAACACCAATCCCAAGCCCGCACAGGATACCAGTTCTGCGAATGCTTGGTCCGCAAGATCTTATACTTCACGGTCGCATTGACGACCGGAGCACCGAAATAGTACTTGGCTTCAATCTTCGCCGTGATCTTCTCGCCGAGTTGCACGGGTCGTTCAGGTGCCTCAATCGTGACCTCGAACTCAGGCTTCTTATACTCCTCGACGCGGAACGTCACGGCATGATAGTTGACGACGTGTAACGAGTAGCTGCCGAGCGTCGCATCGGTCGGCAATTCGAAAGTCCCCTCGATCCCGCCGTACTCATCCGCCTTGAGCGACCACGATTGGACCACGTCACCCTGGGGACTGTGAAGCCGCACGCTGAGTTGCTGGCCGGCAAATTGCGATTCGTTATCCTTGTCGTACTGTGCATGACGCAGCCAGAATTTGAACTTCACTTCATGGCCGGGACGATACACCGGACGGTCGGTGATCCCGAACGCCTTGACTTCGTTGTACTGGGCATCGTGATAGCCCGAACGCCAGACGTTACGGAAACCGAGATGGGCCAGCCGACCATCTTTGGTTCGCGCCACGGTGAGCCATTGGTATCCCTTATCGACTTCCATATCGCGCGGGACAAGCTTGCCGTTGGGACCGGTCTTGTCGGCGAAGTTTGTCGTGATGACACGGTACTTGTTGCGGTCGTTTATTCGTTCCCGGCGATAGCCGAAGAACTCGACGTTCGCGCCCGCAATCGGCTTTCCGGTGACGGCATCCGCAACGAAGTAATACGGCTTCTCCGCAAGCTGCTTCTGCACGATCGCCGTATCGGCAACCCATAGCACGATATTGCTGGTGTTTCCGTCCTTGACGCGAGCCGTGACGAGATACGCACCGGCAGTCTTGAGCGGTGTTGTGACCGTGATCCGCTTGTCGAAGTGACCGGGGCGCGGTTGAAGCTTCTCGGTCCAAGATGCGATTTGCTTGCCCAGGTACTTTTTCTGGTTGTTCTGAACGATCCGCCAGCCGAGGTTCTCGATATTAAAGTTCTGATAGTTGAGTTGCCCCGGATTTGATTTCAGGTAACGCTTGACGTCTCCGAGCAACATCTCGACGTTGATCTGTTGAGCATCGAAACTGACTTCGCTGGCGTTGCGGAAGAGAAACTCGACGGAAGCTCCTTCACGAGCGGGCTGTGTCGAGACGCCTTCGAACCGTCCCCAGTTCTTCACAATCTGGTCAAGCCGTTGCTGCTTCCATGACGCTCGACCGTTCCGTGTCAGGCTTGTCCGCCACCACTCAGCCGCGCGAGGATACTGCCGCCGGTTTTCGTAGAGTTCGGCCAAGCGGTTCGCCGCCAGCTCTTCGTAACCGCCACGTGGCTTGTTCGCCAGTTCCTCGAAGCTCTTGATAAAATTGAACTCGTCAGGCAGTTCGAATCGGCGAATGCCGGTTGCCAGGCGCGAGATCGTTTCCTTGTCGTTGAGTGTGTGCAGTGCATATGTTCCACTCTCGGCATCTTCATCGCTACTGCTGAAGGGAAGAAAGAACTGTTGCATCGATTGCACACCCAGTTGCCGCCACCAAAAGTCTGCCATCTGCCAACGCACATTGTCTTCATGCCCCGGCACATTCTCGACGGCCTGTGCAAAGGACCATCGCCAACGTTCGCCGTCGCTCTTCGCGTCTTCCCAACTGTCGGGCACTTGGTAGAAGACCGGATCGCCGTTCTCGTTGACCGGCGCGCCTTGCGGAGTCGCGTTGTAGTAGCCGACTTGATAGTCGGGCAACTCGTCCAAATCCGTCAGTGACTGAAGCTGCCACGCCTGCGCTCCGTGTCGGTTTCGCTGCAGCATCTCCGCGATCATCATATAGAAGTGGCCGACCTCGGACTTATTGTCGTCCTGCTGCGCGAGTGGCATGGCTTCGAGCATCAACTGCAACGCACGTGCACGATCGCGTTCGGTCGCGTGAGCATATTGCCCACCACCTCGATGCGGACCGCGCTCGAACTTGCCGGCGATCATGAACCCGTGGCCATTCAAGCTGCGATACTCGTGCGCAGCCGCAGCGAGCACGTGCCAGTCCATCTTGTGCGACTTGACGGTGCTCTCGATGAGTTCGTCAGCTTCTTTGATCCGCTGGAATCGCTGCAAACACTGGATCGCCTTGCCCAATGCATCCGCGACTCGCCCATGCGGCGTATCCACATTAAGGCACTGCTTTCGAAACCCACCATAGGCATCTTTGAAATTGCCATCAGCGAACAGCTTGTCGAGGGTCGCAACATCGGGCGCTTGGCCCCTGCTGCTTAGTGAGACCAACGCGGTGATACAAACGGCCAGTGCCGTGCCAGAGGCGATTGCTCCAAGAGATCGTGTGCCTGCCATGATGATTCCCGCGCGGAGGGGTTGTTCTGAAATAGAAAACCAAGAAGTGAGCTGTTCCGTCTGATGAGTTAGACGATCAACGCACAACCACAGTTTTCCGAGTTGTGCAAGCAATTATTCGAGAAAGAAGCATGAGTACAAGACCGAATGCGATCCGTTCGAATCTGGGCGGCTCAACCAGCCTTCGGGCCCAAGCCCCCGATTTTTGCAGCGTCGAACCATCATGCACGACTACTCGTGCAACGTCGAAGGTTGTCCTGTCGGCAAGTTGAACCTAAGATGAAGGGACCCCCCATTTGGTTGTCGATCGGTCCTCGTACACGCCGCCTTTCCTGAATTAACCGTGTCTACCCCCTTTAATCCGCATGCCGAGTGGCTGAGCCTGCCACCCGAGTTGACGTCGCCGAATCATTACGAGTTGCTCGGCCTTCCGATTCTCGAATCGGACGTGAATGCGATCACAGCGGCAGCCGACCGCGCGATGTCGAAGGTGCGGGCGTGCATGCCGGGGGCCAACGCGGCGGCTTGGGCAAAGTTGCTGGACGACATCTCGGCAGCCAAGGATTGCTTGACGAATGCGGAACAAAAGAGCGCGTACGATCAGAAGCTACAACTGGGCGAAGTCCGCGAAGCTGCTTCCATGGCGCTCGGCAACCCGAACATGTACCCGCCCGACTCGCTTCAGGCTGCTGCCGACAAGGAAGCGGCTACGCCTGCGACCGCCGCGCCGGCTGCACCAGTCCCGAACGCTTATCAACAGCCAGCCGCTGCTGTGCCCAATCCCATGGACCCGATGGCTCCAGTGCCGATGGCGGTCCCGGGAATGCCTTCTCCGCTGACGCCTGAACTCCAGATCCCTTCGCCAACTCCAACTTATGCGCAGCCCGTCCCACAAGCATTATCAACCCCAGTCGCGCCAGTTGCACAGGCGATTCCTGTGGCTCCAACTCCAATGCCCGCTCAACAACCTATGGCGATCCCTCAAGCGGCACCGGCGGCATTGCCTGTTCAACCGGTCGCCCCGGTCCAACACGCGATGGCTCAGGCAATGCCTGCCCCGGTTTATCCCTCGCCAATGGTCCAGCAGCCGCAAGCGGAAGCCGTCGCAGCCGCCGCGGCGACTCAGCCCGGCGTGAAACGAAAGCGTTCCGCCACGGCGATGGCGATGCAACGATCGAGCAGCAGTGTCATTCTACCGATACTTGTCGGCGGCGGGGTCGGCATGGTCGTACTGCTTGTCGTCGGTGTCGCCTTTTTCCTGGGCAAGAGCGAACTTGCTGTCAACGATCGTGAAGTAGCCACGGTTGCTCCATCACCGCCGGTCGTCGCACCGACTCGCGTCTTGTCGTCCGAGCTTCCGCAAGCAGCGGTTATTCGAGAGACATCGCCGACGGTTCCTGATCCACTGACGTCGCCTCAGACTTCGCCATCAAGGGAGACACCCGCTTCGCAACCAAGTCCCGAGCCCGAGCCAAGTCCAACGCCATCGATGCTCGAGCCGGAGCCAGAGGATACCGGTCCGACTCGCGAGGAGTTACGTGCATTGGCCCAATCGCTAACTAACGCACGGGCCGCGATCGGAGAGCAGAACTTCACGGTGCTCGACGCCGAGTTAGCGAAAGCGGAAGGACTTGTGAAAGCGGACGATCACAAAGCAAAGCTCCGGCGGCTAACGTTGTTAGCGGACTACGTAAAGAAGTTCCGTGAAGCGATTGATAAGACAATCGCCGGCCTCGAAGTTGGTGCCCAAGTTCCATACAACGAGTCAGTTACATTCGGTGTGGTGGAGAAGGGCCCGAACTTGCTGATCGTGAGGGTGGCTGGCCAGAATCGACGGTATGCGTTGAACGATCTGCAGCCCGGTCTCGCACGCCGGCTAGGCGAGATGTCTTTAGTGCAGGGCAGTCCTGAAACTCTAGCACTGCAAGCCGCGTTCATCTCGGTCATGCCAAAGGCGGGCGACGCGGATCTCGAGAAGGCTCGTGGCTGGTGGGAACAAGCTTCAACAGTTCCGGATGTGCAGGATCTCATCACGGCAATCAACGACGATTACAGTCTTCAACAGGACCTCGCCAAAGTGCCTCTTGATCCCAACGCCATGGACCAGTTGACAGGATTCATGGAACGGTTGAAGGACGCTCGCACCGTGGAGGAATTCGCGAAGGAATACCAGTCCGCCATCGACGACGGGCTGAAAAAGCTTGAGCCCGAGATGGAACTTGAAGTTGGCGGCAGCACGATCGTGACGATCGAAGAAGTCCAGTCAGATCGCATCATGATTCAGATCGCTGGACTCAAGCGTGGCCTCCGACGTGACGATCTTCCCCTCGGTTTCGCCGCTGCGATCGCTGCTCAGACCATCCCACGCGACGTACCACTGGCGATGGTGATGAAGGGCGCGTACTACGCGGCGCGAGACGGTGAAAAGAAGCAGTTCCGCCCGCAGGTACTCGCTTGGTGGAATGCCGCCGGCGAAGCGAATCAGGATTTGCAGCCCGTGATTCTGGAACTGGCGAAGCAGTATCCAGAATAGTAGCGTTCACTCCGCGCAAGCTTATTTCGGCCTGCACTAGTTGCTGCACTCACTCCGACAACGGATTGTCGTCTTCCTTCTTCTCTTCCGCATCGCCCCCGCCGAACAAGTTGAAGAGCGGCAGCTTCAGCTTTGCTGTCTCGACGGGCGAGCGTTGCATATCGATCTCGGTGTGCATGACCATCCGGTCGCCGTACTTGGTCAGGTCGAGATTCAGGCCACGGAACCACTTCATCAGCGATGCGTTGTAGTCTGCCGGGAAAGGTTGCCCCGCAACTGGCCAGCGTGTCGAGCGCCATGTAGGCGCACCGCTGGGATCTGCCGACAACTCATACTTGCCACCCAACGAACAGACTAACGTGCTCTCGAGGAACTCTTCAGCCGTCTCCAACGCCTCGTCACGTGCGACGCGCAGTTGCTGCGACAACGCATGCAACAGTTTCGCATTGCCCATTGAGGTCTGCGTAGCGCGTTCGTAATTGAGGAAGCTGAACCAGCGTGACAGTTGCGAACGCGAGACATCGCCGATGTGGATGCGAATCTGAGCAGGATTCTCCGTCGGCTCGGGATGCAAGTGGGCGACGGTGTGCTCCAGAACATCGCGTTGGAAAGAAAGGACCGAGAAACCTTCGCTTTGCCAGCGCCACACTCCGACCAGCAACCGGGAAAAGCCCGACGCATCGGTTGGGCTGCCGCCAAGATGAAGCGGTAACCAGTCGAGAATTCCCAGCTTGGGCCACGATCCGAGATAACCCAGAGTCTCGCGCATCATCTGTAAGATCTCGAACAACCCGGTAGGCTGCAGGTTGGCATTCGGCGGAGCATCGCGAACTCCAAGGAACAAGTGATGAGGCACAAGTCCGGGAGCGAGCAGCCCTCCTCGCAAAGTCGCTTGCATCGAGATCAACTCATCACCAGGAGTCGCAATCCGCACATCGGTGGGAGGGCCGATCATCGACATCAGCCAACCATATTTTTCTTTGGCCAACGGCGACACATTGGCATCGATCACAACTCGCTCGACCTCGGACTCTCCTAATGCGTATCGCTTAATGCCGATCATCAGCGGATCCATTTGCTTCCACTTCTGCGAATAGTGCGCTGCTCGGTTGACGTATTGCGACGCCTCTGCACCCGTAACGGCTTGAAGTTCAACGTCCGGGATCGGCGTGAAGCTACCCCGTGCTCCGCGTAACGAATCAATTGCCCGATCCACTTCCAGGATCGGACCGCTGCCGTCGGCATTCCGCCCGAACCCTGCTCGCAGGAATCCACCAGCGACGAGATCATCGGTCGAATCGGCTGGCTGGCCTTCGCCCATCGCGGCCAGCCGAGCAAGCTGCACCATCTGCAAGTCGGTCGCTGCCCGCAAGCGTCTTTGCAGCTCGACGTGATACTGCGGACTTACTAAGCCTCGGAAGAAGGCAGAGGAGAAGTAGACGAAGATCGTATCCTCGCGGCTTGTCGGCATCATCCGCCGCGCCTCCTGAAACTCAGCCGACGCTCCCAACGAACTCTCTGACTTGCTCGTTTCGAGGAACCGGCGAGCTACCTCGCGGGACGATGTCACCAGGTGGAAGTCGCCGTCGGCGATATAGTAGGATCGCAAGTAATTGTCTGGCGTCGATAGGAACGAAGCCTTGCGGCCTCCGACTTCAACGGTTTCGAGCGTCGCTCCGCGATCTTTGTTCGCGGCCAACGCCGCCGAACGCTTCTGCTCCAAGTCCGTAGACATCGTGAAATTGTTCTTCGCGTGGAACAGCAAGCCGATGGCTGCTCCATCCTGCATGTAGAGATCTCGGCCGATGATCGCGATATCTTCAACTACCGTGCTGCCGAGTAATTCTGAAAGAGCAGACTCATGAACTGCTAGTTGGCGTTGCACCTTTTCACTCAACCTCGCGTCGTAGCCGCGCAACGTCACCATCCGGCCGATGTCGCCGCCATACTCGCGCGTCAGTCGGCTCAGCCAGAGATAGTTGTCAAAGGTGCCAAAGCGAATGTAGAAGCATTCCTCCGGGACTCGCATGGCAATTGGTTCGATATCCGCCGCGACGCCGGCAGTGGGCACTGGCAGAGGGCTCCACAACACATCAGCCGGAACCGGCAGCGCGGCGCGCTCAGCGGCAGGCTGCGACTCCATCGCTTGGCGTAGTAAAACAGCACGAACTTTCTCAGTTCCCACCAGCAGTTCGAGTGTCTGCTGCAACTCGGTCGGCTGCTTGCTCTCTTGCACTCGGGTGAGCAGCGGCAGCCGCAACCCGAGCCGATTACCAAGCATGCTCGTTAGGTAGGTATGCACGAGCGGCGGATAGTCGTTGGCGTCGGCGATTTGCCGAGCGACGGCGTTGTACTGCCGCCACCATTGTGTCAGTTGGTGGTTGAAGATCCGTGCTGGCTGTGCTCGCGGAACAACATCGACTTGTTGCGGCAAGGGCGTGTAGACTGTCAGGCGTAGCGGTTCGTTTCCTGTGAATAAGAAAGAGACAGAAAGCGTGCTTCCCGCCGGCGCGTCAACTAACCCACGTAGCAAGGTGTTCGAGAATGCTGGATAGAAGACACGCCCATCAGCTTCTTCGATGCCGAAGCCGTTCGTACGAACAAGCTGCCGCGCACTTGCGCCGCCAATCGGCACATTCACGGTCCCAACGCCGAACGGAATTCCAGGAGTGGCGTCACCGGTTACCTGAGCGTGGAGGCTGGAGACAGCTAACAGCGTGACAACCAGCATGGCCAAAGACGCGGAGGCGCGCAAGGAGCGCGGATGCTGATACATTTCGGTGTTCCTTCGTTTCGGATCTAGCTGATCACTGGTGCCTTCCGCGCCGTGCCTATTCTTTCGCCTTTGCGTACTGGAGGTCAAGGCTACGCACCTGCTAGCGGGGCGCACCTCGTTTGACGCGCAAGTTCTTCACTGGGTATGATTAAGGCGTTCCCCGGCTGCAACACGACGCAGTCAGCAGGCCGTCCATGTTCCCTCCCGCATCGTAACTCTGGTGCTGCAATGCCGTTTCGTCGTGGAGCCTTTCTTTGCTGGTCGATCTGGTTGCCAGTCATCGCAGTCGCCTGTGGCAGTTATTGCGCCGGCGCGACGCCCGATCAACTGCGCCTCTTCGAGACAAAAGTGCGGCCGTTGCTCGCGACGCGCTGCTACAAGTGCCATAGCGAAAAGATGCAGAAGGGCGACTTGCGACTCGATTCTTTGAGTCGCCTCCTCCGCGGCGGCGAATCGGGCCCGGCCCTCGTGCCTGGAAAACCTGCTGAGAGCTTGCTCGTTGCAGCTGTACGCTACGAGTCGCTCGAGATGCCGCCCGACGGCAAGCTCGCCGATGAAGAGGTGGCGGTTCTGACAACGTGGGTGGCGATGGGGGCTCCTTGGCCCGGCGACGATGGAAGCGAGGTCGCATCGACTCGCGATATGTCAACCAAGATCACCGACGAAGACCGAGCGTTCTGGTCTTTCCAGCCTCTTCGAATCATCTCGCCACCCGAGGTCGAAGGCGATTGGGCGCGAAACGAGGTGGATCGTTTCGTGCAGCGCAAACTCGCTGCGGCAGGAATCACTCCAGCGGCCGAGGCGGAACGCGGCACGTTGCTGCGACGCTTGTACTTCGATCTCGTTGGGTTGCCTCCGACGCCGGAAGAAATCACGCAGTTCCTTAACGATGATACGCCGACCGCTTATGAAGACCTAGTTGACCGATTGCTCGACAGCCCTCGGTACGGCGAGCGGTGGGCGCGGCATTGGCTTGATCTGGTGCGATATGCCGAGTCCGACGGCTATAAGCAGGACGCCTATCGACCGAATGCTTGGCGTTACCGCGACTACGTCGTCAAGGCGTTCAACGAGGACAAGCCGTACGATCGGTTCGTGCTGGAGCAACTCGCTGGCGATGAGGTCGCTCCGTCCGACTTGGATGCCCTGGCCGCGACAGGTTATCTGCGGCATTGGATTTACGAATACAACCAACGCGACGCACGAACGCAATGGACGACGATCCTGAACGACATCACGGATGTCACCGGCGACGTCTTCCTCGGGCTTGGGATGGGTTGTGCCCGCTGCCATGACCACAAGTTCGACCCGATTCCGCAGAAGGACTATTACCGTTTGCAAGCGTTCTTCACACCGGTGTTGCCACGCGAGGACATACCGTTCGCGACTGGCGACGAATTAGTGAACTACAAGAAGCAGTTGGCGGTGTGGGAAGCGAAAACGGCGTCGATCCGTGCGGAATTGAACGAAATGGCTCGGCCCTTGCGCGAGCGATCCGCGAATTCGGCAATCGACAAGTTTCCCAAAGACATCCGCCCCATGATGCGGAAGGACGCGGCGAAGCGTTCTCCCTTCGAACGGCAACTGACCGAATTCGTCGCGCGGCAGATTCAGGCCGAGTACGATCGGTTGAACGTCGAGGGTAAGCTCAAAGGCGAGCAGCAGGCCCGCTGGAAAGAACTGAAGAAGCAACTCGCGTCTTTCGACGACCTGCGACCGAAACCGCTGCCAACAGCACTGACCGTCACCGACGTTGGGCCTGTTGCTCCGGCGACCTTCATCCCTGGCAAACGCAACGCGAGTGACATCGCTCCTGGCTTTCTTTCGGTGCTCGATCCGAGTGATGCCGCGATCGAGCCGCCGGTAGCGAATTCGCAATCGACCGGCCGGCGCACGGCGTTGGCGAAATGGATCACTAGTCCGCGAAACCCCCTAACGACTCGGGTGATTGTAAACCGCGTTTGGCAACATCATTTCGGCCAAGGTATCGTTAACACGGCTAATAACTTCGGCAGTCTCGGCGGAAATCCGACTCATCCCGAACTACTCGATTGGCTTGCCGTATGGTTTGCCGACAACGGCTGGAGTTTTAAGAAGCTGCATCGCTTGATCGTGACGTCCGCGACCTATCGACAGTCGGCTCTCGTTGATGCGTCGGAGGTCGCGAAGCTGAAAGATCCCGACAACAAACTGCTGTGGCGAATGTTTGTGAGGCGGTTGGCCGCCGAACAGATTCGCGATGCGGCGTTGGCTGCTAGTGGCGAGTTGGATCTGTCGCCAGGTGGTCCGAGTGGCGACAGCGATCAGCCGCGCAGGACGATCTACACGAAGGTCGTCCGCAATGCCCAGGATCCCGTACTTGCCAAGTTCGATGCACCCGATGGCTTCCGCAGCACGTCGGAGCGGACTGTCACGACGACACCAACGCAATCGTTGCTGATGATCAATGGCGATTGGATGTTGAAGCGGGCTCGCGCTTTCGCCAAGTCTCTCGCCGAGAAGGACGCGGCCACCAAAGACGAGTTGATCAACAAGGCCTTCGAACGTGTCTACGGTCGTTTGGCATCCTCGGACGAACGCGCGGCGGCGGTGAAGTTCATGGCTGCGCAGCGAGAGCAAGTATCGGCCAGCCGGGAAGCCGTAGCTTCAAAGTCGATTCACTTTCCCGACCGGAAGGGCGGGCTGGCGATCGGGACAGCGAGCAAGCTGGCACCGTGGCTGGCGACTTCCAAGGAGGGGCTGCCGACTGCGGACTTTACAGTCGAAGCATATATCTTGCTGAATTCGCTGTATGAAGACGCAGCCGTGCGGACAATCGTTTCCCACTGGGACAGCAACAACGCCCATCCCGGCTGGGCGCTCGGAGTTACCAGTGCGAAGTCGTCGTATCAGCCTCGCAACCTGATCTTGCAACTCGTCGGCAACACCAGTGGCGGTCAGATCAAATACGAAGTGATCGCCTCGAACCTGCGTCCCGAACTGAACAAACCGTACTACGCCGCTGTGAGCGTTAAGCTCGCCGAAACGGGGAAGCCCGGCATCAAGTTCTATTTGAAAGACCTTTCGAAACCAGATGCTCCACTGCAGACGGCACAGGTCGCGCACTCTGTTGTCACTGCAATCCGGTCGGAACGGAAACTGGCCGTTGGCGGACGCGATAGCTCGGCTCAACATCAGTGGGATGGATTGATCGACGACGTTCGGATCTCAACGGCAGCTCTCTCGGTAGACAAGTTGAGTCTGAACGATGCTAGCGACGGTAAGTCAGTCGCGGCTCATTGGAAGTTTGAAGGTGACGACTTGGGGCAAGACACGTCAGACAGCGTGAATCACCTGACGCGTGCAGGTGAGAGTGCGACCCGGCTTTCACCCGAGCAATCCGCGCTCGTGGACTTCTGTCATGTTTTGTTGAACTCCAACGAATTCTTGTATGTGGACTAACTAAGACATGGCTTTGTTCGACACCGACATCTATAGCCGCGGAGCGGCGGCATATAATAGCCTGGGGCGTGAGCCCCAGGTAGCGAGACCAATAACGATCCAAGCCCCGAAGGGGCGACACCAACGAGGAGGGGCCATGCCAGGTGTCATCCCTCCGGGGCTTTAGGATCGTTCGAGAAATAAGTGGCGTAAGCTTCCAGCTTGCGAACCCGCCTTATCGCAAGCTGGTAGCTTACGCCACGGAAAACCGGACCGTTATTTCCAGAACGATCCTTAGGTATTCCGTGGCCACGATTCCGGGGGTTTGCACCCCCGGCTACTACATGTCGTCCCTACGGGAGTGGAGAAGTGCCAAGCATGAGTACGACATACTCACGTCGAGACGCGTTGAAGACCGGATACTCGGCCTTAACAGGCGCAGCGTTGACGGCGCTGCTGCAACGTCGTTCGCTCGGCGAGGTTGCTGCGGCTCCTCATCACAAGCCGACCGCGAAGAGCGTCATTTTTCTGTTCATGGAAGGCGGTCCAAGTCACATCGACCTGTTCGATCCCAAACCAAAGCTGAACGAGTTGGCTGGCCAGAAACTGCCGGAGAGCTTTGGGCCGGTGATCACGCCGATGGGCGAATACGACGCGCCACTGCTGGCGTCGAAGCGCAAGTGGAAGCAGCATGGCCAGTCCGGCACGTGGGCCAGCAATTGGATTCCGAATATCGCCGAGTGTGTTGATGACATTGCCATGGTGCGATCTTGTTGGGGCAACGGCCTGAACCATTCGAATGGCGTTTGCCAGATGAACACTGGAACGATCATTGGCGGGCGGCCATCATTGGGCAGTTGGGTTAGTTTTGGCCTCGGCACGGAGAATCCCAACCTGCCCGGATACGTCGTGATGGAAGACACTCCTGGCAAGGTGATCAACGGCCCACGAAACTGGAGCGGCGGCTTCATGCCAGCGATGTACCAAGGAACGCCGCTGGTGGGCGGCAAACAGCCGATTACGAATCTGGCGAATCCCGAAGGTGTGTCGGCGGATCGCCAACGCGGCAAACTCGAC
Source organism: Planctomycetaceae bacterium (assembly GCA_002726245.1). Classification (GTDB taxonomy): domain Bacteria; phylum Planctomycetota; class Planctomycetia; order Pirellulales; family Pirellulaceae; genus PBSM01. Next base: position 5,430 of record PBSM01000240.1, on the reverse strand, counting down.
TTCCTGCGAGCGTTGAACGAGCAACATGCGGCAGAGCGCGCGTATCAAACGGAGTTGGAAGCACGCATCCGCAGCTACGAACTGGCCTTCCGAATGCAGAGCACGGCGCCGGAAGCGGTGGACTTAAGCGCAGAGACGGCAGCTACGAGTCGGTTGTACGGCATCGATCAGACCGAAACTGCTAAGTTCGGACGAATGTGTTTGTTGGCCAGACGGCTCGTTGGGCGAGGCGTTCGTTTTGTTCAGCTTTATCACGGCGCAGGCAGCAAGTGGGACGCACATTCGAGGATCGAAGACAATCACACGCGACTCTGCCGCGAGATGGACCATCCCGTTTCGGGTTTGATCAAGGATCTTAAGCAAAGAGGATTACTGGATCAGACGCTGGTGATCTGGGGCGGCGAGTTTGGTCGCACTCCGATGAGTGAGAAGGGCGACGGGCGTGACCACAATCCTTACGGCTTTACGATGTTCATGGCCGGCGGCGGCGTGAAGGGCGGGCAGACGATCGGAGCGACCGACGAGATCGGTCTGCATGCCGTCGAAGATCGTCTGCACATCCATGACTTGCATGCTTCGATCCTGTATCTGCTCGGCTTAGACCACATGCAACTGACTTATCGCCACCAAGGCCGCCCCGAACGTCCCACGTTAAACTCGGGTGAGGCCTGCACAAAGCTTGTGACGGGGTAGCAGCACAACTGGCGCGGACCGCTCTCGGTCCTTCCAAAAGCAGCCTCCGCGGCGCAAACTGTTGTTGCGCTCCAATTACTGGACCATAAGTAATCACGTGCAAATCGTTCGTGGATGAGGCTTCTCGCCGCAGCGTTGCTGGCTAACAATCACGAAGGAGCTGGAGCTGGAAGCCCCAGCCACACATCTGTGCGGAGACCAACGTATGCAACTCGGATTCGTTAGCGCAATCCTTCCCGATCTGACACTTCGCGAGGTCTTTGCGGCAGCGAAACAGTACGGCTACGATTGCGTCGAACTGATGTGCTGGCCCAAGGGTAAGGCGGAGAGACGCTACGCCGGTGTGACGCATGTGGAAGTGGAAGACTTCACGGTAGGCGATGCAGCGCAAGTAAACGCTCTGGCGGCGGAGTTTGGTGTCGCGATCAGCGGCCTCGGTTACTATCCGAACCCGCTGTGTCCGGACGAAGAGGAAGCGAAACGCTACGTCGAGCATATTCGCAAAGTGATTCTTGCCTCCGAGTTGCTTGGCGTGCGACAGATGAACACGTTCATTGGACGTGATTGGACGCGTTCGGTCGATGATAACTGGCCACGCTTTCTCGACACGTGGAAGCCTCTGATCGCTTTCGCCGAAGATCACGGAGTGAAGGTCGGAATTGAAAACTGTCCGATGATCTTTACGAGCGACGAGTGGCCGGGTGGTAAGAATCTGGCTACGACACCGACGATCTGGGGTCGCATGTTTGGCGACATTCCGAGCGAGAGCTTCGGGTTGAACTACGATCCGTCGCACATGGTCTGGCAACACATGGACTATCTCGCTCCTTTGCGGGACTTCACCGACAAGCTGTTTCACCTACATGCGAAGGACGTGCGAGTCGATAGGCATCGGCTGGACCAAGTCGGCATCATGGCACATCCGCTGGAATACCACTCACCGAAGCTGCCGGGATTGGGCGACATCGATTGGGGCAGCTTCTTCTCCGTCTTGAGCGACGAACGATACAATGGACCGGTCTGTGTTGAAGTCGAAGACCGAGCGTACGAAGACTCGCTCGCAGCGCGTAAAGCTTCGTTAGCGCAAAGCGACACGTACTTGCGCCAGTTTGTAGCGAGGCGAGACTAGTGCTTCCTCAAAACTAAAACTTGGGGTTGTAGTTTCGTGGCGTAAGCTTCCAGCTTGCGATTCACCGGGCGAAACACTCGGCAAGCAGGATGCTTACCCCACTTTTTAGACTTGACGAAGCACTAGAATACCCGGAGATCTGCATGGACTATCACTATTCCGACATATCAAAGATGATCGACCATTCGCTGCTCATCCCCACGATGACAGTGGCGGATCTCGAATCGGGCTGTCAGCTTGCGTTGGCCTACGACACCGGCAGCGTTTGCATCGTGCCATACTACCTGAAACGCTGCGCCGAGATCCTGAAGGGCAGCACGGTCAAGGCGAGCACAACGATCGGCTTTCCGCACGGCGGGCACACGACTGCCATCAAGAGAGCCGAAGCCGAGCAGGCCATTGCGGATGGCGGCGAAGAGTTGGACATGGTGGTCAACATCTCGAAGGTCTTAAGCCAGGATTGGGATTACGTCCGGGAAGACATCCAAGCTGTGATCGACGTCGCGCACGACTCTAGTCAGAAAGTGAAAGTGATCTTCGAGAATTGTTATTTACAAGACGAGCATAAGATTCGACTGTGTCAGATCTGCGGAGAACTAAATGCTGACTGGGTGAAGACTTCGACCGGATACGGCACAAGTGGCGCGACGATCGAGGATCTCAAGCTCATGCGTAAACACGCCCCGGCTCACGTGCAAGTCAAAGCCGCTGGCGGCGTTCGCGACTTTAAGACGATTCTAGAAGTGCGTGCTCTCGGCGTTTCACGAGTTGGAGCGAGCAAGACGAAGGCCATGCTCGATGAATGCCGAGCGCAACTCGAACTCGATCCAATCGCGTTTGCCGAGGACTCTGCTGTCGGCGGGTATTGAGTGAACCTGGAAAACGACGATCTCCCTAAATTCTCAGAATCTCTTCCGGTTGGCTCTTCCATCCGCTTGCCCCACAATGGATAATCGGGCCGTAGTTAAGACACTTCTCAGAGCGTTCGCATGCTACTTCGCTTCTTCCTAGTCGATGCCGACGAGCAATTCCGGCTTGTGCCGCGAGGTCCGGTCGAGGATGTCTGGGCAGGCCGACGGACGACTCGCATCTTCGATTGGCCGACGGACGATGAATTTCGTGTCGTTTCCGTACTTTGCGATGAAGAGACACTTGCACCGAAGATGTGTTTCTTCCTCCGCACGGAGCTGAAGGACAACGAGATTACCGACGAGTCGCGTTTTCAGGCCTACGAGGCGATGACGCGACATAACCAACGCCGGTACGATACGGAAGCGGCAAACTTTCAGCTCTCCGAGTGGCCACGCGATTGGCAGTCTCAGCTAGCCGTCGCGTTGGACGTTCCGGTCATGGAGCTGAAACGCATTGGTGTGGGCGGGCCGCTGTTGATGGCTGATCTCTGGGGATTCTCGATCGATCGAATCCTCGACTATTTCGAAGAAGCGTGCGAAGAATAGGATCGGCATGAGGTCATTGGAAGTTGCATCGCTGGCCAACGGATATGAATTCGTCAACGGCGTCGAGATGCACGACGCACAGGGTGATCGCTTTGTGATCGTGAATCCCTGGTTTAAGAAGTACCTCGACAAGGACGACTTCGTCGAGCTGCGAGTTGATTCCGATCGCTTTTCGGCGCATGCAGACGCTCCAGTAGCTTGCACGTGCGAGCTGTGTAATGAGACGGCCACCAATCCGATTCTTTGTCATGAACATCCCGCGACGCTGGTGTCTATTCCTGGACAGTCAGTGCCGTCGCGTGGCTGGGGCGAACAATTCTGGGTTCGGATTCTCGACCGCCAGGCCGATCTATTGCGAGGCGTGATCGACAACCTGTTGTATGAGACACACCTCCACGGGTTGGCCAAGGGCGATGAGGTAACTTTCCACGAAGATCACGTCTTAAGCGTGCATGCGGTCCACAACCGTGAACTCCTGCTTCGGATGAGCAATAACGACTTCTTCGCCTTCGGAGAATGGCTCGTTGAGCATGGTGATGGCTCGGAGTTCCTATGAATTGCCTTGCACGGATGCTGATCGCGGTAGCGCTCCTTCCGACCGCGTCCTTTGGCGATGCGGACGCGATCATTAATCGTCGCCTTGCCTATCGAGAAACGATCCTCGACCAACGCGCGCCGATGGCGATCGAACGCTTGGTCAAAGGCGAGCAGACCGTCGTAACTTTCGTCGATGATTTGCCAGCCGATAAAGCGAAGACCCACTTCTTCATCGACGTCGATTGGAAGTACGACTACACCTACAAGATCCGCCAGCAAAACGGCACTCGTCAAGTCGCACTCACGGTGACAGACATTCAACTAGAGATCACGGTGCGGCATGTCGTTCAAATGCCGCTTGCTTTCCATCATGTCGGCATCTGGGAGACGCAACTTCTGCTGCACGAATTCGATCACGTCGCTCTTAGCGGCGACACTCGCATACGGAGGCTGCTCAAAGAAGTTTGCGGCAACCTGCCTACGATCACCGCGACGCAGACCGGCAGTAGCAAACCCAAGGATGCGTTCCTCGCCGAGCTAATCAACAAAGAAATCACACGCCGCGAGGAAGGCGTCCTCGACTTGGTACGATCCAACTACGTCCTGCTCGATAAAGTTAGCGATCACGGCCGAATTTCGATTCCGAACCGCAGCCAGTTTTTCGCCCAGTTGTTCACGCAAGCCAACCTTCAACAGCATCGCTTTCCCTTCCTAGAGCAAGTTAGTAAGCTGTTGGCGAGCGAAGCTTACCGCGAAGTCAAACCAAAGAATCTGCCAACAGATCCCGCCGCGCGCTAGTTGGCTGGATTGTACGGAGCACGGAGGAAACGCAATGGCTGTTGTCTACAAAGACTGCACGAACTTTCTCGTCGATCTGGGCTTAGAGCAAATCGCCCACACCGAGAAGACGTATCTCGGACACCTCATCGCTGTACAAAGCGATCTGAAACAATGGGGATGCGGTGAGGAAGTGTGCTATGGCGGAATGTTCCATTCGATCTACGGAACTCAGAAGTTCCAAGGCTTTGCATTGCCGCTGGAACGTCGCGGTGAGCTCCGCGATATGATCGGCGAGCGGGCCGAGCGGCTGGCGTATCTGAACTGTGCCATGTACCGGTCGTCATTCGACGCGCTGGCCCAGCAACAACTTTCTGAAGGCGGAACGGGCGCTCTGCTGATGACGGATCGCATCACGAACGAGCCAGTTGAGCTGTCGCGCGAGGACTTCGACGATTTGTGTTGGATTCATCTTTGCGACTGGCTTGAACAGGTTCCGCGTTGCCAGCAATGGGGCGAGCGGCGAGCGGCTTATCGCGCGATGGCGGAGTATCTGGACGGAATCGCGCTCGAATCGTATGACCGAGTGTTCGCGGCAGAGACAACTGCGACTTAGCGTCCGGGGGCTGAGGAGCCATAAACGCTCGGCAATACGACCACGGGCCAAGATATACCGTGGCCGGTGAGAATCTGAGCATTTCGTTTAACCGCAAGCCGGAGGCGCGCGTTTCGGGAGCGGGAAGACGCGCACTCCTCCGATACTATGAAAGAGCGAGCAAGAAAGTAAAACGATTCTCCTGTGAATGCGGCGTAGCAAAAGTTGCTCGCCAATGTTGT
>PBSM01000239.1 GCA_002726245.1 Planctomycetaceae bacterium | reverse complement strand
GTAGCGAAGCTCGCCAAGAGCTTCGGCTCTTCCCGGTATTGGCCGAAAGTCTTGGCGACTTTCGCTACGGCCTACCCGAAAGCTAAGTCGAGACGAAGTGCTAGTGCCGTGACCTTGAAATAACCTTGATTGGGAAACAAGGTTCAGCTTGACTCACATTTCGGCCTCCTCCGACCCTGTGTCGGTGGAAGCCATGACTCGTCATGAGGTCCGGCGACGCAGGGTCGGCGGGGCCTGTCTCCATCGTTCATCGCGAGTAGCCTTCAGTCACACTTCCACCGACGCGGGGTCGGTGGGGAGTGTGGGTAAGGAAACCGTATATGCTTTCCAATCAAGGTTAGTTCCAATCTGTGGCACTAGTAGGAACCGTTTGATGCCTTCCGGGGCCGGTTTGGAGTAGAATATTGCCGGACGTGTTCATGTCATCACGGAACAGCCCTTCAGCGTAAGTCTCATCCCATGTTTGGGCGTTTGTTCACCAGAGTCGTGATTGTCTTTTGGGCCATCACGATGGCTTGGCTGCTCGCAGAGAAGGTGGTGCCCCCACTTCTGGATGGCGATCCGCCGGACTACTCGAGCGCGCTGGAGACTCCTGCTGAAGATCAACTGCCTGAAGCCTGGAAGCTGCGATGGGGCCAGCGCACGATCGGCTATGCCACCAGTCGAACGGTCGCGAGGCCTCACGGCCAAACCGATCGCCTTTCGTATGTTGAATTCGAGGACCTTCCCTTGGAAGCGTTGCTGTCGGAGCTGCTTGGTCCCATGTCGGCGGTCATTCAGCCGATGCTGCAGGATAGTCGAGGACTCGAACTCAATATGCTGGTTGCGACTCGGATGCGATTCGATGACGAGAAGCGTCTGGCGGCGTTCGATACGACGATCGACCTCGGCGAGATGAACAACTTTCTGAAGTTGCGGGGAGTACTTCGTAATGATGGCAAGTTGATGATCGTTGCCCAGATGTCCACCGGCGGTTCGACTTCGAGTGAGATCTTTCGGCAAACCGTCGAGTTACCGCCAGAAGCACTCGTCGAAGGTTCTCTCTCGCCGCGTCCGGAACTCCGTGATTTGCATCTTGGTCAAACGTGGACGATCCCAGTGTTTCGTGCCTTCCCACCGAACAGCCCCGTTCAGATCCTGCAGGCTGAAGTGGAGTCGGACCTGTATTTCCTGTGGGGTGGAGAAGATGTCGAAGCATTTGTTGTCGTTTATCGGGCAGACGCCGGCTCGGGAGTTCACGCGACCCGCCAGCCGCTTAGCCGAGAGTGGGTAAGGCGTTCGGACGGCGTGATCCTTCGCCAAGAGGTGAGCTTCTCGGGTCTTGAGATGGCGTTCGAAAGGCTGACTGAATCGGAGGCCCGCTCACGTGGTGACCGGCTCGACGAGATCCGAGATCGACTTTGGCCGAACTGAAATACGAGAAGAGACATGATTGATATCGAACAAGTCACGCGCTGCTACGGTAGCAAGACTGCCGTGTCGGAACTCGACCTGCACATCCCGCGCGGCGAGCTGTTCGCGTTCCTCGGACCAAATGGAGCGGGAAAGACCACGACAATTAAGATGATGGTCGGACTGCTTCAACCAACCTCGGGCCTGGTCCGTGTCGCCGGCTATGACGTTGGCAAGGAAACTCGGGAGGCAAACCTGCGGACCGGGTACGTGCCTGACGAGCCGTATCTTTACGACAAGCTAACAGGCCGCGAGTTTCTGCACTTTATTGCGGAGTTGTACGGGCTGCCGCGAGCAATCGCCGATGCGAGTGTCGCGCGTCAGATAAACGACTTCGGCTTGGAGATCTTCGTCGATCACCTGGCCGAAAGCTATTCGCACGGCATGAAGCAGCGTTTGGTCTTCGCATCGGCCTTGCTGCACGATCCGGAAGTTCTGGTGGTCGATGAGCCGATGGTCGGGCTCGATCCTCGCAGCATGCGATTGGTCAAAGATCTTTTCCGAAGTCGCGTTGAAGCGGGTGCGACGATCTTCATGTCGACCCATACGCTCGCTGTCGCGGAAGAGATCGCCGACCGCATTGGCGTGATTACGAACGGCCAGCTCCTTTTTCTGGGCACGGTTGAGGAACTCCGGCAGCAGCTCGCTAGCAACGACACACTCGAACAACTCTTCCTGGCTTTGACCGAAGAAGAACCAGAGGCGTACGTATCACAGGCGTGAATCCTATGGCGCATGCCGATCTCGCACTGAACGTTCCTCAGCCGAGGCAGCCGTTGCTGCCGAGGGCGGAATCTCGCACCTTTTGGGGCCTGCGGCTTCGCCGATTCCTGTCGATGACGCGCGTCGCGATGGTTTCGATGCGGATGCGATTGGCATCGATCACGCTCGCCAGTCTGATTCTCTGGCTCGGGTTGTTTTTGATCTTCTTTCAGGGTTTTCATTTTATCTATACCGGCCTGCATCATGTTGGGATGCGGACACAGTTTGTACACGCAATTTTCAACGTCTTTTTCTTGGCGCTGACGGCGATGCTCCTCTTCTCGTCGGGAATCATCTTGTATGGCAACCTGTTTAAGACTGAAGAGGTCAGATTCCTCCTAACAACTCCGGCCAGCCCCGAACGGATTGTCCTGCACAAATTCCACGAAGCTGTCTTCTTCAGTTGCTGGGGGTTTGTATTACTTGGCAGCCCGATGCTCATTGCTTACGGCGTGATGGCAGACTCGCCGTGGTATTACTACGCGCTGCTTGCGCCCTTCATGGTAGCTTTCGTCTTGATTCCAGCGGGGCTGGGTGCGATCGCTTGCTTGGCCATCGTGCGATTGCTGCCGACAGCGCGCGTTCATGCCCTCGTGATGCTGGCGGTCGTCGCGATCGGTGCTGGCCTCTTCTTCGGATGGCATGTGCTCGCCTACCAGAACCGCGATCTGATGACTCCTACTTGGTTTCAAGATGTACTGTCGCGTCTGGAGTTCTCCGAACAGCGTTTGCTTCCCAGTTGGTGGCTTAGCACTGGGTTGCTCGAAGCCGCACATCCGACGACGGGCGAAGGCGAAAGACCTGCCTGGCGCGAGAGTCTCTACTTTCTCGCAGTTCTCAGTTCCAATGCCCTATTGCTGCAAGTCGTTCTCGCCGGCGTCGCCAAGCGGGCCTTTCGGATCTCGTTTAGTGAGTTGCAAGGTCTGACTAGATCGAAGCGTCGCAGTCACGTCAGTTGGGTGGATCGACTAGTCATGACGCTCTGCAGGCGGTTCCCGGCTTCGCTACGCATCTTCATCATTAAAGACCTGCGGCTGTTTCGCCGCGACCCAGTGCAGTGGTCGCAGTTCCTGATTTTCTTCAGCCTTTTGATGTTTTACTTCTTCAACGTGAGACGATTTGACTATGGCGACACACTCGAGCAGTGGGTGACGGTGATTAGCTTCTTGAATGTCGCGGTCGTTGGCTTGATTCTGTCCACGTTCACGACGCGATTCATCTTCCCCATGATCAGCCTCGAGGGGCGCCGGTTCTGGATCTTGGGAACGGCTCCGATCCGTCGTGACATGGTGTTATGGGGTAAGTTCTGGTTCGCTTGTGCCGGAGCGATTGTTCCGTGTTCGCTGCTCGTGCTGGCCAGCGACATCAGCCTGAAGATCGCGACCCGACTCCCACTTGTTGCTGTCGTCCATCAACTCACCTGCTGGGTTCTGTGCGTTGGTCTGTCAGCGATGGCGGTTGGCTTGGGTGCCCGTTTGCCCAACCTTCGCGAGCCGTCACCGTCCAAGATCGCCGCGGGCTTCGGTGGCACACTCAACTTGATTCTTAGCGCCCTCTACATTATTGTTGTGGTCTCGCTCTCAGCGGTTCCATCTTTCTTTTGGGCCGAGACCTCGTGGTTAGCGGATGGATCGTATACATTGCATCCGTTCTTCGGCGGGCTCATCGGACTCGGTACGCCGGGCAGCGTCATCGTCGGCGTGCTGTTGATGCTTTTTCTCGGAGGCATCGCCACCTACGTCCCGCTTCGCATCGGCAAACGCGCCTTCGATGAACTTGAGTTCTGAGCGGGAAGCCGCTGAAAAACGCGATTGTCGGAAGACAGGGTGTTGCTTCACTGACTCGGTACTATTACAATCATTTGGTAACCACAGGGATTTGCGGCCGCTTGCAGCCTTATCTGCTAAAGAGCCATTAAAACCGCCGCAGTTGGCCAATGGATGGCAAACGCGGCGTTTTTTATTGCTTGGATGGCTTCGCGAATCCCCGAATCTGTTGTTTTGGTCCAACGACTTCAGTTGTAGTGCGGAGCGATTCCAATGCGAACTCAATCTTCGGTCGCCTCGGATAACAAGAGCCCCGGCTCGTCTACGCTCGCCGTGCATGCGGGCGAAGCTCGACGAAAGGTGGTCGATTCGATTACCGATCCGATTGTCTGCGCGGCAACGTTCACGTTTCCGAACACGCAGGCGATCATCGATTTCATCGAACAAAAACAGCCTCGCGAAGAGTACGGCCGCTACGGCAATCCTGGCGAGAAGGTTGTCGAGCGAAAGCTAGCGGCGCTCGAAGGTGGTGAAGAGGCGTTGTTGTTTTCCAGCGGGATGGCTGCCATGGTTGGCTTGCTGATGGCCAAGCTGAATGCCGGTGACGAAGTCATCTTCTTTGACGAATGCTATCACCGCAGCCGCGAATTCTGTGCGAAACATCTGTCTCGGTTCGGTGTGGTCACGCGACAGGTCAAAGCCTGCGATTACGATGCCATGGAGTCGGCTATCGATGACAACACGCGTTTGCTGGTGAGCGAATCGCCGACGAATCCACATCTCAGCATCGTCGATCTCGAACGCTTCGCAGAAATCGGAAAACAGTATCACGTCGAGACACTGATCGACGCGACCCTGGCAACGCCTTTCAACGCCCAGCCGATTGAGTACGGCATCGACTACGTACTTCACTCTGCCACAAAGTACCTGGGTGGTCACAACGATCTACTCGCGGGCGTGATCATTGGTGGCGAAGAACAGATGGCACCGGTGCGCAATCTTCGCGGGATCATGGGTGCGATCAACTCGCCTCACAACATGTACTTGTTAGAACGCGGCTTGAAGACTTTCGAGCTTCGCATGCAGCGACAGAACGCGAACGGTCAAGCGGTCGCTGAGTTCCTCGAACAGCACCCTCGCGTTGAGCAGGTCTACTATCCTGGCCTGGAGTCGCATCCGTATCACGAAGTCGCGACTCGAACGATGAAGGGCTTTGGCGGGTTGGTGACATTCTTGGTGAAGGACGCCGACTGGCGTACGACGGCGAACATCGTTGATGCCGTAGGAATTCCTCGAATCGCACCCAGCTTGGGCGGAGTCGAATCGCTCATCGAGCAGCCACTGGTCATGAGCTACTACGAGTGTACGCCGGAAGAGCGGCGTCAGTTCGGAATCCTAGACAACATGGTTCGCTATTCATGCGGAATCGAAAATAAAGAAGATCTGATCGCTGACTTGGAACAGGCGCTGGAAGCATGAAGTTCCGAACGAAAGCGATCCACATCGGCAATGAACGCGATCCACAGACCGGCGCGGTCGTGCCACCGATCCATGTTGCTTCGACCTACGTCCAGCACCATGCCGGAGAATGGCGAGAGTTCGACTATTCGAGAAGCGGGAATCCGACGCGAAAAAACCTGGAAACTACTTTGGCGTCGCTCGAATCGGGTTGTAACGCTCTCGCCTTTTCATCCGGCATGGCGGCGACCCACTGTGTGACGATGCTGCTGGGTTCTGGGGACCACATCGTCGCCGGGTCGGACATCTATGGAGGTACTTATCGTCTCCTACATAAGGTCGTGGATCGTACTAACGTCACGGTCTCGCTAGTGTCGGCAAAGGACCCAGATGCCTTGGAAGCAGCCATCACGCCGCAAACCAAGTTGTTGTGGCTCGAGTCGCCCGGCAATCCGCTCATGTCGATCACCGACTTGGCGGCGTGTGTCGAAGTTGCGAAACGGCATGGCATTCTGACGGCGATTGACAACACATTCGCCACGCCTGTGCTGACACGTCCGCTGGAACTTGGCATCGACATGGTGATGCATTCGGCCACGAAGTACTTGGGCGGACACAGCGATGCGTTGGGCGGAGCCATCATCGTGGCCGATGAATCGCTGTACGAACGGTTGTACTTCATCCAAAACGCCACGGGGGCCGTGCTCAGTCCTTTCGATGCGTTTCTGATCGCTCGCGGAATCAAGACACTTGCCATTCGAGTGCGTGAGCAGTGCGACACCGCACAACGTCTTGCCGAGTTCTTAAACGCAGATCGTCGCATTCGTCGAGTGTTGTATCCCGGTCTGCCGTCGCACCCGGGCCATGACATCGCGCTTCGGCAAATGGATGGCGGGTTTGGTGCGATGCTGAGTTTTGAAGTTGACGGTGACTTTGCCAAGGCCAAACGGGTTGTTGAATCGACAAAGCTCTTTCAATTGGCGGTCAGCTTGGGGGCCGTTGAGTCATTAATTGAACAGCCAGCGTCGATGTCGCATGCGAGTTACGACGCTGCCGACCGGCTTGCTCACGGGATTAGCGACGAGTTAATTCGGATCTCTGTCGGCTTGGAGGATTCCGATGACCTCCGCGCTGACTTAGATCAGGCCCTGGATGCGTGACCGCGTTTCCACGCTACGCACCACGAAGCGGGTTCTTCGGAATTCGCAACCCGGATGAAGTCTGGTTGCTCGTTTTGATGACTGGGGCAGGCGCGGCCAAGGACTTCCGTTCTCGCTTTTTCGCGATCGGCTGAGCGACTTGAACCGAAAACGCTCTTGGTTCGCTCTTTGCCGAAGACGTCTTCACGATCGAACGCGTGCTCGTCGTCGTGCGAGCACGGCTGCTCACTTGCCTTGGGAGATCCCACAGACGTTGGTTGCGCGCTTCGCTGTCAGGAACCGGCGGAGCTTGCAATTCGTCGTCAACGAACGGATTGGGAGGAGCGACGCGACCAGTTCCGTAAGACTTACCACAGCCACAAGAGCTTCCCTTCTGGGAGACTCCCTTTTGTGCGTTACCTTTCTGCGCGACCAGCGGTGCTCCGCAGCCACAACCTTTCGTTGCACCGCACGAGCTGCAGCAGAATATCTTGTTCAACAGACTGTCGATTCCATGCAGGACTGCAGGAATGACGTTAGGAATACAGAGGCTGCACAAGCCGCAGCCGCCTTTGCTGCCGCAGCCCTTCTGAGCTATGTGCCCCTTCTGAAACACGTGCCCCTTCTGGAATATCGTTCCTTTCTGGGCGCAACTTCCCGACGAACAACCCTTTTGCGCACAGCCCTTCTGAGCGCACGTGCCTTTTTGTACAACGTGCCCCTTCTGGGCAACACCTTTCTGAGTGGCACAGCCACAGTGCGAGTCGAACAAACCTCGAGGGCCGCCAGCCAGACTTGTGCCTGGCATCCCTGCCAGCAATGCCCCGACAAGAGTTAATGTCAGCGTAGCGAACTTCATGTTCTGTCTCCGGTTCGTAAATCCTAACCCCGCTCCGGCCATCCTCACCGTGGCCGCGTAGCGACGGGCATAATCATTTCCGCCGCTAGGATTAATCGAACCTGGACGGTGGGAATAAATAGAACTTTCGTTTCGACTGACAAACTCACAGCGACCGGCAGAGTTTGGACTAACTACGCTGCCGACCTATCTCTCCTCCTTTGTTGCACACACCTTAGCCAACGTGTAAAAGAGGGGATCTGACCATCAGCCGACAGGCAGAAAACGCATCGATCGCGATTCTCGAAGGAGAAACTATGCACAAGACAGTTGCCACGCTTCTCATGACTAGCGGATTGCTTCTAGGCGGCAGGACATCCGCCGAATCGCCCAAGCTGCCATTGCTCGTGTCCGAGAACTTTGAAAGGGGTGCAGAACGCTGGCAGCCGACGGACTCAACCGCGTGGAAAGTGAAGAAAGACGGCGAGCGGACGGTCTATAGTCAGTTCAAGAAACGGAGCAAGTACGAGCCGCCTCATCGAAGCCCGTACAATATCTCTCTTCTGAAAGACGTCTACGCCAGCGACTTCCTCCTCGACGCCAAGGTGCTGAGCACGCATGAAGACTATGGTCATCGGGACGTTTGCCTCTTCTTCGGCTATCAGGATCCCGCGCATTTCTACTACGTTCACCTTGGCAAGAAAACAGACGATCACGCTAATCAGATCTTTATTGTGAACGACAAGCCTCGAACGAAGATCTCGTCCAAGACGACGCCTGGAACGAACTGGGATGACCAGTGGCATCACGTGCGCATTCGGCGGCATGCGAAAGACGGATCGATCGCGGTCTTCTTCGACGACATGGAAACGCCGATCATGGAGGCCAATGACACGACATTCGCCAGGGGGCAGATCGGAATCGGATCCTTCGACGACACCGGAGATTGGGACAGCATCGAGTTGCGCGGTGTGAAAGTAGAGAAACCGTAAGAAGTTCGTGACAGTCGAGACGTCAAGTCGTGACTGTAAAATAGGCAAATTCAGCCGACTCTACGGATTATTCTGGTTTTAACGAAAGTTCCGATTACGCAGCATCCGATACTCACGCCTACGACGAGATTCTCGCTCGTGTTTGGTCTCGCAGTAGCGAATTGAAGAAGGATGCATCATGCACACCTCACCGCGTCGGACGATTAGTCTGCTTACTTTCGCGTTGGCCGCTGGCTTCCTGGTAGCTCCGGTGCTAGGCCAAACGACGAAACCAAATCCGTTGAGAAACGCTAGCAGAAGCGATTCGTCTCCGGTGCGACGTGCCTCTTCGCCCGAAGCGACTTCCGAAGCAAGGTCGGGCTCCGCTCCTGCCGCAATCAAGCCGACGGGCCTGCAACTCGCGAGTCACATCCGACCAGCCTATCGCCCCAGACAAGAACAAGGCACGCACGGGGTTACGGTGCATGAACATCGCGTGCTCGCCGAGGAGCCGACTATCGATACCAACATCATCGGTGGTGATCTGGCCGATGCGATTCAAGGCGAGATCTACTATGAGGGCGATTTCAAAGGCGGCATCGTCCAGAAAGACTGTTGCGGTGGAAAAGGTTGTTCGGAGTGTGTCACGATTCCTTGCCCACAGATTTGCTTCGACAACATCGAGGTGCGTTCTGGCGTCCACGGCTTTACGGGGCCAGTCAATCGAGGTGAGAGCGGTAGCTTTGGGTTCCACGAGGGAATCAACTGGGGAGCACCCCTGCCTTGCTTTGGTGGGGCCTTGGGCATGCAGGTTGGTCTGAACGCAACACACAGCAACTTCTCAGGTGCCGAATTCACGGACGAGACGCGTCATCAATTGTTCCTGACGGGCGGTCTTTACCGTCGAGTCGATTGGGGTTTGCAAGGTGGTGTCGTTATCGATTACCTCTCGGATGATTGGTACGCCGACTACGACGTTGTGCAGCTTCGATCGGAAGTCAGTTGGGTGTTCCCTTGTGCCCACGAACTGGGTTTCTGGTTCACCGCCAGCACGAACGAGGACACGACGCTATCGCAGTTTAATGCAGCGAACGTGAACATGAATGGAAACGAGACGTTCGAGGGCACCGATCTCTATGCCTTCTTCTACCGACATCGTCTCTCGCAGTGCGAAGGTGGACAGGCTCGTCTCTATGCTGGCTTCACCGGTGAAAGCGACGGACTTATCGGAGCCGACCTCAGCTTGCCGCTGACATGTGACTTCGCCATCGAAACAGGTTTCACGTACCTCATCCCGGA
The DNA here is from genome assembly GCA_002726245.1 of Planctomycetaceae bacterium. Lineage (GTDB taxonomy): Bacteria > Planctomycetota > Planctomycetia > Pirellulales > Pirellulaceae > PBSM01. The sequence goes on along the minus strand of PBSM01000239.1, from coordinate 3,502 downwards.
ACAGGCCACTGGCGCGGCCCCTCGACCAGGTCACGCTGAAGAGTCGTGGAACGTCGCGATCAGCTTGGTCTGGTATCCTGGTGCCCGAAGCGCCTACGATGTCGATTACTTCGCTCCTCTCCTCAACGTCGCCGACAATGGATCGTTCATGGTGGGACGTAGATCGCCCTGAGCAAGCGACTTTCAACGACACTTAATCCAAACGCCCGCGAATGCTCGCGGGCGTTTTTCCTTGCTGCCGGCCCCCTGACTAATTGGACAGCGCCACTTTGATTGAGACTAGCATGCATGAGTCGCATTCCATCAGTCGTTTAACCCGTAGCCGTAGGCGAGGTGACGCCGATCACCTACGGGAATCGAATCGACAAGCCCGTCCCAACGAAGTAGTCGTCGGCAACATCATTCAGACCAACGCCGGCTCGGATGTCAAACTGCATGTTGTCGCAGAGGAGGTAGGTGAAACCGCCGTTGAAGTAGTGTTCAGGTCTTGCCGTTGCTGCACCATTAGGCATCAGCCCATACCACTCTGCATAGGCTCCCACGCGATCGCTCAGCGAATAAGCGACGGTCCACGACTGCGCAAACTCAGTGTAGGTGTCGAGAGTCGTCTCGTCGCGAGAACGATTGAATTGCGAACTACCACCTGTCGAGATAAAGTCGTTGACTTCCCAGGCATAGTTCCAGTTCGCTCCCGGCAACACTTCATCGTTCGTGAATGCGGTGCTTCCTGTCGGAACGGTCATCTGGGGAATGATAGCCATCTCTGGCAGCAAGCTCTCTTGCGGAGTCAGGCCGATCTTCAGACCGAGATACAGATCCTCCAGTCCTGACGTGCTTGTTCTCGCTGCACCAGTCGCGGAGTTAGCACTGACGGGAAAGAGTCCGATTCGCAGTTCCAACCATTCGGCGAGAATCCCGTGACGCAATAGTGGTTCGCCGACAGAGTGGCTGACGTCCCGCATTCCAGCATCATCGTTCAAGGTATACGTGTACCCAAACTCGATCTGTGCCACTCCGCGGCCGACGGTGGATCCAGCCTCCGTGAAGTCGGGGCGATCGGTGACCAGAGGCTCGTTCAGATCAGGGCCGCCACCGAAGCTGTTCCCCTGGCTCCACTGGAACAGCGTGCCCGGCGTGTACCGGCCATCTTGTCCGCGGAGCAACGCGTCACCAACATCGAACTGGGTTGGTGTCTCAGAGAATCTCCAGGAACGGGTCTGATCGGCGGTGACTGTCGAGAGGCCACTGGCACTGGCAATAATGAGCACAAGAAGTGCGATTGGTCGTGTCATCGATCGGATCCTTCCAAGAGCGTCCGTGAAACATGAAGGCGGCGGTAAACGCTACCTCTTGTTATCGTTCGGTGAACGCCGAACGTTCGCGTCACGGAAAGCTCGTTTTTGACGAATCAAAAACGGGCGTGCCTACAGAAAGCGCGTGCACACTTAGAACTCCCGACAAAGTCACCCTATTCGTTAATATCTAACTCGACGTCACCTTGCTCAAGGATCAAGTGTCGATAACGGACTTTGTCTCGGCGGTGGCGCAGCAAGAGCTGTTTTTCCTTGCGAAGCTCCTTCAGGCGCAATTCGCTCACGAACTCGGCGAGGTGCGCGTTTTGCCGTGTGAGAAACAACGCGGGTGTGCGACCAAAGTGCTTGTCGTAGACGTAGCTGCGCTCGCGCTGTGTATCGAGGCGTGCTCTTGTCAGTTTGATCTCGGAGTCAAGCTTCTGTAGACGCAACTCATAGTCAACCTTGTCGTACAACCGAGCGCCGAGTTGCGGCAGCGTCTCGTTGATCGGGACTCGGCGATACGTAATGATCCGTCCGTCATTCGCGAGAGGAAGTTCTTCGGGTTTCGCGTCAGCAGCGACAACTTCCGTCGCGTTGAAGGCGATACCTACTAACAGAACGAGCAAAAAGCGAATCTTCTTGTTCATGGGACCACTCGCAACGAGGTGCGGATAGAAGGGAAAGGCCACTAGTTTCCAGCCTAATTGCAGACCGCGAGAATTCGACTCAGGTGCGAGTGTTTGGCGAACTTGGGACATTCAAAATGGACGCCAGCTCAAAACGGTACCGGCCGCAGATAATCAGCCGGGGCCGGTTCATTGGCCTTATTGGCCAAATATCCGAACGGGGCGCGGGGACGGGCGTTCCACAAATCGGGGTCGCGGCAAGACCGAGTATTTGGTACGTAAACCTTGCGGGGGGCAAGGCCGAGTATTTGGTAGGTAAACCTTGCGGGGGGCAAGGCCGAGTATTTGGTAGGTAAACCTTGTGGGGCAAGGCATCGCGTAATGCCGGAAAGAGAATGTCTTATGGCAACTGGTCGCACGAAACGGCGGAGGCTTGACTGGATGGCGATAGCGGTGGTGACCGGCGTCCATGTGGCAGCGTTAGCGGTGCTCAGTCAGTGGTTGTTCAGTTGGACAGGCGTCGTGCTAGCGGCCGTGGGTGTCTACGTGTTTGGCACGCTCGGAATCAACGCCTGCTTTCATCGCCTCTTGTCGCACCGAAGCTACAAGTGCCCGCTGTGGTTTGAGCACTTGCTAGCCGTGCTGGGCGTGTGCTGTCTGCAAAAGACGCCCGGACAGTTTGTCGCGACTCACCGCGCCCATCATCAATACAGTGATGAAGATGGCGACCCGCATTCACCGCTGATCTCGTTTTTTTGGGGACACATGGGCTGGGTGTTCGTCGAGAATCCTCAGTTCAGCAACGCGGCGACGTACGACAATTATGCGAGAGACATCTTTCGTGATCCGTTCTACTTGCGTCTTGAACGCAACGTCCTGTGGCTCTGGCTATACGTGACGCAAGCGGTGCTCTTCTATCTGGTGGGATTTGGGATCGGTTGGCTTGGACCTGAAGGATCGTTGACCGCCGGTGTGCAATTTGGTCTGAGTTTACTCGTTTGGGGTGTGTTCCTCCGCACGGTTTTGGTCTGGCACATCACATGGAGCGTCAATTCGATCGGGCATGTGTGGGGCTACCGAAACTACGAAACTCGCGACCAGTCTCGCAACAGCCTGTTGATCGGGCTGATCAGCAACGGCGACGGATGGCATAACAATCATCACGCCGATCAACGAGCCGCCGCGCATGGCCACAAGTGGTGGGAACCGGATGTCACCTATCTCACGCTGATGGGACTTCAGCTATGCGGTCTGGTTTGGGACCTCGTGCCGGTCGGCACGAGTCAATCTCCCCATGAGAACCTTCCGATGAAACCGACAAAGCAGATTCCATCCCGCCCGCCTTCGGAGACGCTCCGCAAAAAGGCTGGGTGACGTCATCTCTGACGACTCTCGTCGCTCCGCCTTGCTATACAGACTGCTATGACGAGTGCATATGCGTTTGAAGCTTGCTCGTCGATCATCGGGATGCCACTCGTATTAGGAATAGTCCCGAAATAACTTCCCCGTTTAACCGCAAGCCGTCCCTGAAAGAGTTTGAACTTGAGGACGGTCTCCGGACTTTTTAACACAGATACATTT
>PBSM01000238.1 GCA_002726245.1 Planctomycetaceae bacterium | reverse complement strand
GAGCTGGGGATGCCTTGCAGTGAGATGATCGGATGATGCGAATCGAGACCAAACGAACACTCGGCTTCTATCGGAATTGTGCAACAAGGCATCTCGGCGCTGTTGCGATACGGTCGCCTGACTAAACCGCTTCGTCGCCTGCTGCCGACTCGTCATTGTCGCTGTCCTGGATATCGACGATCGTCGAGGGGCAGACATCCTTCACACCGCATTTGTCGCAGACGAAGTGGATCAAGTCGGAGCTACTGATCCGCAGGCCATCTTCCTGGCACAGTTGATACAGCTTTCGAAGGTGGACGCATGCCATCGCATTTCTCCTTCTCTTCAACGCAATCATCGTACCAAAATGCAAGTCAGTCGTAGTGTCAACTGAGCGGTTTGTCGCGTGCAGCGCGCGGTAACGCACAGCTAACGGCGATAAGTCCAGGACTTCTATGCGATCGGTAGCATGGCACAGTGTTTGCGGCGCCTACAAGTCATCGCCGGTGCTGCCAACGCCCGTTGTCCTAGCACTTCGCTTGGATCGCCATTGCGACAACCACCTTCTGTCCAGCTCGTCGGTGATGATTCTTTGAATAACAAACCTATCGAGGAGAACGAACATGAACGCTGTGGAACGGGGCCATCCCACTTAGACAAACACGTTCAGCGAGCAAACGCGTGAACAACAACTGCACGAGGATTCCAGCGCCTGGCGCGCTGTGACCGGCATCCTGCTGACAATTGTGACCGTCGGTGTTTGCTTGGCAATAGTCGCCGTGTCGTTTTGTACATAGCCGTTGCTTCGAGGAGACAAGCTCAGCACTCGCCAAGTCCACAGCCGTTTTCTTCTTCCAATGATGAACCGAATACGACCACTTCTTCTGTTTCAACAACCATTCCAAAATGGCAAACGGCAGCGACACCAGAACGATGCTGGATCTCGAAACCAGCTTGAACGAAGTGCTCGACACTGGCTGCGAGCACTTCGCTGGTCGGTTCTATTGGACGCTGCTTGATCGCTACCCAGACTTGGAACCCTTCTTTCACGGCGTCAACATGCAGCACCAGGCGGCGATGTTGACGATGGCCTTGCAACTCGTCGTACAGCATCATCACCAGCCAAGGCGATCTCACCGCGACTACCTGAGAGCGATCGGTGAGCGGCACACGGCTCGGGGTATCGCACGCGCGCACTACGAGGCGTTTGAAGACACCTTGCTTGCCGTCTTAGCTGAGTTTCACCACGACAACTGGCACGACTCGCTGGCCGATGAGTGGCGGAACGCCGTTCGAAAGGCCATTGAGATGATGTTGAGTTAGCGTTGCCCGATCAATAACTGTCGCATTCATCAGCCGCCGGGCGTTTTCCCACGGTTCCCATGAGAACCGGACGCTAGCGCGTGCCGACTGAGAGACGACAGTAGTTTCCTGGTCACTGCTAAGTGGAACTCAACTGAGACCAGTCTACGGCGGCCATCGCTTCCTCGCGAAAATCGCGAACTGACCACAGATGATCCAGGTGCGTTATGGCCAGCGTTTCACGTTCCAGCGGCGAAAGGTTGCAGAATGCCATGTGGCCGCCGTGTTCATTGACTCGCTTCCAAATCTTGACAAAGTAGCTGAGGACCGTGGAGCCAAAATAGTTGGTGTCGCAGAAGTCCATCACAACATTTTTGACCTCACCGGCGTCAAGCATTCGGAGCACGGCCGTCGCCTCGGTTTCGATACGTTCGAAGTCACACTCGCCGAGATTCGATTGTGGCGTCACGATGAGCGTGCCGCTTTGACATTCGATCTGAAACATTTTGTCTTTGGTGTTCATAGTTCACCTCCGTTGAAAGCGCGCACAGCGCCCATGCAATCATGGAGCACGTGGCGTGCCAGTCAGTAAGAGCATGGCTTGGATTCCCGAAGCCTCCATGTCGCGGCGTGCGTATAATTCCATAGACAACCCAGCGCGGGTCTGACCGACGACACGGTAGACGCTTGGCCAGGTGCTAGCCATGCTTTTGATCGAGCCACCAGTGACCAGCGAAGAGTGGACGGACTTGCGGACTCAGGATGCAGGCTTCAGTCAGTTCTTTTGCCAGTATTGCGACCAGTACTTCTCGGCGGTGCTCTCACTTCCCGGTGACCAGATTGGCAAAGTCATTGAGTACATGTGCGGAGGGCTTGAGGAGTGGCACATCGACGCATGGTCCTTTCACACAATCGTCCAACGCGAGTTGCAAGAGCGGGAGTACGAAGCGAGCAGCAAGGTTGCACGGATTGTGATCTTGTGTGCGCTGGGAGAAACGCTCAGTAACCACGGGTACGAGATGTATCAGCGAACCGAGCGGTTGCTTAATCGCTGTTGGGAGCTGATTCCAATCGTCCTCATGCTCGCGGTTGACGATCATTTCGGACTGTTGACCGCCGAGTGCTGCTGAACGCTCTCGGCAATCACCCTCTCGTCAGGTGAACGACTGCCGCGTTGCTGCATCGATGTGGATTGCCGGAACAAATAGTGCCGTTGCAGCGCCACGCGAATATGTCATCAACGAACACGATGGTATACATCGAAGTCTACAGCGTTCCCGGCTTTCGAGAGCCGGTAAGTTTTAATTCGTCAACTAGCTGCCTTCGTCATTGTGGTCCAAGGCCCAGTAGGTGAGGCCCGTGATCAATCCGCCCGCGATAGCACCACGAACCGCCGGGCCGTATGTACTCAGGTCGATTTGGCCGCGCACGACATCATTCGCGGTGACCATCAGAATGTTTTGTTGCGCCGCGGGCGGAGCCGTTGTCGGCGACCAAAGCCGATAGACCTTCTCACCTTGAGCAGTTTCGATCTGGTATACACCGGCGCGTAAGCCACTTATCGAGAATCGCCCGAGCGAATCCGTTTTTGTAGCGGCAACCACGTGCTGGCCCTGTCGCAGTACGACTTGAACGGCCTTTCGCGGGATTCCCTGTTGATCGACAAGTTGACCGAACAGCACTCCACCATCCTGAAGCGAAGCGTCGGAGATGGCCGGGTTGGAGGCGAAGACAGGCTGCGCAAGCAGCCCAGCGAACACGAAGAGAAGAATCCACTGGACATCGCATTTTGTCATTCGCATTTCTCAGACTCCATGAGGCTCACGTATTCACTTTTTCTTCGGGCACAGGTGCCGCCGAAGGCGCGAACCGTTCGGCGCAACGGTACTGATTTAATCGGATGTAGCGGTTGTTAGGTTTAGGCAAACTTGCCGAATTCTTGGGCCGAACGATACGACTGCCCTAGTGCAGGCGCTTCGATGCCGCCACCAAAATGCTACAATCGCCGCGGTTCGATCTGCGATGAAGAGGCGAAATGTCATGAAGATCTATCGCTACTGGGCAAAAGCCGCAGCCGAGAGAGGTCCGAAGGGAATGTCAGTCGAATGCTTCGGTTGCTCGAACGAAAGCGTCGAAGCGGCCCTGGCGGATGCTAGCGTCAGAGCGAAGAAGCTTGCTGACTCGATCGAACGTGGCGGTCCGCCCGTTCTCTACCTCTACGAGGATCGGCCAGTCCGTGAAGAGCTCATTCGCGAGTTCGAGCATGACAAACAGCCAACCGCGGTTATTACGCGAAACGCCTATGGATCACTTGTTCTCAACACGTGGCACGTCTTCTTCGCCGATATCGACTATCAAGATGAAGGCATCTCGATTGGCGGATTGCTGGGCAAGCTGTTTGGCAAGAAGACGCCCACCCAGGATGAGCAGATTATCGCTCGCATCGAAGAGATCGTCGCGAGCGATCGCAGCCTTGGCGTGCGAGTCTATCGGACGAAGAATGGCTTCCGCTGTCTTGTCAGGAGCCGGACTTACGACTCCGCGTCCGACGAGTCGAACCGGTTGTTGCAGCAGTTTGGTTCCGACCCGAGATACGTCAAGCTTTGCCAGATTCAAGCGTGTTACCGCGCCAGGATTTCGCCAAAACCGTGGCGTTGCGGAGCCGGAGATCCACCGGCGAAGTTCCCGTTCACCAATGCGGAGGTCGAGCAGAGATATCGCGAGTGGCAGAGTAGATACGAGGAACAAGCGAAGTCCTACTCCACGTGTGCCAAGATCGGTGATTTCGGCTCCGCGTCGGTACACCCAGAAGTCGATTCCGTGATGCAGTTGCACGACCATTTCGCGTGCGAGGGCGACGGGCCGTTGGCCTAATGTAGCCCCAACACTCCGTGGCGGCGTCTGTCCGCGACAAAGCGTTCCTCGCCTGGGAGTGCCGCGCCTACAATTGCTAAGCTCGATCGATCGGAAAGGCGAGGACTTCGTCGATACTCTTCGCGCCTGCCGCGACCATCACCAATCGATCGAAGCCGAGTGCGACACCGGCACAGGCAGGCAGGCCCGCATCCATCGCGTCTAGTAGGAGGCTCGCTTCCGGTAGCATGTACTTGCGCTCTCGGTCGCGTTGTTGGTTGGTAAGCCGATTTCGCTGACGTAATACATCCCCGTCGAGTAACTCATGATAGCCGTTGGCTAATTCGACGCCGTTCACGTACAGCTCAAACCTCTCCGCAACTGGCGGATCATCGTCGCGAACTCGAGCCAACGCAGCCTGTTCGGCCGGATAGTCGTACAAGATCTGCGGGCATTCGACGCCAAGGTTCGGCTCGACGAAGATGGCTAATAGGAAGTTCAGCCAATCGTTGCGGTCATCGCCACGGTACCTGGAAGGTAAGCCATCTATGTGATGCTTGCCGTCGATCGCGATTTCTTCGAGGCTCGCTGTGTGCGGATCGATTCCCACATGTTGTTCAAAAGCCTCTTGGTAGCTGATCGTTTCAACCTTCTCGACCTTTAACATCTCTTTGGCGAAGTCTGCCAACAAGGCAATTCCTTCAGACATCGAATCGCCGACGCGATACCATTCGACGATCGTGAACTCAGGGTTGTGTTGACGCCCGCGTTCAGCACCGCGAAACGCCCGTGTCACTTGATAGATTCGCTCCGCGCCTGACGCCAGCAGCCGCTTCATCCCGAATTCAGGAGAAGTTTGCAGCCACATCGGCTGACCAACGGTCGGCCGGCGTGGATCGTCAAATAAAGTGACGGGTATCGGGTCGAGATGCCGATCGATGACCGAGTCAGCCGACAAGAGCGGCGTCTCGACTTCCAGAAAGTCTCGCTGCTCGAAGAACTTTCGTAAACGCTTCAACAGATCGGCGCGGAGACGCAGATTCTCCCATGAAGCCGTTGGCGCGAACGAGCGTTGATCGTCAGTCGAGTCCGAGGCAGTCACGAACGGCTGGCCCTCAGTTACTGACACGCTCCACGTAGTCGCCGGTGCGCGTGTCGATCTTGATGATGTTACCTTGCTTGATAAAGATCGGCACAAGGAACTCAGCACCGGTCTCGACCTTCGCCGGCTTCGTCACGTTGGTCGCCGTATCGCCTTTCGCGCCAGGCTCACACTCGATAACTTCCACTTCGATGTGGTTGGGCAATGCGATCGTGATCGGGTTGTTGTTCCAAAGCACCAGCGAGCACGGCATACTTTCCTTGAGGAATTTCCAGTCGTCGCCGATCTGTGCTTCGCCCAGCTCGTACTGCTCGTAACTTGCCGTGTCCATGAAGACGAACGTGTCGGCCTGCCGGTAAAGGTATTGTGCTTCCGTTTCGTGAACGTCCGCCCCTTCGATAGATTCGCCACCTTTGTAGTTCCTCTCGAGCATCGTCCCGCGAACCAAGTTCCTCATCCGGAGCGTATAAATGGCATTCCCTTTGCCGGGTTTGCGGAAGGTTGATTCGATCACCTGATATGGCTCGTTGTCGATCAGAACTTTCAGTCCCTTCTTGAATTCGCTCGTCTTGTAAGTTGCCACGTCGTTGTCCCTACTTCGTTTTCGTTTCTACTGGCGTTATTCTCTTGTTGGAGTTCCGCCTTCAGGCGGATCAGCCTGTTCTGGCCCTTGGCGAAGCCGCCTGAAGGCGGGACTCCAATGCACTCGCAGGTGAATGATGGCAATTGTAGCTTCCAATCCGAATCCTGTCCGCGCCACTAGCAACGTCAGGCCTCGCTGGCAGGAAGCGATGAAAGAAGCGATTCGCGACCCCGGCGAGCTATGCCGCCGGCTCGATTTGCCTGACGACCTGCAAACGGCGGCGGAGCGTGCAGTAAGCGATTTCCCGCTGTTCGTGACGCCCGATTATCTGGCGAAGATCGAGCTTGGCAATCCGCGTGACCCGTTGCTGCGGCAGGTGCTTCCGATCGCGGACGAACTCGACGAGAGGGAAAGCTTTACGCGCGATCCCGTCTCCGACTCGGCTGCCCATCAGCAGCCGGGCTTGATCCACAAGTACCGCGGCCGGGCGTTGCTTATGGTGACCGGAGCTTGCCCCATCCACTGCCGATACTGCTTCCGGCGACACTTTCCTTACGACGAAGCCCCACAGTCGCTCGAAGCATGGCAGCCCGCGTTGCAACACATCGCCGAAGACGCTTCGATCGACGAGGTGATTCTGAGTGGTGGCGATCCGCTGACGGTTGTCGATTCGCAGCTCGCAAAGCTCGTCGCGGCGTTGGCGGAGATCCCGCACTTGCGGAGGCTGCGAGTTCACTCGCGCCTGCCCATCGTGATTCCTGAGCGCGTGACGAACGAGTTGCTGGACCTGCTAACCCGGTCCCGTCTGACACCGGTGATCGTAGTCCATGCCAATCATCCCCGCGAGCTTGAAGGTTCTGTCGCGCGCTCGCTTTCCCGTCTGGTGGATGCTGGGATTCCGACACTCAATCAATCCGTCTTGCTTCGCGGCGTGAACGACGACGCAAGCGTACTGGCCGAGCTTTCCCGGCGGATCGTCGATCTGCGCGTTATGCCATATTACTTGCACCAACTGGATCGCGTGTCCGGTGCGGCTCATTTCGAAGTACCTGTCGAACGCGGGCGCGAGTTGATTGCGGAACTGAGAAAGCTTCTTCCGGGATACGCGGTCCCTCGTTATGTGCAAGACAACGGCGGCCCGGCGAAACAGATCCTCACGTGAGCTCGTAGTGAAACGTATCGTCTGGCTTACCGACATTCATCTCAACTTCGTCGAGTCGGCGATCGTCGATCAGTTGCTTGCGGAGATCAACGCCGAATCGCCCGACGCGGTTTTGATCGGTGGAGACATTGGTGAGTCGCGAGATGTCGCAGAGTACTTGTCTCGTATTGCGAATCGTGTTGCGAAACCGATCTACTTTGTGCTCGGCAATCATGACTTCTATCGAAGCTCAATCCCCGTCGTGCGCGATGCGATGCGAGACTTGTGCGGCGAGCATGATCGTTTGTGTTACCTGACGCACTCGGAGCCAATCGCCTTGACTTCATCGATCGGACTCGTCGGCCATGACGGTTGGGCCGATGGAAGGTCAGGCGACTATGAGAACTCTGATGTGTTTCTCAGTGACTACGCCTTGATCGCCGAGTTGGCAGGTCATTACGAAGTTGATCGACGTCCCATGTTGAATCAACTAGGCGACGAGGCAGCCAGCCACATTCGAGATGTCTTGCCGACGGCTCTCGAACGATTCGAACACGTGTTTCTGCTGACGCATGTCCCTCCGATGCGAGATGCCTGCTGGCACGAAGGACAAGTCTCTGATGACAACTGGGCTCCGCATTTTGTCTGTCAGATGATGGGTAGTACTATCCTAGAGATCATGCGAGATCGTCCCGATCGAAAACTGACCGTGCTCTGCGGACACACGCACGGTGCGGGCGAGACGCGTCCTCTCGACAACGTTCACATCATCACCGGCGGCGCGGTGTATGGTGGGCCAGCGATCACCAGAATACTGGAAATCTAAACCGCACGAATTAATGCAAGAGCACGAATGGGCGATCCTGATTCGTGCGGTCCATCTCCCTCGGCACCGGCCGTGCGGGCTTGAAAACGCTGTCGATCGCGAGCTAGCGCATTGGCGGACCTAGCACCAACCGGAATTTGGCTAAGGATGCGTTCACATTGAAGTTTTACGCTTTCTACGACTTCGTCCCCTCCGAGCTTGCTCGGAGGGGACGAATCGATTTCAAAGTTTATACAAATTCACCCGAATTCCATTTGGACCCTGGGGCTATCGTAGGCAGATTGCGACCAGCCTTGCGGCGCTATACGATCCGGGCGTCAACCATCGAAAGCACTCGCACAAAGGCAGACCGTCACATGGACGCTCGCTACAACATCGAAGACACTTCTGAGATCATTTCGCCTGGGCTCGTTGTCTTCCGGGAAATCCTCGAAGAGAACGTCGCAAAGATGGTTCGGATCGCCGGCGACCCGTCGCGGCTGCGTCCGCACTGCAAGACGCACAAGATGCGCCAGATCATCGAGATGCAAGTCGCGAAGGGCGTCACGAAACACAAGACCGCGACGTTTGCGGAAGCCGAGATGGTGATCGCCGGCGGTGCGACCGATGTGTTCTTAGCGTATAGCCTGGTCGGACCGAACATCGCGCGAGCCGTCAAGTTCCGTCAACAGTATCCGCAAATCCGTTTCTCCGTCACGGCTGATCATGCCGACCCGATTCGATTGCTCGGTGAAGCGATGTCCGCGGCGGGAACGACGATCGAAGTGCTGCTCGATCTCGACACCGGGCAGCATCGAACCGGAGTCGCAGCGGACGCGAACGCGGAGAAACTTTACCGGCTGATTGCCGACACTGCCGGATTGGTCCCCGGCGGGCTTCATCTTTACGACGGCCAGAATCATCAAACCGATTTGGCAGAGCGTAGGACTGCGGTCATGGAGTGCTGGGATCAAACTGCGGGCTTGCGTGACAGACTGGTTGCGAGCGGATTGCCCGTGCCGCGCATCGTTGCTGGCGGAACGGGATCGTTTCCGGTCTACGCATCGATCAACGATCCGGCGATTGAAGTGAGCCCCGGCACGTGCGCCTTTCACGATATTGGCTACGGCCAGATGTTCCCCGATCTCGACTTCCAACCGGCGTCGCTTTTGTTGACGCGAGTCATTAGCCGACCGACGGCCGATCGCGTCACGTTCGATCTAGGCTACAAGGCGGTAGCCTCCGACCCACCTGCTGATCGTCGAGTTGCCTTTCCCGACATCCCTGACGCCCAACTCGTCCTTCAGAACGAAGAGCATCTCGTTGTACAGACCGCAGATGCCGAGAAGTACCAGCCGGGGGACGAACTACTTGCCATCCCACGGCACACCTGCCCCACGTCCGCATTACACAAGCAAGCCTTCATCATCACCGGTGGCAAGCTCGTGGAACGTTGGGATGTCGCGGCTCGTGATCGCTGGTTGACGCTTTGATCGGCAAACCGCTCATTCTTTCATTGCCAGGATGGCTTGCCGGCAGTTGGAAGGGTGCTCTCATCAGGTTCTGCCGAGCTGTCCATCCCATCGATCGCGACCAGCGGCGTGCAGCACCCAATGTTAGGCTGGAGTGTCGTTGCAACTATTTGTGATTAGCGGACTTGCGAAGCGTCAAATCGCGCGTGGCCGGTTGTTGGTGACCCATGAAAATGTTAAACTGTGCGGTTTCGCAATCCGGCGATTCTGGCTGTCTGTGAAGGCAAAACTCGCCGTGGAACGCATAGCTTTGCCTGAGTGCTTCCGGACCGAAAGGATTCACGTTGTCGATCGATTCCACCCTGCCTGACGACCCTGAAGATTCACCGACCAACGGCGCTGGCTCTGGCACCCGCCTGATCGACCTGCCAATCGAAGATGAGCTGAAGGAAAGCTATCTGACGTACGCGATGAGCGTGATTGTCAGTCGAGCTTTGCCCGACGTACGCGACGGATTGAAGCCTTCACAACGCCGCGTCCTCGTCGCGATGAATGATCTCAATCTCGGACCGGCTTCGGGGCGCGTGAAGTGCGCGAAGATCTCGGGCGACACGAGTGGTAACTATCATCCGCACGGTGAGAGTGTCATTTATCCCACGCTCGTCCGCATGGCCCAAGAGTGGAACATGCGTCATGTGCTGATCGACAAACAGGGGAATTTCGGCTCGATTGCCGGACTGCCGCCGGCTGCGATGCGGTATACCGAAGCCAGACTCTCGGCCGTCGCAGCGACGATGCTGGACGATCTGAAGCTCGACACAGTTGACTTCGTCCCGACCTATGACGAACGGAACACAGAGCCAAGCGTCCTGCCGTCCAAGTTCCCAAACCTGTTGGTCAACGGAGCGTCCGGTATCGCTGTCGGGATGGCGACGTCGATTCCTCCGCACAACTTGCGTGAGATCTGTGATGCCACGATCCGAATCATTGATGAGCCCGAAGTCTCGATCGACGAGTTGATGGAGATCGTCAAAGGGCCGGATTTTCCAACCGGCGGCGTGATCTGCGGTCGCAGCGGCATTCGCCGAGGTTTCTACACAGGTCGCGGAACAGTCGTTGTTCGGGCACGCGCCCGCATCGAAGAGCACACGAAGAATCGCCATCGCATCGTTGTCACCGAAATCCCTTATCAACAGTTCCGTGATCGCGTGATCGAGCGGATCGCCGCGCTGGTGAATGGCGACAAGATCAAGGACATCTCTGGAATCCGCGACGAAAGCGATCTCAAAGAACCGGTTCGTTTGGTGATTGACGTCAAACGTGGCGGCGATCCAGATGTTGTCCTGAATCAGCTCTATCAGTTCTCGCCGCTCCAGGACACCTTCTCGCTGATTTTCCTGGCGTTGGTCGATGGCAAGCCGCGAACGCTGAACATCAAGGAGATGCTCCAGGAGTTTATCCGCCATCGCTTGACCGTGATTCGGCGGCGGACACAGTTCCTGTTGGCAAAGGCTCGCCGCCGCAAGCATACGGTGGAAGGGCTGTTGTTGGCTCTGGCGAACATTGACGAAATCATCAAGATTATCCGCGCGTCGCGAACGCAGGTTGAAGCGAAGACCAGTTTGATGGGAGTCGAGTGTCCCGCCGCGATGATGCAGCGAGCGCTAGGCGATGAAGGTTTTCGACTATTCCAAGAGGAACGCGGCGAGGCCGATGCGTACGCACTGACCGCGGTCCAGGCCGACGCGATCCTAAGGATGACGCTTGGCCAGTTGGTCAATTTGGAGCAAGAGAAACTGGGCGACGAGCATCGCAAGCTGCTGGAAGAAATCTCTGAGTATCTGCGTATCCTCTCCGATGACGAGAACATCCTGGCGATCGTCAAGAGCGACTTGCAGGAGGTCCGGAAACGTTTCGGCGAAGACCGTCGCACCGAGATTACCGGCGAGGAACTCGGCGACATCGACATGGAGGACTTGATTACCGAAGAGACGATGGTTGTCTCCATCAGTCATCAAGGGTACATCAAGCGTACTCCCGCGAGCGCTTATCGCGCCCAACGACGCGGCGGCAAGGGTCTGAAGGGTGCGAAGACGGACGAAGAAGATCCCATCGAACACCTTTTCGTTGCGAGCACGCACGCCTACCTGCTGTTCTTTACGAACAAAGGGCGAGTCTATTGGCAGAAGGTCTATGGCGTTCCGCAACTGGCTCGCGAGGCGAAGGGACGTGCGATCGTCAACTTGCTCAATCTCGACGAAGGCGAGAAGATCGCCGATTGTCGTGCTGTGCGCGACTTCAATCTGCCTGATCACTTCTTAATGATGGCAACCAGCAAGGGTCTGGTGAAGAAGACGCCGTTGGAGGCTTACAGCCGGCCTCGCTCCGGCGGCATCATTGCGATCAAGCTGCGCGACGATGACGAGTTGGTCGATGTGGTCGTGACGAAGGCCGGAGACGAGGTCGTGCTTTCGACGGCCAATGGGATGGCGATTCGTTTTGGTGAGTCCGATGCTCGGCCGATGGGACGTAATACGTCCGGTGTGAAGGGGATCGCGCTCGGGCGTGATGATGACCTTGTTGGTATGGTCGTCGCTGATCCCGAGTCAACGCTCCTAACAGCTTGTGAGAACGGTTACGGCAAGCGAACCAGCTTTGGTACTTCGACGAAGCTCGCCGATGATACTGGCAATGACGTAGACACCGCCGATGTAGAGCCTTCTGTGACTGATGACGAAGTGAGCTCAGGCGCTCGCTATCGAACGCAGCGACGCGGCGGGAAGGGCTTGCGTGATATCAAGACCACGGCTCGTAATGGCAAAGTCGTTGGAATCACTCGCGTGACCAATGATGATGAGTTGATGATGATGACCGCCGGAGGCAAGATCCAGCGCATCGCAGCTCGAGAGATCGGCGTGATCGGTCGCAATACTCAAGGCGTTCGCATTATGAGCATGGGCGGTGACGACAAGTTGGCGGCGATCGTCCGGGTCCCACGCGAGGATGGCGACGACACAACCGAACAGGCCGAAGATACGTCAAGTCAGAGCACTGATGTTGACTTGAACGATTGAGTCGGGTGACCGGGGGGTCACCGCGCGCGGCAGGAAAGAAGAATGGTCGGGGGCGGCGTCGAACCGCCGACACACGGATTTTCAGTCCTGTGGTGGTCCACCGATTCTTTATAACCATGTGGGTGGAACTCCCTGTGTATCTATCCGTCCTCTCGGAAGTGTCATAAAGAATCGCTCGACCACCACACCCGTATAGCCTTACAAGAGACCCGCTCTATAACCGCTCTTGGTCGTTCGTCGTCAAGTCCAAACGTCCGTCGTGTCTTGCCACTAGCTTTCATCACGAACGCCGCTCAACATCAGCTCGCCGCCGCACATCCTTCTAGCTAACGCAAACCAATCGTGGAATAATAATAGTCGTTAATACGTTCGGTGGAGCAGAGATAGTAGAGTTCGTCCATGGGCCAGCAAACAGAACCCTCGGTTGGAATCGACTTGGGGACAACTTTTTCCGTTGTTGCGCATCTCGATCGCGATGGAAATCCGGCCACGCTTGCTAATAACGAAGGCGAGCTAACAACACCAAGCGTCGTTTTCTTCGACAAGAGCGGCACTATCGTTGGACGCGAAGCGATCAATGCCGCGGAGTTCGAGCCCGATCGTGTCGCACGCTTTGCGAAGCGCGATATGGGAGAAGGCTTCTACCACAAATCTATTCTCGGTAATCAACTACCACCGGAAGTCATTCAGGCGCTGATTCTAAAGAAACTTCGACAAGACGCTGAACTGCGAATCGGACCAGTCCGGGAGGCTGTGGTTACCGTACTTGCCTACTTCAACGAGCCTCGCCGAAAAGCGACGCAGGATGCGGGGCGACTCTCTGGTATCAACGTCCTCGACATCATCAACGAACCAACCGCGGCGGCGATCGCGTACGGCGTTCAGCAAGGCTTTCTGTCGGCGGCTGGCGAAGCCCATGATCGGGAACGCGTTTTGGTCTACGATCTTGGCGGCGGCACGTTCGACGTCACGTTGATGGAAATCGAAGGGCGACACTTCAACGCGATTGCGACCTCGGGCGACGTTCATCTCGGCGGCATTGATTGGGACCAGCGCATCACCGGTATTGTGAGCGATCGATTTCGAGAGGAACACAGTATCGATCTGAGCGGTGACCCCGTTGCGTCGGAGAGCTTGCTTGACGAAGCGAATCGTGTGAAGCATACGCTGACGGCTCGTAACGAAGCGAACATTCGATTCGCTCATGAAGGCAAGCGGCTGCAGCTCAACCTAACTCGTGGCGACTTCGAAAAGCGCACTGCTGGCTTGCTCGATCGGACCCGGATGACGGTCAAGCGGCTGCTCAAAGACGCTCGGATGAATTGGTCAGATCTAACTCGCTTGTTGCTCGTTGGTGGTTCAACGCGGATGCCAATGGTCCAAGCGATGCTCGAGCAGGAGTCCGGCTTGAGAGTCGATCGATCGCTTTCACCTGATGAAGCAGTAGCACATGGGGCAGCGATCTACGCGGGAATGTTGATCGCGGGCGGCAGCGGCGTCGAGCAGTCGTTTGCCGTCCAGAACGTTAGCTCACATGACCTGGGTGTGATGGGCGTCGAACCGACGACGAAGCGTCCTCGACGACACATCATGATTCCCAGAAACTCGCCGTTGCCATGCAAGCGAGCAAGCTTGTTCGCAACTGCGAAGCAGGGTCAAAAGAGCGTTGCCGTTAGAATCGTAGAAGGGGGAACGGACGCTGGCCAAGGCGCCACACCCATCGGCAAGTGTGTTGTGGAAGGGCTTCCAAGCGACTTGCCGCAGGGCACGCCAGTGAAGGTCATTTTCAAATACGAAACGGATGGCCGCTTGGCGGTTCGCGCCGAACTACCGACGGCATCGTGCGATGCCCAAACGATGATCAAGCGTGCTGTCGGTATGTCTCGCGAGCAGTTAGACGCTTGGAGTGAGCGGCTTGCGACGGGGCTGGTAATCGAGGAGAACCGCGTCCCAGACGAACCGGTCGATGTCGATGAGATTCCACATCTACTCGACGACGATGAGGACGCACTCGCAATAGACGAAGATGCTCCGAGTATCGACTTACAAACTTCTGCTGGCGAGACAGAACCTGGCCCCCCGCCCTCGTCCGACCGAGGGACTGGTGACGAGGCGCTGGATGATTTTCTGAAAGGGATCGGTTAGGCTGGCCTGTTGAGAGGTTGTGTCCCGTGCCCAACTGAACTAGCTTCATGTCCGACTTCGATCCCTATCACAAGTGGCTCGGCATATCGCCTCAATATCAGCCACCGAATCATTATCGGCTCTTATCGCTAGATCTTTACGAATCGGATCCGGACGTCATCGAAGCTTCTGTCGATCGGATCGCGGCCTTTCTACAAGACGTCGCCACGGGGCCGCACGCGAAAGAATCTCAGAAACTGTTGAACGAGATCGCAGCCGCGCGCCTCTGCCTGCTCGATGATGCGTCGAGGATGGCCTACGACGAGCATCTGACGGCCGAGCTATCACCGCCAATACAAACGCCGGGAGCTAACAAGATACCCGCGTCCGCTGTACCAACATTCGCGATCGACACCGGTGCCTCTTCTGCTGCAAAAGCCACAGATAGAAAGAAGACAACAAAGAAGCGGCCGGCCACCGCCAATTCAGCAAAACTCGCAACTGCTTCTTCGCCAGGCAAATCACAAAAGAGCGGCGAGAAGAAAACGTCACAGATGCTGCTATTGAGTTTCGTTTCCGGTGGCGGGCTGCTTGTCGCTGCCTCGATCTATGCCCTGTTGACCGGCGGAGACAGCGACACAAAGCGTCGAGCCGCGGAAGAAGCTAGGATTCGCGAACGACACGAGAGCTTCGCGAGAATGGGTCGTGAAGCCGAGTCGAACCTTCCTGATTTCGAACCAAACTACGAGGCGAACATCAATCCACAGCCAAAAAAAGAGAGGCGGCATAAGTAGTTCACGCTCGCCGAGCGTGAACTCGAAAACCGCCGAGCGTGACCTCGAAGACCGCTGGTTTTGGCTCGGCGGAAGTCACTTTCGGCGAAAGTGACCTACAACGAGCTAACGAGCAAACAGATTCACGGGAACGGGTTGGCCACAGTAAAGGCAGTACCGCCGACCGTTTGGAACCGGTCGATCGCAATGCGGACAGTCCTCCGGCGGTCGGTGTGCGACTCGGCCGTCAATCCGACCGTCACGGCTATCAACCTCCAACACGCGACGCACGAGTTCGTCGTCTTTGTATCCGTGTTGTTCTTTCAGAATGTTCCAGAGTGCTTCGCTAAGCAACAACAGTCTCTCGATGTCCGCTTCCATGCGAAGGGACTGGTCTTCCATTCGGTTAACCGCATAGTGAGCATCTTCAGCCGCAAGCGTTGCACTTAGATCGTTTCCCGCGGACGAGAGGGCTTCGTGAAACATTTGATTCCTCCGTTGATAGCTTGGACTCTATGCAACGGTAGCTGCCAGTGGCGAACTGGGTACGCAGAGCGAGGATGATGAACGAGAATCATGCACCTCTCGGACGCGCCGGCTGCGGGAAGTGACGGATCTGGCGGTTGCAACGCTGGTCTCTAGCGTGCTTCGGCCAGCACGCACCGCAATCCAACGGCGTCGTCGCGCGTCTCCTTGGGAGCAGGCATACGGAAGGAGCTGGTGAGTTTGTCAGCCTTGTCCCTCCAACTGCCACTGCGCAGAATGCGTTTCTTCGCGTCGCCTTGGTTGTCGGCGCTGCCATCGGTCGGTGCCTTCGCGTACGAGTCCGTTGCCGAATCGGTACACCACTCCCACAGATACCCATGCACATCATACAAGCCCCAAGCATTGGGTTTCTTCGCTCCAACTGGAGGATCGTTGCCAGAAGCGTTACCCGTGTGCCAGCCGTAAGCGTCGAGATCCTTCTCGTCATCGCCGAAAGAGTAGCGCGTCTTCGTACCGGCCCGTGCCGTGTATTCCCACTCCGCTTCAGTCGGCAGCCGAATCACTTGGTTTTCTTTGATGAGCTTGGCGGCCCGCATCAGCTCAGTCGCCTTCTTGCAGAAGCTCTCGGCTTCGTCGAAGGAGAGCATTTCGACAGAATTGCGAGGTCCTTTCCACTTCGACGGGTTGTCACCCATCACCGCTTGCCAGAGGTTTTGCGGGACCTCGTATTTGGCGATCGCGAAGCTGTAAGTGAAGGTGACTTCGTGCCCGGGGCGTTCTGACTCAGGCCCACCTTGGCTGCCCATCGTAAAGGCTTTTGGGTACTTACCCTCGCCGGGAGTAATCGCGACAAACTCTTCGTTGAAGACCTTCAGCAGCTTCGTTTGGTCGTCTGTGGGATCGGCGGAGATGATCATTGCCAACAAGAAGGCACTCATGGATTCGTTCCTGGTTTGAGACCACTTCGTTGAGTCGGCCAGGGTCGCCGTCGCGTTGCGACTTGTTCAAACGAAGTACGTGAGCGCGCTACGCGTTGGTGCTGTTGGTGTAGATGCTGCCTCGGCGGAAAGCTTCGGCCATCGCTTGAGGCACTTCGGCTTCGGCCAGCACGAGGCGTGCTCGGTTCTCGGCGACATTGGCTTTCATCTCTTGCTCGGTGGCGACGGCTTCGGCACGACGCTGCTCCGCTTCGGCGCGGGCAACACGTGTGTCAGCTTCAGCCTGGTCCGCCTGCAAGCGAGCACCAATGTTCTCGCCGACGTCGATGTCCGCGATGTCGATCGAGACGATTTCGAAGGCGGTATGTGCATCAAGACCACGTCCTAACACAGCGCGAGAGATTCGGTCGGGGTTTTCGAGGACTTCGAGGTGAGTGTTGGCAGAACCGATCGAAGTAATAATGCCCTCTCCAACGCGAGCGATGATCGTCTCTTCGGTCGCACCGCCGATCAACTGTTCGAGATTCGTGCGGACTGTCACTCGAGCCCGAATCCGCAACTCGACACCATTCTTCGAGATCGCGCTGAGTGTTGTCTTGCCACTGCGGCGTGGATCGGGACAGTCGATGACTTTGGGGTGAACGCTGGTTCGCACGGCATCCAAGACGTCGCGTCCCGCGAGGTCGATCGCGGCGGCGCGGTCAAAGTCCAAGTCGATGCCGGCGCGGTGAGCCGCGATGATCGCGTTGATGACATTCATCACGTTGCCACCAGCAAGAAAGTGAGCTTCAAGTCGCGAAGTGCTGATGCCGGCACGCCGACCGATGTCGAGGCCAGCTTGGCCAGCCATGATCTTCGCCGCCACAATGATGCGAGGATTGACTTGCCGGAAGCCCATACCAATCAGGCTAAGCAAACTGATATCGGCACTGGACATGTACGCCTGGAACCAGATCTTGCCATAGGCCATGGCAACGATTCCAAGGATACCCAAGAAGATGACGACGAAGATTCCGACACCCACCAAGATTGCCGTACCTGCCGTACCCATAACTATTCCTCTTTTGAGCGGAAACTGTGACCTCTGCGCAAGAACCTACACGACTACGCCAAGCATTCGGAATGATAGCCGATTCAGATGCGAGAATACAGCACGGAACGGCATACTATATCGGTCTGTTCGCCAGCCACCGCCCGAATATCGCCCTCTATTCTGCAAATGTAGAGGGCTAATCATCCGGATCACGACGATTCTCGGCAGCCAGCACACCTGCTTCGACATCGAGATAAACCCGAAAGGTCTCCACCTTCATGTAGCCTTCGGCAGTTAGCGACTCTAGAAGCCGGTCGAGAGCCCGGCGGAAGTCAGGGTTGTGGCTCGCAGAGTCCATCCACTGATCAGGAGAGTTCGGGCATCGGAGCATAGTCATCGACAAGGGGCCGCGGACGACCAGCCAAGTCGCTTACCGCGGTTCGGTTGGCGTCGATCCCCAAGAACCGATACAGCGACGCGTGGACCTCGCCGAAATGAACAGGACGCTCGGCGATCGAGGCTCCCAGCCGATCGGTCGCTCCAACAGCGTGCCCCGTTCGGAAGCCGCCGCCCGCGAGCAACCCGCCACCGACTTGCGGCCAATGATCGCGGCCTGCCGTCTTATTGATTCTCGGCGTGCGGCCAAACTCGCCCCATGCACAAACCGCGACGTCCTTGTCCAAGCCTCGTTCGTGCAGGTCTTCGATGAGCGCGGACAAGCCCTGATCGAACATCGGCAAGTGTGTGCCTTTTAACCCGCCGAAGTTGTTGCTGTGGAAATCCCAACGACCAAAGTTCAATGTCACGACGCGAGCACCAGCTTCGACCAATCGCCGAGCCATCAGGAAGTGCTCCAGGTTTCGAGGTGCTCCATCACCGAAACGCTTCGCATCACCTTTCCCGTATCGCTCGCGAGTCTTGGGGTCTTCTTTCGACAGATCCAGTGCGTTCGCGAGCTTACTCGAAGTGAGGATACTGAAAGCCTGCTCGTTGATCGCGTCTAAGCCTTCGAGCACACCACTCGCATCGGTGTCGCGACGGAACCGATCGACAGTCTCCAGCAACGTCTTGCGATCCGAAAGTCGATCGCCCGAGATAGCTGTCAGCGTCATGTCGTCTTTCCCCGGGCCTGATGGTCGGAAAGCGGCATAGCCAACGCCCAGGAAGCCCGGCAAACCGGGTGAACCGTACGGTGGGTGACCAGCGTCAGGCGCGAGGCCGACGAAAGGAGGAACGCCAGGACTCGTTGGCCCCTGCAACTTCGCAACCGTCGAACCAATCGCTGGCCAGCCGCCGGTCGGCTCATTCGGCTTTGGACGGCCGGTGTAGCAAATGTAAGAATCGTGCGCGCCGTTGGGCGAGCCGTGAACCGAGCGCAGCGCAACGCACTTGTCCATGATGGCTGCCATGCGAGGCATGTGTTCGCAGATCCGCAGCCCCGGCACGGGAGTCGCTGCCGGTTGGAACTCGCCACGGATTTCGCTGGGCGCATCCATCTTCAAGTCGTACATGTCCTGATGCGAGGGCGCGCCGACCATGTAGATCATGATGATTGACTTGTGCGAGTTCCGAATACCAGCCACAGCTTCTTCGCGCAACAACTGCGACAAGGTAAGATCGCCCAAGCCGAGTGCACCGATCTTCAAGGCATCACGCCGCGTGATTCCATCGCACAGCCGGTATCGGTTTCCGCTGATTTCCAGCATCAGTCTTCTCCAAACGGGAGCAAATTATTGGCGTGTCGATTCTTGGGCAGGAGTGCTTCCAAGGAAGGCCGCTCCTCATTCTATCGGACAGAGCGCGACGCGGCCAACGGCGAAATCGAAGGCGTTTCAAGCCCTTGGTTATATACTGCTCGCGGTTGAAAGTGGCACTTTTATGAAACCTGTACGATGGCCTTCCAAGGCCTTGTCCTTACCCACATTTCACCACCGACCCCGTGTTGGTGGACTCGTGACTGGAAGGCTACTATCGGTGAACTTGA
This sequence comes from Planctomycetaceae bacterium, assembly GCA_002726245.1. Lineage (GTDB taxonomy): Bacteria > Planctomycetota > Planctomycetia > Pirellulales > Pirellulaceae > PBSM01. Next base: position 100 of record PBSM01000238.1, on the reverse strand, counting down.
GACGGAGGCCCCGCCGACCCTGCGTCGGTGGACCTCATGACTCGTCACTGCTTCCACCGACACAGGGTCGGCGGGGAGCGGCTTTCTAGTTGTTTCGTTG